>NZ_JAGIRL010000048.1 GCF_019012925.1 Fusobacterium sp.
TATATTGTATTAGAAATTTGAAAAAATTTCGAGTACTTTATACCTTTTTTTATTTTAAAAATAAAAAAGCCAAAGAGATTAAAAAATCTCTTTAGCTAATTTTAAAACATATAGCTATTAAGTTTGCAACAGCCCCTTTTTTGTATAAAATTTATTGATTTATTTTTCATTTAGATATCTATCTAAAACTTTTTCCCACATACCATTTTCTTTCATAATCTTTTCAAAGATCTCTCTTACAGCACCATTTCCACCATTTTTACTAGAGATGTAATCAACTCTTTCTAAGACTTCAGATACAGCGTCTTTTGGACAAGCTGAAAAACCAACTTCCTTCATTACACCTAGATCATTAATGTCATCTCCAATATAGGCGATTTCCTCTTTAGTGATACCATACTTTTCAATGAGTTTATTAAGTTCGACTACTTTATTACTAACACCTTGAGCCAACTCTTGTATTCCCAACTCCTCTTTTCTTCTTCTGACAATCTCAGAAGACTTTCCAGTTATTATAGCTACTATACCACCCAATTTAATCCATTGGACTATTGCAAAACCATCTTTAACATCAAAAGCTTTGAGGCAATTTTCTTTATCGTCCATATATAATTTCCCATCGGTTAAAGTTCCATCAACATCTAGTATTATAAGTTTTATCATATAATATAACCCCCTTCAAAGTTTAGATATGAAAAAAGGATATCCTTTAACGGATATCCTTAGGTACAAATTAAAGTGCGTTTACTTTAGCTGCTAATCTAGCTTTCTTTCTAGAAGCTGTATTTTTCTTCATGATTCCTTTAGAAACTGCTTTATCTAACTCTTTGTAAGCTACTGATAAAGCTGCGTTAGCTGCTTCTACTTCTTTAACTTCTACAGCTGATAAAACTTTTTTAACCATAGTTTTAACTCTAGATTTAACTGCTTGATTTCTCTCTCTGTTTCTTTCTGCTACTAATACTCTCTTTTTAGCTGATCTTGAATGTGCCAAATTAAAAACCTCCTAAGTTTTAAAAAACAATTTTTTTATTTTTTCCATAAGATGATAACATAATTTAAACAAAATGTCAATCTGAAATTGACAGAAGTTCTTTTTAATTTGTTTAAGTTAAGCTACAAAAGAGACACCTTTTCTTGTACAATGGACCAAATTTATTATACCATACTTTCTAAAAAAAATAAAGTTTTTTTTAGAAGATAAGAATTTTCTTAACTTGCTATTTTTTCAAAAAAGATGTATTATAATAGTAATAAAAAAATATAAAGAAAGGAAATTTATGGATATAAAAGATAAGATTTCATCTGCAGCTAGGGAAGTTATGAGAATAGAAATAGCTGAAGCTCAAGGAAATGAAGTGTTTTTTAGAGGAATCCCAGATGAAAATGGAGTAGTTCAAGAGGTCCAAGTATTGGCTAGGGGAAATAGTTATTCTGTTCCTGCTATTCTAAAGGCTATGAGAAAAGGTGAGGTAATTATACACAATCACCCTTCTGGATTTCTTTATCCATCAGATGCAGATATAGAGGTTGCATCAATATATTCTAATAGAATGGACGGGGCTTCATATATAGTTAATAATGATGTATCAGATATCTATGTTATAATAGAACTATTTAAAGATGAGAATGTAAAGATAGATATAGCTCCGTACTTTGAAAAAACAGGATTATTATCTCAAACTTTTAAGGGCTTTGAATATAGAGATGAACAACTACATATGGCAAAGCATATAGAGAAGGGATTAAATTCAGAGATACCTGTAATAGTAGAGGCTGGAACAGGAACAGGAAAAACTTTGGCTTATTTGATACCAAGTATAGAGTGGGCAATAAAAAATAGAAAAAGAGTTGTTATTTCAACTAATACTATAAATTTACAAGAGCAACTGCTAAATAAGGATATTCCAATAGCCAAAAGAGTGATACAGGGAGATTTTAAATATATTCTTGTAAAAGGTCGTGGGAACTATCTATGCAATAGAAAATACCATAATTTAGCTATGGGAGATACCTCAATTATTGAGGATTTTTCACCTTCACAAAAAAATCAGTTTGTAGAGATCATAAAATGGGGAAAACAAACTGAGATAGGAGATAAGGGAGAATTACCTTTTGAAGTTGATAACAGTGTTTGGGAGCTATTTCAGAGTGAGACAGATATGTGTTCAGGAAATAAGTGCCCGTATAAAGCAGAGTGTTTCTTTTTAAAGTCTAGAGAGGAGAAGAAGAAAGCTGATATATTGATAACAAATCATCATATGTATTTCTCTGATCTAGCTATTAGAAAGGAGATAGGTTTTAATACAGAGTACTCTATATTGCCAGAGTATGGACTTGTCGTATTTGACGAGGCACACAATATAGAAAAAGTAGCAAGAGATTACTTCTCTTATGAAGCTTCTAAGTATAGTTTTACCAAGACTATGAATCAGATATTTACAACTGAAGGAAAGAAAAAAAATACAGGGGCTTTAGATTTTATACTTAAATATATAAAAAGTGCTGAAATAGATAGTAGAGGTATATTAGAGAGAGAGATTGAAGAGATTAAACTCAAACACAAATCTCTTTATATTTCTGGAAGAGAGTATTTTAACCATATTATAGATGTATTTTCAAAGGGAGAAATGGGGACTTTCACTTTTAGAGCAAAGAAAGAGGAGATGGAAAATTCTCCATTTTTAAATACGTTGACAGATTATAAGGATAGTTTTTTAAGTGATTACAACTCCTATATTAGAAAGGTTAGAGAACTTATAAAAGAGTTGAAAGATGAAGAGGATACAGCTGGTCATATCAATGATTTTTCTAAATATGTAGATAGGTTAGATGGTTTTATAAATAATTTCAGATTTATCCATGATTTTTCAGATGATGAATTTATCTATTGGATTGAGGTAAATAGTAGAAAAAGTAATTCAAAACTTGTGGCTACACCTCTAAAGATAGATGGAGAGTTGCAAAAAAATCTATATTTGAATTTGAAACAGATAATTTTCACTTCAGCAACAATAGCAATAGGAAGTGATTTTAGTTATTTTAAAGAATCTATAGGTTTGGATAAAAATACTTTGGAAAAGGTAATACACTCTCCTTTTGATTATGATAGACAGATGAAGGTTTATATTCCTAATGATGTACCAAATCCTTCAGAGAAAAATTTTATAGATGATGTTTCAGAGTTTTTGAAGGCACAACTCATAGCATCAAAGGGAAAGGCCTTTGTATTATTTACCTCTTATCAGATGTTAAACTATGTTTATTATATGATAAGAGAGGAGTTAGAGAGAAATGGTATACAGCTATTTATTCAGGGAATGACTTCAAGAACACATTTAGTAAATATGTATACTGCAGGAAAAAATCCTGTTTTATTTGGAACAGATTCCTTTTGGGAAGGTGTTGACATAAAAGGAAATCAACTAAGTAATGTAATAATTGTAAAACTTCCATTTAAAGTTCCAAGTGATCCTGTTACAGAAGCGATAATTGAGCATATCACTGCACAGGGAAAAAATTCATTTACGGAATATCAGGTTCCAGAGGCTGTAATTAAATTTAAACAGGGAATAGGAAGATTGATAAGAAGTAAAACTGATTCAGGGACAATAACTATATTAGATAATAGAGTTGTTACCAAGAGATATGGAAGATTTTTTATAGATTCTATTCCAACAAAAAATATAAATGTTCTTTCAAAATCAGAGATTTTAAAAGATATTATAAAAGAATTGAAAGGTGGTAAAAAATGAAAACTATAAATCTCTTTGGATTGAAACTGCAGTTTGAAGTAAAGAGAAATAGATATAGTGATGAAAATATTTACTCCAAAGAGTACTCCTTGAGAGAGAAATTGATATATATAATTTTGGTTATGTTTATCATAGCATTTTCCTCAAAAATCTCTTTGTTATCCAATCAAAATAACTACAAGGTAGGAGATATAGTTAAGGCTGATCTATATGCACCAAACACTATTATCTTTAAGGATCAGGGTGCTAAGGAGAAGATAATAGAGGGGATAATCAAAGAATCAGGGAAAGAGTATATTTACTCTTCAGATGTAGAAAAATTATACCTAGATTACTTTGATGACTTTTTCAAGAGTATCAATCAATTGAAAAATGGTATAGTAACCGAGTTAGAAGCTAATCTCCTAGAGAGAAATACAAATAAGAAGATTCCACAAAACTTGATAGAGGAACTTGTATCTCTCAAAGAAAAAGAGATTGATAGGATAGAGAGAGGAAGTAGAAAATTCTTAGTAGAAGCTTATAAAGAGGGGATAGTTCAAGAGAAAAATGGTGTTTTTTATAGGACACCAGTGGATAAAAAATATGAAAAATTAAATGATTTAGAGAAAAAAATAGTGGATATTTTTGTTTCACCAAACTATATCTATGATGAGGTAAAAACAAAGAAAAATATTCAGGAGAAAGTTTCTCAGATAAGTGATCAATATGTTGAGATAAAGGCTGGAACACTCATAGCTAAAACAGGAGAAGTGTTGAATGAGAGAAGGATAAAGATATTAGAAGCTTGTGGGATCTACTCTTATAAGAAGAGTTTTTCCTTGATCTTTGCTAATATTCTTTATTTAGGGATAATCTCATCACTGTTTTATAGCTTGTTTTTCAATAATTATAAAAAAATAATCTTAAATAAGAATTATTACAGATCTTCAATGTTGATTTTAGCAGGGATACTCCTCACTTTTAGAGTGTTAAACAACGATTGGATGTATTTTATTCCTGTTGATACAGCGTTTTTTCTATTGATACTCTTGGTTGATAAAACCTATGCAATATCACTATTTTCATTTATGTTATTTTTTCTGATGCCGATATTGAACTACAATCTACAGTATTTTACAATATACTTCATATCAATGGCTTTTGCAGCTCATATTGTTTCTAAAATAACAACGAGATCAGGAATAATAGCAGCAGGAATACAATTGTCTATACTAAAAGTAACATTGTACTTACTGCTCTCATATTTTTCAGAGGTGGAGAGCTTTACTATTGCAATTATAGTAGGGTCAATTTTACTTTCTGGTCTTGTATCAGGAATGTTAACAATAGCGTTCTTGCCATATTTTGAAAAGACTTTTAATATATTAACTATATTTAGATTGTTGGAGTTAGGAGATCTATCACACCCGCTTTTGAAAAAAATATCAGTGGAAGCTCCAGGAACATTCCAACACTCAGTGATGGTAGCCACACTTTCAGAAAACGCAGCAACAGCCATAGGAGCAAATGCAGTTTTTTGCCGTGTAGCTTCATATTACCATGATTTAGGAAAGACAAAGAGACCTAAATTTTATGTAGAAAATCAACAAAATGGAGAGAATCCACATAATAAGATTTCACCATTTATGAGTACACTAATAATTACCTCACATACTAAAGATGGAGCAGAGCTAGCAAAAGAGTATCAAATCCCTAAAGAGATAAGGGATATTATGTATGAACATCAGGGGACTACATTTTTAGCATACTTTTATAATGCAGCAAAGAATATAGATCCGAATGTTGAAAAAGAGGAGTTTAGATATAGTGGTCCAAAACCTAAAACAAAGGAATCAGCAATAATAATGCTAGCAGATTCTATTGAAGCAGCTATAAGATCGTTGGATGAGAAATCACCAATGGCAATGGAGAATATGATTAGAAAGATAATAAACGGAAAAATAGAGGATAACCAGTTATCAGAAGCGAATCTTACTTTTAAGGAGATAGAGGTTATAATAAAAACTTTTGTAAAAACTTTAGTAAGTATTCACCATGTTAGAATTAAATATCCAGGACAAAAATAAAATATAAGGAGAGATAGTATATGGAATTGATATTAGAGATGTCTTTAGAGATAGAGGGATTTGATGATTTAGTAAATGAGAATGAGATAAAGGAGTATGTAGAGAAAGTTTTAACAAAGGAGTATGAGTCAGAGGCTCCAGTATATATGTCACTTTTATTTACAGGAAATGATGAGATTCAAGTAATAAATAGAGAGTATAGAGATAAGGATCAGCCTACTGATGTTATCTCATTTGCTTATCATGAGACTGAAGATTTTGATATAGGACCTTATGATACATTAGGGGATATAGTTATCTCATTAGAGAGAGTAGTAGAACAGGCAAAAGAGTATAATCATTCAGAAAAAAGAGAGCTATACTATGTTTTAACTCATGGAATTTTACACCTTTTAGGATATGATCATATAGAAGAGGAAGATAAAATAGAGATGAGAGCCAAAGAGGAAGAGATATTAGGAACTTTTGGATATACTAGAGAGATGTGATACTATGGGAGATTCTAGAAATAAATGGAAAAATATAGGAGTAACAGAAAAGTTTAATGTTGCTTTTGAAGGGATTTTTGAAACAATAAGAACAGAGAGACATATGAAATTTCATTGTTTTTGTACAATTATAATCTTTATCCTATCTTTATTTTTAGATATTGGAAAAAATGAAGCTCTTGCTGTAATCATAAGTGTTTCACTAATCTGGATAGCTGAACTTTTTAATACAGCTATTGAAAGTTGTGTGGACATGGTTACTGAAAAATATCATCCTTTGGCTAAGAGAGCTAAGGATATTGCAGCTGGAGCTGTTTTAGTAACGGCTATAAACGCTTTATTTGTAGGTTATATAGTCTTTGAGAAGAAGATAGTAATAAATATGAGAGATATGTTTTATGTTTTAAAAAGCTCATTTCAACACACAGTGCTATCTATATTTGTACTAATAATAGTAATTGTAATCTGCATTAAAGCTATTTCAGGAAAGGGAACAGCGTTGAGAGGGGGATTTCCAAGTGGTCATAGTGCATTGGCAACTTCAATATTGACACTGGTGACTTCTCAAACAGATAATCCTAAAATATTTTTTCTTACTCTTGTTTTGACAATTTTAGTGATTCACTCTAGAATAGAGGGGAAAATACATACATTTTTTGAAACAATGGTAGGAGCATTTTTAGGTTGGGCAGTGACATATCTTATATTAGTAATAGTAAATTTATAGGAGAGTTACTATGATAAGAATGAAGGAATATATACTACTGAGCATACTATCCTATTGTAATTTTGGAGAAGCTGAGTATGGCAAAACTTTGAGAGAGATATTTGAAAATCCACAAAATAATAGAATTATAGTAGGAACTTTCTCTATACTTCTCTCTAAAAATAGAGAGTTATTTATGAATTATTTTTCTGAGATTTTAGATGATTGGAAAATATATTACATAGATAATAGAACATCTCAAAATATAGGGGGAAAGGCTTCGGGATTTTATGCAGTGGTATTTGAAAAAGAGGAAAAATATGTTGTTTCTTATAGAGGAAGTGAAAAATATCCTCTAGAAGATGCATATAAAGATTTTGTAGAGACAGATTTGGCAATAGGATTAGGAAAGATTCCACTTCAATTTTATGAAGGGGTAGAGGTATACTATCATCTGATAAGGAACTGTAATTTGGATGCTAAGAGTATATATTTGACAGGACACTCTTTAGGTGGAGGTATAGCACAGTATGTAGCCTTAACAATTGATAAGTTTTTTAACTATATTCCATATACCTATACATGGAATGCTGTTGGAATAAATAGAGAGGGAATAGTTTCAATAGTAGATTATATAAGGTTGAATGAGATATTAGGAGAGTATACGGATCTATCAGAGAAGGAGATTGAAAACTTTAAAGAGTTTGAAGAGCCATATTTAGAGTTTTTAGCCAAAGAGTTAAAGAAGATAAAAGCGATAAAGGACAATAAGACAGCACTTGTAGATAAGTATGATACTGTTTATTTTGATATTGATGAGGATTTTATTAAACAACTTATAAAAACTACAACAATAGAGAAGTGCTTGATGAAATTTTCAATGTCTAGAAGAAGGGATCTTATTTTAAAACAGAATCTTTTTGAGAAAATATTTCAATTGGATAATATGGGTGAGCTTTTAGATAGGGCACAAAAATTTATAGATAGAGTGAGCAATAATAGAGCTTATGAGGAGAAAATCTATAATTTTGGACATTCACAAGATTTGACATTCTCACTTTTTAGGCATCTTGGAACAGCTTATTTAGTTGATGAGAGCTTTATGAAGAGGAAAAAACAGAGAGCATCAATATTTAATAATTTTAAAATATTTACAAAATCTATACAGAGTCATCACTTTGAAGATGTTTTCTTTCCTTTTATTAAAACAACAGGAGAGAAGGCTGGGAATTTTTCAGTGAATTTAAATTTAGATTTTATGGCTTCATCTCTCAGAAAATTGTTTACAATGGAATACTGTTTAAATAAAAATCTATTGGCACACTATTTTTCTCTCGAAAAAATAGATGATAGTAATTTCAAGGAGATTAAACAGTATATAGTGTCTGGATTAAATAGTAGTGGTGTAAGTCTTCTGTATAGAAAGCAGATAACCACTCAATTAGTGGGAATGGATAGAGAAGAGTTTTCAGAATTGTGGGAGAAAGTAAAGAAAAAATTACCAAGTCCATATAAAAATATGGATATATTCGACACATTTGTTTTTATATAAAATATTTTGGAGGGAAGAATGAAAAAGTACTTGGCGTTAGTATTTCTTTTGATATTGGTAGGCTGTGGTATAACTGAGGAGAAACAGATAGAGAATAGGAGCTTGAAGGTTGCTTTAGCTTATAAACCGAGATCTTTTGATCCACATAGACATACTGATAGTGCAACATTAGCAGTGACAAAACAGATATATAGCAATCTTTTTTCGATAGATAATGAGGGGAATATTGTTACAGAACTTGTTGAAAGTTATCAGATACAAGAGGATAGTTCTATAATATTAAGATTGAAAAAAGGTGTTTTATTTCATAATGAAGATGAGATGAAAGCAGAGGATGTAAAAAGGAGTCTAGAAAGAAATTTGGAGATCCCTGTTTCAAGAGTTTTAGTAGAAGCAATAGAGAGTGTGGAAGTGATAGATGATTATACTTTAAAGATTAACCAAAATAACTCACCCTCAATATTGCTACACAACTTAGCTCATTCATCAACTGCTATTGTTAAGGAAGTTGCAAAAAACTCACAGGATATTGATCTAGTGGGAACAGGACCATATAAAATTGAGGATTGGTCCCTAAGTGAAAAAGTTATATTAAAAGGTTTTGACAAATTCTATGGTGAAAAAGCAAGGATGAAGGATCTTGTTTTCCAAACTATCCCCGAAACTTCAAATAGACTGATAGCACTTGAAACCGGAGAGATAGATATAGCTTATGATATTTCAGCAAATGATATAAAGGGAATTGAAAAAAATTCAAAATTAAAAGTGATCAATGAGGTATCTTTAGGTAGTGACTTTGTAACAATAAATACTAAAAGAGTAAAGGATAAGCGTATAAGACAAGCAATAGAGTATGCTATTGATAAAAAGGCAATAATAAATACAGTATATGAAGGTTATGGAGTTGTTCCAAAATCTATATTATCACCAAATGTTTTTGGTTATGATGATGAGGCTAAGATTAGAGAGTATAATTTAGATAGAGCAAAAGAGTTATTGAAAGAGGCAGAAGTAGAGAGTTTAAAATTGGGACTTTGGATATATGATGAGCCTTCAAGACAACAGATGGCCCAGATAATACAGGCTAATTTAAAAGAGTTGGGAATAGATGTGGAGATAAATGTACTAGAAGTATCTTCTTTTTTACAATACACAGGAATGGGAGAACATGATCTATTGATAGGACTTTGGTATGTTAGCACTGGTGATGCTGACTATGGTTTCTATCCATTACTACACTCATCTTCAGCTGGACCAGTTGGAAATAGAAGTTTTTATTCAAATGTTGAGGTTGATAATTTACTAGATAGAGCAAGAAAAACTACCTCTACTTTTGAGAGAAAAGAGAATTATAAAAAAGTTCAAAATATAATCAGTGATGAGGTTCCACTGTTTCCAATTGCATACAAAAATTATACAATTGGGTTGCAAAATAATATAAATGGTTTCTTGTTTAATCCCAATGGGAATCATATTTTATATAAGGTTTATTATGAAAAAAATTAAATAAATTAAAGAGTTAAAAGCTCTGTTCGATCAAAAACTAAGCTGTTGAACAGAGCTTTTTTATTTATTTTTTAAACTATAAAATATAAAAATTAATTATTGAATTCTTACAAAAAATTCGATAACAAGAGAACTTGAAGGAATTATGAAATATATATGAAGTATATATTTTAAAAATACAAAAAAAATATGACAAATATTAGTTCGTAGTAAAATAAAAAAACACTCATAAATTAAAAAAGATAAAATACCCTATTGCAAATAAAATGACAATGTGATAATATCTATTTATGAAGAATGAAAAATAAAAAGGTCATAAGTGATCTATAACACACATTGAAGATGGATGGAGGAGAAGATTATGGCAAAAAAAGTAGTTTTAGCAGGAGCATGTCGTACAGCTTTAGGAACAATGGGAGGAGCGTTAAGTAACGTTTCAGCAGCAGATCTAGGAGCTGTAGTAGTAAAGGAAGCTTTAAATAGAGCAGGAATTCCAGCTGAGAAGGTAGATCAAGTATTATTTGGATGCGTTATTCAAGCAGGATTAGGACAAAACGTTGCTCGTCAAGTATCTTTAAAAGCAGGATTATCAATAAAAACTCCAGCAGTTACATTAAACGTAGTATGTGGATCTGGATTACATACAGTAAATATGGCAGCAGCAATGATTCAATCAGGACAGGCAGATATTGTAGTAGCAGGAGGAACTGAAAACATGTCTTCAGCTCCATACCTATTAAGAAAAGGACGTTATGGATACCGTTTAGGAAATGCAGAATTAGTAGACTCTATGGTAAATGATGCCCTATGGGATGCATTTAACAACTATCATATGGGAATCACTGCTGAAAACATTTGTGATCAATGGGGATTAACTCGTGAAGAGTTAGACAAATTTGCTGCTGAGAGTCAACAAAAAGCAGTAAAAGCTCAAGAAGAGGGAAGATTCAAAGATGAGATCGTTCCAGTTGTAATAAAAGGTAAAAAAGGAGATATCATTGTAGATACAGATGAGGGACCTAGACCTGGAACAACAGTTGAAGGAATTGGAAAATTAAAACCAGCATTCAAAAAAGATGGAATGGTAACAGCAGGAAACGCATCAAGTATAAATGATGGAGCAGCTGCAATAATCGTTATGTCTGAAGAGAAAGCTAAAGAATTGGGAGTAAAACCTATGGCTACATGGATAGATGGAGCATTAGGAGGAGTAGATCCTTCAATAATGGGAATAGGACCAGTTGAATCTACAAGAAAAGTTCTTGAAAGAACAGGAATGAAAATTAATGACTTTGATTTAATAGAAGCAAATGAGGCTTTCGCAGCTCAATCATTAGCTGTAGGAAGAGATTTAGGAATAGATACTTCTAAATTAAACGTAAATGGAGGAGCTATCGCTTTAGGACACCCAGTAGGAGCTTCAGGATGTCGTATCTTAGTAACTCTATTACATGAAATGGAAAAACGTAATGCAAAAACAGGATTAGCAACTCTTTGTATCGGTGGAGGAATGGGATGTTCTGCTATCGTTAAGAGAGAGGACTAGTCGTAAGTTGACAACTCACTTATCTTAATCTATATAAAGTTAAGAGCAGGATTCTGCTCTTAACTTCTATAAAAATAACCTATAACTAAGGAGGTTCATAATGAACTTTATAACATACGAACAAGAAGGATTTGTAGGAGTAATAACTATAAACCGTCCAAAAGCTTTAAATGCATTAAATAGCGAGGTATTAAAAGAGTTAAATACAGTGTTAGATAATGTTGATTTAGAAGCTACAAGAGCACTTATCTTAACAGGTGCTGGAGAAAAATCTTTTGTTGCAGGTGCAGATATCGGAGAGATGAGTACACTTACAAAAGCTGAAGGAGAGGCTTTTGGTAAAATAGGAAATGATGTTTTTAGAAGAATAGAGACTTTCCCAATTCCAGTAATTGCAGCAGTAAATGGATTTGCATTAGGTGGAGGTTGTGAAATAGCAATGAGTTGTGATATTAGACTTTGCTCTGATACAGCTTTATTTGGACAACCAGAAGTAGGATTAGGAATAACTCCAGGATTTGGTGGAACACAGAGATTAGCTCGTTTAATTCCAGTAGGAAAAGCAAAAGAGATAATATATGCAGCTGTAAATATAAAGGCAGATGAAGCATATAGATTAGGATTAGTAAATGCAGTATATCCATTAGAAGAGTTATTGCCAGCAGCTAAAAAGTTAGCAGCTAAGATAGCTAAAAATGCTCCAATCGCAGTTAGAGCTTGTAAACAAGCTATAAATGAGGGGCTTAACACAGATATGGATCATGCAATTGTAATTGAAGAGAAACTTTTTGGAAGTTGTTTTGAAACTGAAGATCAAAAAGAGGGAATGAAAGCATTCTTAGAAAAAAGAAAAGTTGAAGGATTCAAAAATAGATAGGAAAAAACTCTTTAGATAAAATAGATATAAAAACTTAGGAGGCATTGAGATGAAAATAGGAGTAATTGGTGCTGGAACTATGGGTTCTGGAATTGCACAAACATTTGCACAAACTGAAGGATATGAAGTAGTTCTTTGTGATATTAATGAGGAGTTTGCAGCAAGAGGAAAAGCTAAAATAGCAAAAGGTTTTGAAAGAATGATCGCTAAAGGAAAAATGGATCAAGCAACTGTAGATGCTGTATTAGCAAAAATTACAACTGGAACTAAAGAAATTTGTGGAGATTGTGATTTAGTAATTGAAGCAGCCTTAGAAAATATGGAGATCAAAAAACAAACTTTTAAAGAGTTAGATGCTATTTGCAAACCAGAAGCTATATTTGCAACTAACACATCATCATTATCAATAACAGAAATAGGAGCAGGATTAAATAGACCAGTAATTGGAATGCACTTCTTTAACCCAGTACCTGTTATGAAACTTGTAGAAGTAATAGCAGGATTAAATACTCCAGTTGAGATAGTAGAAACTATCAAAAAAATATCTGAAGAAATAGGAAAAGTTCCTGTACAAGTAGAAGAAGCAGCAGGATTTGTTGTAAATAGAGTATTAATTCCAATGATAAACGAAGCAGTAGGAATTTTAGCTGACGGTGTAGCTTCAGCTGAAGGAATAGATAATGCTATGAAATTAGGAGCTAACCACCCAATGGGACCATTAGCTTTAGGAGATTTAATAGGATTAGATGTATGTCTAGCTATTATGGAAGTATTATACAATGAATTTGGAGATTCTAAATATAGACCTCATCCATTATTAAGAAAAATGGTTAGAGGTGGAAAACTTGGAAGAAAAACTGGAATGGGATTCTTCGACTATACTAAATAGTAAAAAAGTTTAATATAAAGGGGCTGTTGTAAATTAATGATTTTTTATTATTAGTTTGCTCAGCTCTTTTTATTTTAAGTAAAAAATAGAAATTAATTTTGTTAAGAAGAATTTTATGTTATAATAATGTAATGAGTACTTATAATACAGACAAGAGATATGAAAATCTTTATCAAATAGATATGATACTCTTTTAAAAAGAGATGGAATAAATGATATAACCAATATAGCTTTAGTTTTTGATGGGAAAATAGTATATCATAAAATAGAAAAGAGAGAGTAATCTCTCTTTTCTATTATAGAAAGGAACTTATATGAGAAAATATCTATATATACATGTTTCTAGTAAGGAACAAAATGAAGATAGACAATTAGCTTTAAAGGATAAATATTGGAAAAGATAAAAGCTAAAGAGAAAAATAAGTAAAGAGGAGAAAATAGCATTAGTAAATATATTTTATAGACAAACTATATTTTAATTTAAATATCAAGTCAAAAATTATTTATTTTGTTAATTTATAAGAATTTTTAATAAATTGAATCAAAAAAATAAATATTATATGAAGGAGGATATATGGATATAATTATTGGAATACTTGCTTTCATATATAGTTTTTTTTATTATGAAGATATAGGTGTTATAGGATTTATTTTATTTATAGTCGTTTTTTTTTCAGTTTGGTATATTGCTAGTAATATTATAATAAAAATATTTAAAGTAAGGGTAAATGAATCTAAAATTTTAGTATTTACTATATTTTTTATTTTAAATATATATAATATTGATATCTATTTTGAATATACTAAGAGAATTAATCAGAAACTTTCTATAAGTATGAGTAAAACTAAAATAGCTCTCAAGATATTTGAAGAAAAATATCCTGATGATAATTTTTATATGATATCTCCAATGAAGAAAGCTGATTATGAAAGATATGTGGGAAGCTTTTACAGTGAAAAATTAAAAAAATTAAAATTTAGTGATTATTTTTATGCCCGTATTGAAAGAGAGAAACTAGACGAAAATTATTCTTTTGGACATTATAAAGATTCCTTTGTAGCAGCTGAGAGAAATATATTTTTAGAAAAAGAATTAAGTAACATTTTAGGGCATAGAATAAAGGTTAGATTAAGAACAGATGGACATATAACTATAGATAAAATATTAAAAAATGCAACAAATAAAAATTCTAATGAGACAATAAGAATTTGGTTTTTTACAGTATATATATTCCTAGACAAGGATGAAACCAAGGAAAATTATCAAAAAAAAATAAATGATGTAAGCAAATATCTTTTTAAAGATTTAAAGCTGAGTGGATATAATTTCAGTATTGATTATGTAGATAGTTGTTATCTTAATGATTATGAATCAGTTAAAAAATTAATCTATTTTCCTCTACAAGATGACAAAAATGGAATAAAAATCTTGGAGAAGTTAAAGAGAAAAGAAGAAATTACTAATGATGAAAAAATATATTTAATAAAACTTTTTGGTCCATTTAGTAATATTCCAGTCATTTCCAGTGACAGTCTTAGAAATGGAATTCTAGATAAAAAATAATTTTCTATTCCTACTATTGTATAAAAATAAATATGATATTAGAACTTGGACAACAGGTAAACAAAATTCTTTGATAATAGGAAAAACTTCAAAAATTAGAGTTGGTGTAGATTTAATAACGACAGCTATTTTATTAAAATAAAAGGTTGTGATTTTGTGAAAAGAAAAATATTAATGGTATTTACTATGATTTTTTTTCTTTATCTTTGTTTGCAGAGAAAAACGAAACAGTTATTAATACTTTCAAAAAGAAGTTCCCCCAAGACAACTTTTACTTTATTCAAGGATTAGACTATAAGTTTGATTTGACAACAAGTATAAGATATAGAGGAATATTATATAGTGATAGATTAGAGAAGTTAGGTTATCCATTTGATTTAGAAATGGCATTAGAAGGAGATCGTATAGATAAATATTTTTATATATTTATCATACAAGAAAATTATGAGTATAACAGATAAAGAATTGTTAGCAATTTGTAATTTATCAAATTTAAAAATGGAGTTTGCTAATCTAAAAAAAGATATAGAAACAACAGAAGATTCTCAAGGAGAAAATTACACAAATCATACAATCTATTTTAGATAAAAATATATTAAAAAGTTAAAGGGGAAATTATGAGGAAGTTTAGACAAATATTGATGATTTTAATATTACTTTTATTAACAGCCTGTGGAAGAAAAGTAACAATAGAAGAAGCAGAACAAGCACTACATA
>NZ_JAGIRL010000030.1 GCF_019012925.1 Fusobacterium sp.
GTAAGATATTAATATAGCTTGGTGAGAAGAGCTACGGGGGTACACCCAGATACATTCCGAACCTGGAAGTTAAGCCCGTAAACGCTGAAAGTACTTGGAGGGAAGCCTCCTGGGAGGATAGGAACTTGCCAAGCTTTTTTTATTTTTTGGAGAATATCAAAAAAATAGTTAAAATAGGTGTAATTATTTTGAACTATTAAAAGAGATATGATATAATAAAGAAAGTAAAAAGGAGGGGGAAAATGAGATATCCTATAGATTTACATATACATACTTCTGCTAATCCACATGCTTATAGTACATTGGAAGAGAATATAAGAAGTGCAAGAGAAAAAAATATGAAAGTGATAGCAATAACAAATCATGGACCGGCATTACAAGATTCACCTCATTGGTGGAGTTTAGTGAATATGCGTGTTATTCCTGAATATGTAGGAGAGTTAAGAGTATTAAAAGGTGTTGAAACTAATATTATAGATGAAAATGGTAATTTTGATATAAATCAGAGAATTTATGATGTGATGGATATTATTCTGTGTGGTTTACATACTGTTGAAGCATATGGAGATCCTACAAATATAATAAAGAATACAAAAGCTGTAGTAAATATGATAAGAAGTCAAAAAATAGATATTATGGTACATTTAGGAAATCCACAATTTCCATTGGAGTATGAAATTGTAGTTCAAGAAGCTACTAAAGCAGGAGTGGCAATTGAACTAAATAACTCATCTCTAAGAGCTTCAAGAAAAGGTTCTGAAGTAAATTGTAGAAAGATATTGGAGCTATGTAAAAAATATGATACCTATGTGTCATTGGGAACAGATTCACATATCTCCTATGATATAGGTGAGTTTTCAAAAGTACAGGAGTTAATAGATAAAATTGGATATCCTATGGAGAAGATTTTAAACTTTTCTGTTGAAAATTTAGAGGCATTTTTAAAAGAAAGAAAAGAGAAGAGAGTAAAAAACATATAAAAAACAGATGTAATTTTATACTTTACTTAATTTATTACACGTGTTATAATTAACCTAGCTTAATTTAAGGAGGTAATTTTAATATGGTAAAAATTGGAGATTTAAGTATAAAAACACCGATAATACAGGGTGGTATGGCTATTAGGGTCTCAATGGCTAAACTGGCAGCATCAGTGGCTAATGAAGGTGGATTAGGAGTAATAGCAGGAACAACTTTAAGTATAGAGGAATTAAAATCTGAAATAAAAAAAGCTAGAGATATGATAGTTAATAAAGGTGGAGCATTGGGTGTTAACATAATGTATGCAGCTACTAATTTTATGGAATTAGTTAAGGCTTCCATTGAAGAAAAAGTAGATGTTATCATATTTGGAGCTGGATTTTCAAGAGATATATTTGAAGTGGCAAAAGGTACAGGAGTAAAAATTGTACCCATAGTTTCTACATTAAAACTGGCTAAAATATCTCAAAAATTAGGAGCAGATGCCATTGTAGTAGAGGGTGGAAATGCTGGAGGGCATTTAGGAACTGATTTGGACTCTTGGGATATAGTGGAAGATATAGCAAAAAATATAGATATTCCAGTATTTGGAGCAGGTGGAGTAATAACTCCAGAAGATGCTCAAAGAATGATGAATTTAGGAGTTTCAGGGGTACAGATGGGAAGTAGATTTGTTGCTTCTGAAGAGTGTGAGATAGATAGAAAATTTAAAGAGATGTATATCAATGCCAAAGAGGGAGATATAGTAAGGATGATGAGTTCAGCTGGTTTACCAGCTAATGCTATAATAAGCCCCTTTGTAGAAAAGATTAGAGAAGATAGAGCTGATAGACCAACTAAGTGTATAAAATGTTTGAAGAAATGTACCTACAAGTTTTGTGTGAATGAGAGATTAGTGAGAGGTCATTCAGGTGACTTTGAAGGTGGAATTTTCTTTGCGGGAAAAGATGCTTGGAAAATCAATGAGATACTATCTGTTAAAGAGATATTTGACAGATTTAAAAAAGTATTTAAAGAATAAGATAATAATTTAGGAGGATTTATGGAAAATAACAAAATCTGTAAACTACTGGGAATAAAATACCCAATATTTCAAGGAGCAATGGCTTGGATAGCTAATGGGAACTTAGCAGGACACGTATCTAGAGATGGAGGATTGGGAATAATTGCTGGTGGAGGAATGCCAGTTGAGATATTAAGACAAGAGATAAGAAAGGTAAAAGAGATCACATCTAACCCTTTTGGAGTAAACTTAATGTTGATGATGGAAGATATAGAGAAACAAATAGATGTTTGTATAGAGGAGAAAGTACCAGTAGTAACAACAGGTGCAGGGAATCCAGGACCTTATATGGAGAAATTAAAAAATGCAGGAATAAAAGTTATTCCAGTTGTAGCATCAGTGGCACTTGCTAAAAGAATGGAAAAAATAGGAGCAGATGCTGTTATAGCTGAAGGTATGGAAGGTGGAGGACATATTGGAACAATAACTACAATGTCACTATTACCACAAGTAGCTGAGGCTGTTTCTATTCCAGTTATAGGTGCAGGTGGAATAGCTAGTGGAAAGCAGTTTTTAGCAGCTCTTTCTCTAGGAGCTGAAGGAGTGCAAGTTGGAACAAAATTCTTAGTAGCTGAAGAGTGTACAATACACGAAAATTATAAAAAGGCAATTTTAAAAGCTAAGGATAGATCAACAGTTTCAACAGGAAATTATACTGGTCACCCTGTAAGAGTTATTGAAAATAAATTTGCTAAACAGATACTAGAGATGGAAAAGGTAGGAGCTCCAAAAGAGGAGATCGAAAAGATGGGAGTAGGAAAATTAAGATTGGCTGTTGTAGATGGAGACACAGATAATGGAAGCGTTATGGCTGGTCAAGTAGCAGCAATGGTAAATACTCCAATGACAACAAAAGAGATACTAGAAAGTTTTATGAGAGAGCTAGAAGAGGAAAAAGCAAAACTTATAGCTAGAATTGACTCTTGGAAATAGTAGATAACTAAAAATTTAAAATAAAATTATAAATATATAAAAGGAAAAACTTACTTTTAGTAACTAATGCTTATTATGGTGGTTTTTCCTTTTTTAGTTGTAATATCATCTCTTTTTATATTGAAATCAATTATTCTCTATGATACAATATAAAGTAGTTTAAATAAGGAAAAGAGGTAGAAATGAAAAGATTTTCTCTTTTAATTCAATTAAAATTTATTTATATGTATGTTCTGTTGTATCTAATAATTGGATATTTCTATGACAGTAAAATAAAGATGCTTGGATATTATGATATTTTGGAGCAGTATTTTGGAAATTTCATTGTTTTTATGATTTTTATTTTAATGTTACATCTATACTCCCTTTTTATAAAATGTAAAAGAAATAGAATGGTCTATGGAATCAGATTAAATTTCTTTGTAATATTGGGAGTTTCAACAGTTTTTCTTGGTGGGCTTTATAACTTAGGATTACCTTTCAAAAAAATAGTGGCTGATGAGGTAGTTTTAGAAAATTCAATCAGAATGTTTTTATATCAGTATAAGCTAGGAACAGTATTGACTTATTCATTTAACTACTGTATAAGTAATATCTATTTTAACTATTTCTATGTGAGCTTATATGTATTGATTTTTATCTCGTTATTTTTCTTGATTGCTAAGAAGTTGAGAGTTACTATTACCTCTATAATTGTCCATAGAAGAGAGGAAAAAAGACGAAGAATAGAGAAACAATTAATTCAAGAGCAGATAGAATTGATGGAAGCAATGGAGAGAAGAGAGAGGGAACAGAAGATCTTAGAAGAGGAAAAGGAGAAGGTAGAAGATGATACTAGCATCTAAATCACCTAGAAGAAAAGAGATTCTAGAGAGTGTAGGATTTAATTTAAAAATTATAAGTGTAGATATAGATGAGTGTAGTGATGAGATTGATATTTGTGATAAGATAAAGGATATTGCTTATAAAAAAGTAAAAGCAGTAGCAGATAGATATCCAGATGAATATGTAGTAGGAGCAGATACAATAGTTGAATTAGATGGAGAGATAATAGGAAAGCCTAAAGATGAGAGAGAAGCCTACGAAATATTAAAAAGATTGTCAGGTAGAACTCACAATGTGATAACAGCATATTCATTTATAAATAGAAAAAAGAATCTAGAAACAAAAGATTGCTCAGTAACTAAAGTATACTTTAAAGAGTTGAGTGATGAGATGATTGAGTGGTATATAGGAACTAAAGAGCCAATGGATAAAGCAGGAGCCTATGGAATTCAAGAGAAGGGAGCTATATTTGTAGAGAAAATAGAGGGTGATTTTTTTACAGTGATGGGATTCCCAATAGAGAGATTTATGGAAAGATTATTAAATCTAGGAGTAAAATTAAAAGAGATTGAAAGAATATAATATATGAAGTTAGAGGTGTGTAATGAGAAAAATATTTAATAAATTTTTAGGGATATTTTCAGAGGATTTGGGGATCGATTTAGGAACTTCAAATACTTTGGTTTGTATTAGAAATAGAGGAATAATACTGAATGAGCCTTCTGTAGTAGCTTTGAATAACAAAACTAAAGATGTTTTTGAAGTTGGAGATAGAGCCAAATTGATGATAGGAAGAACTCCTGGGAGTATTCAGACAATAAGACCATTAAAAAATGGAGTTATTGCAGATTATGAGATAACTGAAAAAATGTTGAGAAGCTTTTTAAAAAAGGTAAATCAGAAAAAAGGATTATCTAGTCCAAGAGTTATAATCTGTGTTCCCGCTGGAGTAACACAAGTTGAAAAGAGAGCTGTTATAGATGTAACAAGAGAAGCTGGAGCAAGAGAAGCTTATTTGATAGAGGAGCCTATGGCAGCTGCAATAGGAATAGGATTAAATATATTTGAACCAGAGGGAAATTTAATAATAGATATCGGTGGTGGAACATCAGAGATAGCTGTAATATCTTTAGGTGGAATAGTAAAAACTTCATCTTTTAGAGTGGCTGGAGACAGATTGGATAGTACAATAATAGATTATGTAAGACAGAAGCACAATCTATTAATAGGAGAGAGAACAGCTGAGGAGATCAAAAAAACAATAGGAGCAGTTATTGATTTAGAAGAGGATGAGGTTATAGAGATAAGTGGAAGAAACGCTTTAAATGGATTACCTAGAGATATAAAAATATACTCTTCTGAGATAGTAGAAGCTTTAGGAGACTTAGTACAACAGATAATTGAAGAGGTGAAAGTGATATTGGAAAAAACACCACCTGAATTATCTTCAGATATTAAGAGAAAAGGAATATATATAACTGGAGGAGGAGCTCTTTTAAGAGGAATAGATAAAAAGATATCTGAGAACTTAAACCTAGAGGTAAAAATATCAGATGATCCACTAAATGCAGTAATAAATGGAATACAAATTTTATTAAAGAATTTTGAGACATATAAGAAAGTGTTGATATCTCCTGAAAGTGATTATTAAGAAAGAAAGAGGAAAAATATGAAAAAATTGATAACTCTATTTTTAATAACATATATTTTTTCATATGCAAACTATCTCATTACTAATAGTGAGATAGTTCTTTTTTATGATAAAGAGTATAATAGCATAAAATATATAAGAGGTGATGTTTTTAATAAAACAGATATCTCAAAATTAGAGGGGAGTTTAATTTTAAATAACGAGGAGATAATTCCTTTAAATAAATATTTTATTGGTGCAGAAATGGTTACTCAAAACAATATTTTAAAATTAAACTATAGAATTAAAGAGAAAGATATAAGTGTTTATATCATTCCCTCAATGAGTGAGAGAGATAAGCTATATTTTAAAGTTGAATTGGGAGAGTTTAAAAGAGAGGCTAAAAATATAGATTTCGCATTAAAAATAATACCTCAATATGAGAATAGATATGTTGATTTTAATGAAAAAAATAGTTCATACTCATATGATGATTTTTATATTAAGGCTGAAAATTATCAAGGAAAGTTATATATTACAAGGGATTCACAGTTGGAAGATTTAAATTTAGAAGAGGTAAAAAATAAGGTAAAAAAATATCAAGATGATAGCTTATATTACATTGTAAAGGATATTGAAAAAGAGAGAGATTTAGTTTTAGTAATTAAATTTTATCAAGAGTTTCAAAAAGATCCTCAAATATTAAATCAGGATATATTTGCAAATGAGATTGATTACTGGGAGAAAAATGGTTATGATAATAAATTTACTGAAAAGAAAGTTATTTTTCGAAAGGAGCTTGAAAACTTACAGATAATGAGCTCTAGAAGTATCATACCAAATAGAATAGATTATACAAAAAGTGAAAAAAATTTAAATACAAAGATAAAATTATACTACTTGAACACCCTATATGATAAAGGGTTTAATGCAAATAAACTTTTTGAAGATATAAATATAAGAAAGAGTGAAAATGAAGCTATAATATATTATACTTTTCTTTTTAGATATTTAAATGATAGTGAAAATACCCTCGATGGAAATCTATTAAAGGGGAAGATAATGCCAGAGGTACTCTCTTTGTTAGATTATTTAGAGGAAGTAGATGATGAGGTTATAAATATTAGAAATAATATAAATAGCTATTATTGGTACTATCAGTTAATAGAAGCTATTCAAGAAAGAGAAGAGTTTCAAAGTGAGAGAGAGTTCATAAGAAATAAGAAAGAGTTTCTTTTAAACTATTTGAATAGAAATTTTGTGAGTGAGAATGGTTTAAAAAGTAGAAAAAATAGTAAAAGAGTTAACTATAAAAATATAAAATATATTGATTTTTTACCTCAAGAGGAACAGTTAAAGCTATTAAGAAAGGATTATAAAGAGAATTACAATAGTCGTTATGGAGTTTTAATTCACGGAAAAGATGTAGATAGAATAGATTTAAATTATAATCTTGCTTTTATCTCAAAGTTATACAAAAATGGAGAGAGCTTTTTAGCAGACAAGTTATTTTTTAATATAAAAAACTATATTAAAAGAAATAACTACTATGTATCTAACTATATATATTTAACTGGAGATAATATCCCAGGTATAGATGGAGAAACTTTATATTTATACTTTATAGCAGAAGAGTACAGGGAGAAATATGGAGATTAAAAATAAGATTGAAGCAATTCTTCTCTTAGGTGGAGATGAAGTTAAGATAAAAGAGTTATCTAAGTTTTTTTCCATTCCTTTAGATGAAGTATTAAAGATATTAGAGGAATTAAAAGAGGAGAGAAGAGAGAGTGGAATAAACATAGAGATAGATGGTGAGGTTGTAAGTTTAGCAACTAATCCAATCTATGGAGAGGTAATAAATGATTTTTTCCAACAGGAGAGCAAACCTAAAAAACTTTCAGGAGCAGCACTGGAGACACTTTCAATAATAGCTTATAGGCAACCTATAACAAAGGGAGAGATAGAAGCTATTAGAGGTGTATCTGTAGATAGAATAATCCAAAATTTGGAGGAGAAAAAATTTATAAGAGTGTGTGGAAAGAGAGAGACAATAGGAAGACCAAATTTATATGAGGTAACTAATAAATTTTTAGGTTATATAGGAATAAAAAAAATCGAGGAATTACCTAATTATTTAGATGTGAGAGGAAGTGATGAAGATAGAGGAGATCAGAATAAATAAGTATCTAGCTTCTTTGGGAGTAGGTTCAAGAAGAGAGATTGATAGATTGATAGAAGAGGGAAAAATAAAGGTCAATGGAGAGATAATCTCAGCTGGAATAAAGGTAACAGAGGAAGATGAGATTGAGGTAAAGGGAAAGAAAATTGAAAAAACTGGGGAGAAGAAAGTGTACTATATGCTAAATAAACCCTTGGAGATATTGAGTTCAGCTAAAGATGATAGAGGAAGAAAAACTGTTGTAGATCTAATCAAATGTAAGGAGAGAATATTTCCTATTGGAAGATTGGACTACAATACAACAGGACTGATTCTACTTACTAATGATGGAGAGTTATTTAATAGAGTGATACACCCTCGTTCAGAGATATATAAGGAGTATTATGTTAAGGTGTTGGGGGAGATAAAGGAAAGCTCTATAAAAAAGCTTGAGAATGGAGTTGAGTTGGAAGATGGTAAAACTCTGCCTGCATATGTAAAAGTACTATCTAAAGAGAGAGGAAAGAGTGAGCTATTGATCTCTATAAGAGAGGGAAGAAATAGACAGGTGAGAAGAATGTTAGATGCAGTTAATCACCCTGTAGTTATTTTGAGAAGAGAAAGAATAGGGAAGCTAGCTTTGGGTAAATTAAGAGTAGGAGAGTATAGAGAGTTGACAGCAGAGGAAGTAAAATACCTATATTCTTTATAATTAAATTATGTTATAATATAGGGTAAAAACAAGTATAATAGGAGGCAAAAATATGGCATTAACAAGAGAAGAGGTTTTAAATGTAGCTAAACTTGCTAGATTAAAATTTCAACCTGATGAAATTGAAAAATTTCAAATAGAATTAAATGACATACTTGGATATATTGATATGTTGAATGAAGTGGAAACTGAAGAAGTTACAGCTATGACACAGGTAAATTCACAAGTAAATAACTTGAGAGAAGATGTAGTGAAAGAATCTTTAACAGTTGAAAAAGCACTTTCAAATGCTCCAGATTCTGGTGATGGTGCAAT
Organism: Fusobacterium sp.; assembly: GCF_019012925.1. Taxonomy (GTDB): domain Bacteria; phylum Fusobacteriota; class Fusobacteriia; order Fusobacteriales; family Fusobacteriaceae; genus Fusobacterium_A. The sequence goes on from NZ_JAGIRL010000030.1 coordinate 8,621, forward strand.
AATAGTACCAAAAGTAGTTGGTTAATTAGAATAGAAGAAGATTAGTAGATAATCATAGAGAGTGTGGTATCTATTAAAACTAAGGAGGATTTTTTTAATGGAGAATTTGTATAAATTATCTGCCTTTGAAATAAGAGAGAAGATTTTAAAAGGTGAAGTAAAATCAGAAGATTTAGTTCAAAAAATATTTGAAAGAATAGAAAAAATAGATAGTAATATTGGAAGTTTTGTTTCTTTAAGAAAGGAAAAAGCTTTACAAGAGGCTAGAACAATTGATGAGAAGATAAAAAATGGAGAAAAAGTGGGAGAGTTAGCAGGGGTACCAGTGGCTATAAAAGATAATATGGTATCTGAAGGAGATAAGACAACTGCTTGTTCAAAAATTTTATCAAACTATACAGGTATATATGATGGAACAGTTGTAAAGAAATTAAAAGAGGCAGATGCAATCATAATAGGAATAACTAATATGGATGAGTTTGCTATGGGAAGTACAACAAAGACATCTATTCACCACATCACAAGAAACCCTTGGGATAATGAGAGAGTACCAGGAGGAAGTAGTGGAGGAGCTGCTACTAGTATAGCTGCTCAAGAGGCATATATCTCTTTAGGATCTGATACTGGTGGAAGTATAAGACAACCAGCTTCATTCTGTGGAGTAGTTGGAATGAAGCCTACTTATGGAAGAGTATCAAGATATGGACTTATGGCTTTTGCTTCATCTCTTGATCAAATAGGACCAATAGCTAAAAAAGTTGAGGATATAGCTTTAGCTATGAATGTTATAGCTGGTCCTGATGATTATGATGCAACTGTTGTAAATTGTGAAGTTCCTGATTATACTCAGTTTTTAAATCAAGATATAAAGGGAATGAAAATAGGAGTACCTAAGGAGTACTTTATAGATGGAATAAATCCAGAAGTTAGAAAGATAATGGATAGCTCTTTAGAAAAGTTTAAAGAGTTAGGGGCAGAAATAGTTGAAGTTTCTCTACCACATACAAAATATGCTGTTCCAACTTACTATGTAATAGCTCCAGCTGAAGCAAGTTCAAACTTAGCTAGATTTGATGGTGTAAGATATGGATATAGAAGTGAAAATATAGAAAATATAAATGATCTATATATTAACTCAAGAAGTGAAGGTTTTGGAGATGAGGTAAAAAGAAGAATTATGATAGGAACTTATGTTTTAAGTGCTGGTTTCTATGATGCATACTTCAAAAAAGCTCAAAAAGTAAGAGCAAAGATAAAAGATGATTTTGAAAAAGCTTTTGAAAATGTAGATATAATATTTACTCCTGTATCACCAACAACAGCATTTAGATTAGATGATAAAAAGACACCAATAGAGTTATACCTAGAGGATATATTTACAATTTCAGCAAACTTAGCTGGAATACCAGGAATTTCAATTCCAGCAGGAAAAGTAGAGGGATTACCTGTAGGAATTCAATTGTTGGGAAAACCTTTTGGAGAGGGAGAGTTGATCAAAGCTGGATCAGCTTTTGAAAAAGTAAGAGGAGAATGGGAGCTTCCTGAATTAGATTAGGAGAAAAGGAGAAAAGATATGAGAGAATGGGAATCAGTAATCGGGCTTGAAGTCCACCTACAATTAAAAACTGGAACAAAGGTTTGGTGTGGTTGTAGTGCTGACTATGATAATGCTGAATCAAATACAAATACTTGTCCTATCTGTTTAGGACACCCTGGAGCACTACCTAAACTTAATAAAAAAGTAGTAGAATATGCAGTAAAAGCTGGATTAGCTTTAAATTGTAAAATAAATAATGAGAGTAGTTTTGATAGAAAAAACTATTTTTATCCAGATACACCTAAAAACTATCAAATAACACAATTTGATAAATCATATGCTGAAAAAGGTTCATTAGAGTTCAAATTAAACTCTGGTAGAGAGGTAAAAGTAGGAATTACAAAATTACAGATAGAGGAGGACGCAGCTAAATCAATACACGCTGAGCATGAGTCTTTGATCAATTTTAATAGAGCGTCTATACCATTGATAGAGATAATTTCAGAACCAGATATGAGAAGTTCTGAAGAGGCTTATGAGTATTTGAACACTTTAAAGAGTATTATTAAATATACAGGTGTAAGTGATGTTTCAATGGAATTAGGATCTTTAAGATGTGATGCTAATATATCTGTAATGGAAAAAGGATCTAAAGTCTATGGAACTAGAGTTGAAGTAAAAAACTTAAACTCATTTAAAGCAGTAGCAAGAGCTATAGATTATGAGATAGGAAGACAGATCGAAACTATTGAAAATGGTGGAAAAATTCATCAGGAGACAAGATTGTGGGATGAGGAATCTCAAACTACAAAAGTGATGAGAAGTAAAGAGGAAGCAATGGATTATAGATATTTTCCAGAGCCAGATCTTTTAAAGCTTGTAATAACTGATGAAGAGATAGAAGCTATTAGAGAGACTATGCCAGAATCAAAAGTTGAAAAAATCGAGAGATTTATAACTGAGTATGGATTACCAGAGTACGATGCTAATATTCTATGTGAAGATATAGAGTTAGCTGATTATTTTGAAGGTGTAGCAAAATCTTCAAATAATGGAAAACTTAGTGCAAACTGGATAATGACAGATGTTATGAGAGTCTTAAAAGATAAGAATGCAACTATTGAGGAGTTTACAATCTCTGCTGAACATCTAGGTCAAATAATAGCTTTGATAGAGAAGGGAACAATCTCAACTAAGATTGCAAAAGAGTTATTTGAGATTAAATTAGCAGATGAGAGAACACCTGAAGAGATAGTAAAAGAAAAAGGAATGGTTCAAGTAGCTGATACAGGAGCTATAGAAGCTATGGTAGATGAGGTAATTGCAAATAATCCTAAGATGGTAGAGGACTATAGAAACTCTGATGAGGGAAGAAAACCAAGAGTGTTAAAAGGACTTATTGGACAGGTTATGAAGCTTTCTAAGGGAAAGGCAAATCCTACATTAGTAACAGAGATAATGACTAATAAATTATAAAAATAAATTAATTGTAAAAAAGGGGAGGAATTAACTAGTTTGTTAAGGTTAATTTTCTCCTTTTTTTAATATTAAAAAAATAGCAAAAAAATAATTTGTCATATTCAAGACATAAAATAATGATACTCTTTCTTTGTAAATGAAAAGCAAGGAGATAATAAAATGAAAAAAATAATAGCTGTATCACTATTTTTAACATCTATAGCTGGTTACGCCATGGAGGATCACAACAGTAATCATAAGATGGAGAGTTCTAGTCACCATTCTCATATGACTAAGTTTGAAAAGAATAGAGAGATAAAATTTGAAAGAGAACTATTAGTACCACCACTTTTAAAAGGAAAGCTTATAGACAATACAAGAGTTTTTGATTTAGATATAAAAAAAGGTGAATGGGAATTTTTAAAAGGGAAAAAAACTGAAACCTATGGATATAATGGTCCAATATTAGGTCCTGTTCTAGCTTTAGAAAAGGGAGAGAAGACTAGAATTAATATATCGAATAGTTTATCAGAGGAAACAACAGTTCATTGGCATGGAGCTATTGTTTCTCAAGAATCAGATGGAGTTCACAATTCAGATATTTTACCTAATAGTAAAAAGACAGTTGAATTTACATTGAATCAACCAGAGGCTACTCTGTGGTTTCATCCACACCCAATGCATAAGACAGCTCAACAAGTGTACAAAGGCTTGGCAGGATTGATATATTTAAGTGATGAGAAGAGCAATGAATTAGCTATTCCAAGAGAGTATGGATTCAATGATTTTCCGATAGTCATTCAAGATAAGAAGCTATCTTCAGAGGGGAAGTTGGAATATAAAACAAATCATATGGAGAAAATTCATGGGAAATCGGGAGGATATTTAATGGTAAATGGAATCGTTTCACCATATATGAATATTCCAAAAGGTTTAACAAGATTGAGAGTTATCAATGGAAGTAACGCAACAAATTACAACATTGATTTATCAAATAGAAGCTTTTTTCAAATTGCTAGTGATGGAGGATTTTTAACTTCTCCTGTGGAGATGAAAAAACTTGTTTTAGCTCCTGGTGAACGTGCTGAGATTATTGTAGATAGTGAAATCCTAGAGACAAAAGATTATCTGTATATAAATGGTGTTAAAGCCCTTGAGTTTAGAAAAACTAATAGAGAAAGTTTGAGTAAACTTCCAAAAAATTTAAGTATTTTACCTGAAATTAAAGATGATTTAACAAAGTTAAAAACTTTGAATTTTACTTTAAAAACTACTTCTAAATCTAATACAATAAATGGAGAAGTTTTTGATATGGAAAAGATGAATTTCCAAGTAAAAAAAGGTGAGAAACAGATTTGGAATATTGTAAATAGTGATGGAATGATGGATATGCCACACCCTTTCCATGTACATGGAGCTCAATTTAGAATACTAGAAAGAAATGGACAACTTCCTCCACTTAATGAACAAGGATGGAAAGATACTGTAAATTTAAAAGCTGGAGACAATGTTAAGATTTTAGTTGAATATAAAACAGATGGTATAACTGTTTATCATTGCCATATTTTAGAGCATGAGGAAACAGGAATGATGGGACAATTTCAAATTATTGATAGATAGACCTAACCTTAACTACACTATTCTTTCCTTTCAACTACTAAATTAGTGTAGGTAAAAAATGAAAAAGAGAAAACTCTACTTAAGTAGGATTTTCTCTTTTTCTTTATAAAAAATGGTTATTTATTTTTTATGATCAGCAGAAAGAATACCTGAACCAATTAATAGCCCCAAAATAACATTTGTTAAGATTATACCTAAGATAATTTCAACTATTACTAAAAATTGACCAATAGGAACAATGGGGTAGATATCTCCATATCCAGTAGTAGAGATTGTTATAAAACTAAAGTATATGTGCTTCATATAAAAATGAAAACTAGGCATACTAGGATCTATACCATGAAATATAGGTTCATTAGATAAAAGACTTAAAAGTGTATATATGAGTCCAAAACTTATGGCTATTGTAATATAGGTAGTTATTACAATTCCAATATCTTTTATCATTATCTTTCTTCTTCTTTTAAAGAAATCCACTATCACGTATTTGAGAAGAATCACGTGAGAAATTATTAAAAGAGAAACATTAAAGAATGATAGAAAGTTGAGTATATACTGGATTTTAATATTATTCTCATTTAAATTTAAAGAAAAATCTACTATAGGAATAAGTAGTAGATAGTAAAGTATTAGAATAGTAGCTTTTATAGGTCCATCTTTAAACAGAAAGTTTCTCTGTTTTATAAAGACTAAGGGTAGAATATCAAAAAATATTTTTATTCCAGTAAAAATTATCTCAGCTGAATTAAATCTATATTCTACTATACCATGAACAAAAATAGAGATAAAAAAAGAAAGTATAAATGCTATGGTAGTTACTTTAAAAAAATGGATAATTTGTGTTTTTTGATAAAGTTGCATAGAAATCTCTCCTTAAGTTTTCTAAAAAATACTAAATTTTAGTTTTTCTTCTCTCTCTAGTTGAAGGAAAACCAAGTTCCTCTCTATATTTTGCAACAGTTCTTCGAGCAATTTTAAAATTTCTCTCTCTAAGTAGAGATGCTAGTTTTTCGTCAGAATAGGGAGAGTTTTTATCTTCATTATTTATAAACTCCTCCAATAGAATCTTAATTGTAATAGAGGTAGAGTCACTGATGAAAAGTGATTTGAAAGAGATAATCCCCTGTGGAGTCTCCAAATACTTATCTTTTATAGCTCTAGAAATAGTTGATTCGTGAAGTCCTAACTCTTTAGCAATATCTTTTAAAATTAGAGATTTTAAAAAATTACTACCAAAAAAGAAAAAATCACGCTGTTTAACCAATAGAATTTCTAAGATTTTAGAGAGTGTTTGATACCTTTTCTCCAAACACTTAATAATATTAATCGCTGTATAGATAGAGTTCTTATTAGCTTCGTTACTATTGATATATGAAGAGTTTAGATTAATTTTAGGAATAGCCTCCTCATTTATTTTAAATATTAAAGTTCCATCATTTATCTCTATTTTAGCTTCTGGAACAATATAGTTAGTACTGTCATTGACAATATAACCTCTAGAAGGAATAGGAGATAGGGTTCTAATTAATTTTAAATAATCTAAGATCTCATCCTTTGTTATATTTAATTTACTTGAAATTAACTCAAAATTTTGGTTGGCAATATCTTCTAAATGGTTATCAATTAAAAGAAAGAGAACCTCATCATCAATTTGTTTATATCTTAACTGTATTTTTAAACAATCTTTTAAATTTTCAGCTCCAACTCCTACAGGCTCTAGAGAATAGATTATATTAAAAGCTTCATTGAGGGACTTAGTAGATAGCTTTAGAAGTTTTTTAATCTCAAGTTTTCCCATTGCTAAATATCCTTTTGAATCCAAATTATTAATAATAAATATACAGATCTCTCTAAGTTTAGCTGAGATTTTTAAGTATCTTATCTGCTCCTCTAAAATATCAAATAGAGTCTCCTCTTTGGACATAAATTCAAGAGGGGAGATATACTCATCACTGTTAGATTTAAAAGAAGATTTAGAAGAATAATTAATCTCTATAGCTGGATTTACAACTGCTTCTTTTTCAATGTACTCTCTAAGTTTAGATGAAGACATCTGTAAAATATTCATAGAAGTTTTCATCTCTTGAGTAAGTATAAGTTTTGCTTCCTGTTTTAAATTTAATGAAAAATCCAATGTAAACACACCCCCTTATTTTAATAAAAAAAGATGGCTTTAAAATAAAGTCATCTTTTTTAACTAAATTTAATTAATTATTTTTCCTCTTCAATCTCTTCTTCAATAACATCTACAAGTTCTTTGTCATTATCATCATGTGAACCATCTACAATTTTAGTGATGAAGCCCATAAGATTAATTAAAACGTAAAAGAATGACACTATAAATAAACTATATTTTAGTGTAGCTATTACAACTATGATAAAAATACCAACAAATTTTTTAGGAATGAAGGCAAATGATTTATCAGGAGTCTTAAATTTAATTGTACTAACCATCAATACTGCAGCAATAACAGTAATTGCCATAAAAATATCTAGATTAAAGAAATCAATATTATAATTTTGTTTTAGATAGTATGAGATTAAATAGTATGAACATACCATAGCAGCAGCATTAGGAATAGGCATTCCACTAAAGTCACCCTTTTCATTAGAAGCCACTGTTATTATATTAAATTTTACAAGTCTCATTACTCCACAAAGAGCATATATAAATGATACTGGAACAATAAAAGCACTAGCAGCAGTATATTGAACAAGTATAGAGTAAACTAATAAGCTTGGAGCTAATCCAAAAGATATAGCATCACAAAATGAGTCAAACTCCTTACCAAATTCACTAAAAGCATCTAATTTTCTAGCTGTTTTACCATCTAAACCATCACATACCATAGCCAATACGATAAACCATATAGCTTGAATAAAATTCCCTTTGATTGAAGCAGTGATACTTAAATATCCTAAAAACATATTTGCAGCTGTGATTGCATTAGGAGCAATATATTTTCTTTTAACCATTCTTAAATTCATCTCCTTAAAAAACTATGATCATTAAATTCTAACACAAAAATGCGATTTTTTCAACATTAAACAAAAAAAATAGACAAATTAATATTTTTATATACACTTAATGTATTTTTTAAATATGGGTAAAGATCTCACTAAATATGATTAAATTTGATTGAATAAAGGGAGAAATAAAAAATAAATTGAAAAATTGATAAAAATTGTATAAAATCAAAGTATAATAGTAATGGAGGAGAGTAGAGTGGATAGAAAAAAATTTCAAAATATGTTTCAGGAGATGGATGATTATCTATTAGCTTCGCTTTGTGACGATATAGAGCTATGTGAAGAGATAGAGTTTCCAGTTTATAGTAAATATTTTTACCCTCCACAACTTTGCAAAAAGATTTCTGAAATGAATATAGGAGGAATAGGATTTGTTCTGTGTGGACTAAATAATGATTGTGAAAAAAATATGATAGCTATTTTACCTAAAGATTATCCAGTAGAGCAGTTATACTTTCCTGTGAAGTATTTTAAAATAACAAATAAATCAAAATTTAAGGAGCTAGAGCATAAGCACTATTTAGGAACAATAATGTCCTTAGGAATAAAGAGAGAATTGATGGGAGATCTAGTTGTAGAGGATAACTGTTGCTATGGAGTGGTGATGGAAGATGTATTCACATATCTGGTGGAAAATCTTACTGAGATAGGAAGAAATCCTGTTGAAATAGAGGAGATAACAGCTGAAAATATACCTCAATTGAAATATGAGGAGATAGTGGATAGTGTCAGTTCTATAAGATTGGATAATATTGTTTCAGTTATGATAAATAACTCTAGAGGAAAGAGCTTAGAGTTAATTGAAAGTGGTGAGGTAAGTGTTAATTATATAGTGGAAAAAGAGAAGAATAAATCTATAAAAGAGGGAGATATAGTAACAATAAGGAGAAGAGGAAAATTTATATTTGAAAGGATAATGGGAGAGAATAAAAAAGGAAAAATAAGAGTTGTAGTAAAAAAATTTATTTAAACAAGAGGTGAACTATGAAGAAAAAGGTTGGATTAGTACTAGGGGTAATCATTGTAATTTTGGGAGGAGTTTATTTTTCTAAAAACTATATAATAAAAAAGGTATTAGAGAGTAAATTAACAGAGATAAATAAAGGAAAGGTTGATATAGGAAGAGTAGATCTATCTCTATTAGATAAAAAAGTAACCATTGAGGATATAGATCTTACAAGTAGAAAAGATGGTATGAAAAACTTTATATCAATAGGTAAATTTAGTGCTGATTATGATATTTATTTCAAAGAAAAAAAAGTATTGGTAAGTCAAGCTGAATTTGATAAGGTTGAGTTTATGACACCGAGAGAGACTGATGGAAGCATTGGATATGTGGTTCCAAAGAAAGTTGAAGTAATAGAGGATAAGAGTGGTGAATTAGAGAAGAAGAAAGATGACTCTTTAAAGGATTTAGAGGAGTTGATACAAGCGAGAGCTATGGTAAATAAGTTGACACTTCAAAATATATTGCAGAGTCATTATGATGAGGTTGAAGCTCAGATAACAGCTAAGAAAGATTATTGGAATGAAAAGTTAAAGTTAATTGAAAAAAATCCAGAGTATGTTGTGTTGAAAGCTAATTATAAAAAATTAGCTAATGAGAAAAATCCTTTAAAATTGATAAGAATGGAGAAAGAGATAAAAAATATGGCTAGTTCTTTCAAAGTTTTAAGCAAGGAGATATTAAAGGATAAAGAGGAGATAAAGAGCGATTTTACAAATATTATAAAGAAAAGTGACATAGATAAGGATTTGGAGAGATCTGTAAAGGAGCTAATAGGTAGAGGAGAGTTTGTAATAACAGATTTAGATTCGATAATAAACTACTATCTAAATGAGATCTATGGAAGTGAGATACAGCGATTGGTAGAGAAATATAGAAATCTAATGGAAGAAGTGGAATTGAGAAGAGATGAGGATGCTCTTGAAAAGAATAAATGGGAGATTTTTGTTGAGGATATAAATATAAATTCTCATATCTATGGAATTGAACTAAAAGGAGAGATTAAGAATATTTCAAGCAGATTATCAAGAAATAAAGATAAGATAGAGTTGTATCTATTTGCTGATTCAAAGATAAGCCATGGAGAAGCTTACGGGTATGTAGATTTAAATAAAATCCAAGGAAAAGTAAATATAAATATCTCTAACTTCAGTTTTGAAGATGTAAAAGATATGGACGTTTTAAATAAGTATGTAGAAAATGGTGAAGCCTCTCTAGTGAAAGAGATACTTTTAAGCAAAGAGAATATAGATGTGAGAGGAGATGTACAGATTCAAGATATGAATCTAAATAGTGAGGAGATACTTACAAAGTTAAATATAAAGACACCATTTTTAAAAACAATGTCAACTCCTATTTTAAAGGATTTAAGAAGTGGAAATGTACACTATGAATATAATTCAGTAGATCAAAACCTTGTTATTAAGAGCGATCTTTCAGAAGAGATTATGGATATTCTAAATGATAAAGATGGTATTGTTAAGAAAAAAATCACTGATGATCTGTTGAGAGAGGGAAGAAGAGAGTTAAAAAATTATGAAGAGCTATTGAATAGTAATAATGATAAGGTAGTAGAGGAGCTTGAGGGAGAATTAAATAGTAAAACTAAATATTTAGATAAGGTTCAAGAGATTTTAGATAGATTTAATTTGGGAGGAATCTTAGAAAAGTTTTAAGAAAAAATTATTGACGTAATTTGAAATTATTGATATAATTAATTGTCATGGAAATCAGAGAGGAATTTTATGGCGTAATAGTATCGAACCGTGTCAGGTCTGGAAGGAAGCAGCACTAAGGTATTTATTACGGGTATGAAATACTACTTCTTTGGTTTTCATGGCTTTTTTTATAACAGGAGGGATTTTATGTATAAGATATATAACTTAGAAGAGTTAGAAGAAAACTTTAAAGACATAAGAGATATAGACAAGAGTTTTTTAGAAAAAAAAGATGGTATATATTTTGTAATAAGATCACAAAATGTTTTAGTTGGATATCTTGTAGCAGAGAGTATTCAAAATAACTATGTAATAAAGAGAATATTTGTAAGAGCTGGAATGAGATATAAATCTTATGGTGTAAAACTGATAAAGTTCTTAATAAACCATGGGATAGAGGAGAAAAAAGATAAGATAATTTGTGAGGATCTTACAAATAAAAGTTTCTTTATAAAAAATGGATTTAGAGAGAATGGAAATATATTGGAAATTGATAACATTCAAAGAGAGACAATAAGAATGAAAGAGGGTAAGAAAGTAGTTATATCCTCAATTTTTCAAAATATATTTTTAGCAGTTATAAAGATAGCAGGTGGAATTTATGGGAACTCAAGAGCGTTGATCTCCGATGGAATAAACTCTTTGGCAGATGTAGGGAGTTCTTTTGCAATCTTATTAGGGATATATTTTAGTAACAAACCTGCAGATGAGGATCATCCTTATGGTCATGAGAAGATAGAAAGTATAATAGGAAATATGTTGGGAGTATTTTTACTTTTAACAGCTTTTGAGCTAGGTAAGGGTAGTGTCCTGATGTTAATTAAGGGAGAGTACACAACAACACCAGCATATACAACAATAATTTGGGCCTTTATCTCTATGGTAGTTAAATTCTTTATGTATAGATACAAGTTAAAAGTTGGAAAAGAAACTGATAATAGTGCTTTGATAGCTGATGCAAAGGATAGTAAAAGTGATGTTTACTCTTCAGCAGGAGTAATAGTGGGAATATTACTATCAATTTCAATATCACCAATATTTGATATAATAATCAGTTTATTAGTAGCTTTTCTTATTTTTAAAGAGGGAGTTTCAATAATACTTGAAACTTCAAATCTTATTTTAGATAAACAGGATAAGGAGTTTGTAAAAGAGGTGGAACATTATCTGTATGAGAATGAAAATATCAAAAATGTCCATGATATCTATATGAGAAAGTCAGGGGATAAGATATTTTTGACAATGCATATAAGAGTACCTAAAGAGATGACTGTATATGAGGCACATAATTTAGTTGATGATATAAGAGAGGAGATTATTTTAGAGTTTGAAAATGTAAAGGATGTTATAGTACACATAGATTATTTACATTAGTAGACATAATAATAATCAGTATGATATAATTATTAATTGAGAAGGAGTTGAAAAATTAATGAGTATATTGGATAAGTTAAATGATAAACAGAGAGAGGCAGCCTCTAAAATAGAGGGAGCACTACTTATATTAGCAGGAGCTGGTTCAGGAAAGACAAGAACTATTACATATAGAATAGCTCATATGATAGAAGAGAAAGGTATTTCACCATATAAAATTTTAGCTGTGACATTTACAAATAAAGCAGCTAAAGAGATGAAGGAGAGAGTGGAGTCTCTCATTGGTGAAGAGGCTAACAGAGTAATGATTTCAACATTCCACTCATTTGGATTGAGATTGTTGAGAGTATATGGAGATAGATTAGGTTACAATGCTAATTTTACCATTTATGATACTGATGATCAAAAAAGAGTGGTAAAAAATATAATGAAAGAGTTGATAATAAAAGATAAAAACCTTAAAGAGGGGTTAGTGGTATCAATTATCTCAAAATTAAAAGAGGACGGAATCTCTCCAGAAGAGTATGAAAATAGTGAAAAATATAATGAGAATGGAAAGATAATTTCAGAGGTTTATAGAAGATATAACTCTGTTCTAAAGAGCAATAATGCTATGGACTTTTCAGATATACTTGTAAATACAGATAGACTTTTAGAGATATCAGATATTTTAAATAAGGTTCAGGATAAATTTAGATATATAATGGTAGACGAATATCAAGATACAAATAATATCCAGTATAAATTAGTTAACAAGATAGCTAAAAAGTATGGGAACATCTGTGTCGTAGGAGATGAAAACCAGAGTATTTATGGATTTAGAGGAGCAAATATCCAAAATATATTGGATTTTGAGAAGGATTATCCTGATGCTAAGGTTGTAAAATTGGAAGAGAACTATCGTTCTACATCTGTGATATTAGATGCAGCTAACTCAGTAATAAAAAACAACACAAGTTCAAGAGATAAAAAATTATGGACTAAGAAGAGTGTTGGAGAGAAAATTACAGTTGAAGGTTGTAGTGATGCTAGAGCAGAGGCAAACTTTGTAGTTGGTGAGATAATAAAGGGAAAAGCAAAGGGAGCAAAATATAGAGATTTTACAGTACTGTATAGAACAAATGCTCAATCGAGAATGTTTGAGGAAAAATTATTGAGAGAGAATATACCATATAAGATTTTTGGTGGGATGCAGTTCTATCAAAGAGCAGAAATAAAGGATATTGTAGCATATTTAGCAGTGATAAATAATACTGATGACAATCTAAATCTAGCTAGAATTTTAAATGTTCCAAAGAGAAAGATAGGAGATAAGACAGTAGAGAAGATAAGTGAATTTGCAAAAGAGCAAAATCTATCTCTATTTGAGGCTTTGGGAAGAGCGAATGAGATATCAGGATTGAGTGCTAATCTAAAAATAACAATATTAGAGTTTTATAAGATGATGAGTGAATTTATAGAGCTAAGTGAGAGTGAGTTGGTATCGGAGTTATTTGATACAATTATAAGATCTATAAATTACAATGATTATTTGATTGCAAATTATGAGGATTATGAGGTAAGAAAAGAGAATATAGAGGAGTTAAAAAGCTCAATAGTGGAATTGGAAAAGGTAATTGAGAATATGAGCTTGAGAGAGTATCTTGAAAATATCTCACTTATTAGTGCTACAGATAATTTAGAAGATGAGAAAGATTATGTGAAGTTAATGACTATTCATAACTCTAAAGGATTGGAATTTCCAATAGTTTTTGTAGTAGGAGCAGAGGAGGGAATATTCCCAGGAAGTAGAGCAGACTTTGATAGTAATGAGTTGGAAGAGGAGAGAAGACTTTGCTACGTTGCTATAACTAGAGCAGAGGAGAAACTCTATATGACATATGCAACAAGTAGAATGATGTATGGAAATGAAGATTTTGGAAGAAGAGCCTCAAGATTTATAGATGAAATTCCTAAAGAGTTAGTGGAAAAAAATAGTTCAGAGCTATTATATAAACCAAAAAATGATAAGGGAAGTTTCATAACAGAGAGAGCCTTCAAAAAAATGATAACAATAGAGGATCTGAACAAAACTGCGAAAAACTTTCCATACTCAGTTGGAGAGAAAGTTATGCATAAAAAGTTTGGTTTAGGAGTAGTAAAATCTGTAAACGATAAAAAAGTTGAGATAAATTTTGTGGACGGAAAACGTGAAATAGCTATGGCAGTAGCTGAAAAATTCCTTACAAAATGCTAATGGGAGGTAAAATGAAAAGAAAGACAGTTGCCAAAGAGATTGAATATGTAGGGATAGGACTTCATAAAGGTGAAAATATAAAGATGAGACTACTTCCTAGCAAAGAGGGAATAGTTTTTAAAAGAGTTGATTTAGAAGAGGGAAAAAATGAGATAGTTTTAGATATAGAGAATACTTTTGATCTAACTCGTGGAACTAATTTACAAAATGAGTATGGAGCAAAGGTACATACAATAGAGCATTTTCTATCTGCTCTATATGCTTTAGATATCACAGATTTAGTTGTAGAACTAGATGGAAATGAATTACCTATTTGTGATGGAAGTGCAAGAGTATTTATAGAGCTTTTTGAGGAGGCTGGACTAAAAGAGTTAGAAGAAGATGTGGAACCTTTAATTGTTAAAGAGCCAATATATCTAAGTGTTGGAGATAAAAATATAGTAGCTCTACCATATGATGGTTATAAATTAACTTATACAATTAAGTTTGAACATACATTTTTAAAATCACAATTAGCTGAATTTGAAGTAGATTTAGAAACATATAAAAAAGAGATAGCCTCAGCTAGAACTTTTGGATTTGATTATGAGATTGAGTATTTGAAGAAAAATAATTTAGCTTTAGGTGGAACTTTGGAAAATGCCATTGTTATAAAAAAAGATGGAGTATTGAATCCAGGTGGACTTAGATTTGAAGATGAGTTTGTTAGACACAAGATGCTTGATATTATTGGAGATTTAAAAATTTTAAATAGACCAATAAAAGCTCACATTATAGCTATAAAAGCTGGACACGCTTTAGATATAGAATTTGCAAAATTATTAAAAAACATGTAAAATATAAGTCAAGATATAATTTAGGAGGAAATTGATGTTAGATACTTTAGAAATAATGAAAAGAATACCGCACAGATATCCATTTTTATTAGTAGATAGAATAATTGAGGTAAACAAAGAGGAGCAAAAAATAAAAGGACTTAAAAATGTAACTATAAATGAAGAGTTCTTTAATGGGCATTTTCCAGGACATCCTATAATGCCAGGAGTATTAATAGTAGAGGGAATGGCACAATGTCTAGGAGTTCTTGTTATGGACGGAATAGAGGGAAAAGTTCCTTACTTTGTAGGAGTAGAAAGTGCAAAATTTAAATCACCAATAAGACCTGGAGATCAGATAATATACGAGGTAGAAGTAGAGAAAATAAAAAGAAATTTCGTAAAAGCTCATGGAAAAGCTTTAGTAGATGGAAATGTTGCTTGTGAAGCAAACTTTACTTTCTGTATAACAGACAAATAGAAAATGGGGGATAGTTATGATAGATATTCATAATACTGCTATAATAGAAGAGGGTGCTGTTATAGAGGATGGAGTAAAAATAGGTCCATATTGCATAGTAGGAAAAGATGTAAAGATAGGAAAAAATACAGTACTTCAATCACATGTAGTAGTAGAGGGAATTACAGAGATAGGAGAGAACAATACGATTTACTCTTTTGTTTCTATAGGGAAAGCCTCTCAAGATTTAAAATATAAAAATGAACCAACAAAAACTATTATAGGAAATAACAACTCAATTAGAGAGTTTGTAACTATTCATAGAGGAACAGATGATAGATGGGAAACTAGAATAGGGAGCAACAATCTATTGATGGCATATGTTCACGTAGCTCATGATGTAATAGTTGGAGATGGATGTATATTAGCAAACAATGTCACATTAGCTGGACATGTTGTAGTTGATAGCTTTGCAATAATAGGAGGATTAACTCCAGTTCATCAATTTTGTAGAATTGGTTCTTTTTCAATGACAGGAGGAGCTAGTGCTATAAATCAAGATATATGTCCTTTTGTTTTAGCAGAGGGAAATAAGGCTGTAGCAAGAGGTCTTAACAGTGTGGGATTGAGAAGAAGAGGTTTTACAGATGAAGAGATAAGCAGGATAAAGAAAGCTTACAGATTGATATTCAGAAGTGGATTACCTTTAAAAGAGGCTTTAGCACAGATTGAAGCAGAGATAGAGCAAGATAAGAACATAGCATATTTTGTAGAGTTTATAAAAAATAGTAATAGAGGTATAGCTAGATAATGAAAAAAATAGGGATAATAGTTGGTAATGGAAAATTACCTCTCTATTTTCTAGAAGAAGCTGAAAAACAGGAGTTAGATGTTTTTCCTTTAGGACTATTTGATAGTATAGATGAGGGTATAAAATCACATAAAAATTTTATAGCTTTCAATATAGGTGAGGTAGGAAGTATTATTAAGTACTTCCTACTTAATAATATCAATGAAATAGTTATGCTCGGGAAAGTAGAGAAAGATATAATATTTAAAGATATAAAATTAGATAGATTTGGAGAGGAGCTTCTGAGGAGATTACCAGATAGAAAAGATGAAACTCTCCTTTTTGCAATTATAGCATTTTTTAGATTGAATGGAATAAAAGTTCTCCCTCAGAACTATCTTTTAAAAGGTTTTATGTTTAAAGATGAGTGTTATACCAATATAAAGCCAACTGTTGAAGATATGAAGAGTATTAAGATAGGAATAGAAGCTGCAAAAGCTTTGAGTGAGGTAGATGCAGGGCAGACAGTGGTGTGTAAAGATTCATCAGTAGTCGCTCTTGAAGGAATAGAGGGAACCGATAAAACAATAAAGAGAGCTGGAGAGTTAGCTGGAGCTGGTACAATAATTGTTAAGATGTCAAGACCACAACAGGATATGAGAGTAGATATACCTGCAGTTGGAATAGAGACAATTAAAAGAGCTATTGAGATAGGAGCTAAAGGAATTGTAGGAGAAGCAGGAAGAATGCTTTTTTTGAATAGAGATGAAGCAATAAAATTGGCAGAAGAGAACTCTTTATTTATATTGGGAGTAAAAGTTTAATAGGAGATAATTATGAAATTTTTTGTTTCAACAGGTGAAGTTTCAGGGGATCTACACCTTTCCTATGTGGTGGAAGCCATTAAAAAGAGATATGACAATGTTGAATTTTATGGTGTTGCAGGAAAGCATAGTGAAAGAGTGGGAGTAAATATAATTCAGAATATAGATGAACTTGCAATAATGGGATTTACTGAAGTTTTGAAGAAATATAGCTTTTTAAAGAGAAAAGCTAATGAGTATGTAGAATTTATAAAGAGAGAGAATATAAAAAAGGTTATACTAGTAGACTATGGAGGATTTAACCTAAAATTTTTGGAACTTTTAAAAAAGGAGATTGAGGATATAGAGGTATTTTACTATATACCACCCAAATTATGGATCTGGGGAGAAAAGAGAATAACAAAATTAAAAAAAGCAGACCATATTATGGTAATTTTTCCTTGGGAAGTTGAGTTTTATAAAAAACACAATGTTGATGTTGTGTACTACGGAAATCCATTTGTGGATAAGTATGTAGTAGAACCTAGAGATGAGGAGTATATTCTATTATTGCCAGGGAGTAGAAAGCAGGAGATAAAATCACTTATTCCAATAATGTTAGATCTAGTAAAAAGAGAAAATGAGAAAAAGTTTTTGCTTAAACTTTCTAAAGAGGAGCATCTTCAATGGATAGATAGAGATTTAAGTGAGTATCCAAATTTAGAGATAGAGTTTGAGAAGGATCTTTCACAATGTGTAAGAGTATCTAGATTAGCTATTGCAGCCTCAGGAACAGTAACTTTA
This sequence comes from Fusobacterium sp., assembly GCF_019012925.1. Taxonomy (GTDB): domain Bacteria; phylum Fusobacteriota; class Fusobacteriia; order Fusobacteriales; family Fusobacteriaceae; genus Fusobacterium_A. The sequence continues at coordinate 26,272 of NZ_JAGIRL010000030.1, forward strand.
GAATTAGCCTTGATGGGGCTACCTACAATAGTGGTATATAAAACTGGAAGAATAAATGCTTTTATAGCGAAATATATATTGAAGATAGGTTTTGTTTCTTTGCCAAATCTTACATTGGATAGAGAGGTTTTCCCAGAACTTTTACAAGAGAGATGCAATGTAGATGAGATAGAAAAATATATATTGAAATTAGAAAAAAATAGAGATGAGATTGATAGAAATATTCAAGAGGTAAGAAAAAGACTTTCAGGAAAAAATGTAGTTGAAAGTTATGGGGATTTTCTAATGAAAGGAGAGAGATGAAAGCAAATATATTTCAAAATAAATCGTTAAATAGCTTTTTAAAATATAGTTTTAAATATAAATGGGCAATGGTGGCAGTTATCTTGATGTCAGTTTTGACATCAGCAATGGGAGCTGTACCAGCTTGGTTAAGTAAATATTTGATAGATGATGTATTAGTAAAAAAAGACGCAAAAATGATGATAATGGTGATATCAGCTATATTTTTGTCTACAGTTATAAAGGTGGTATCATCTTACTATGCAAATATCTCATCAAACTATGTAACTGAAACAATAAAGAGAGATATAAAAATAGATGTCTTTATACATCTACAAAAATTGCCGATATCATATTTTAGAAAAAATAAATTGGGAGATATAATGGCTAGACTTTCTGGAGATTCAGCTACTCTTGGAAGAATAGGTTTTATTCTTTTTGAAATGTTAAGAGAGTTTTTAACAGTGGTAGCTCTTGTATTTAGAATGTTTCAAGTGGATTGGATATTAGCAACAATATCATTAACAGTTATGCCACTTGTTATAAATACGGTGAGAAAGTATACTAAAAAAATTAGAAAATCTGGTAGAGTTAGACAGGATACATCAGGAGCAGTAACAGCTTTTGTACAAGAGAGTTTATCAGGTATATTTGTAATAAAAGCTTTTAATAATAGTGATATGATTATTGATAAGTATAAAGATATCAGTATGGATGAGTTTGAAAAATCGTATAAAAGTACAAAGATTAAGGCAAAGGTATCTCCTATCAATGAGGTAATAACAACTTTAATGGTAGTTTTAGTAGCTGCATATGGTGGGTATCAAATAGTTGTAACTCAAACTATATCTCCTGGAGATTTAATATCTTTTGTTACTGCACTTGGATTGATGAGCCAACCATTGAAGAGATTGGTTAGCAAGAATAATGATTTACAAGAAGCTATCCCTTCTGCTGATAGGGTGATAGAGATCTTAGATGTACCAGTTGAAAAGGAGTACTATGGAGAAGAGGAAAAATTAGAGGGAAGAATAGAGAATATCCATTTTGACAATGTCTCTTTCGCTTATGATGATGCTAAAAGTAATGCTTTAAAAAATATAAATTTAGATGTTAAAGCTGGAGAGGTCGTTGCCTTTGTTGGAAAGAGTGGAAGTGGAAAAACAACAATAGTTAACCTTATTCCTAGATTTTTTGAGGCTACTGAGGGAAAAATTTTAATCAATGGAAAAGATATAAAAAATATCTCTTTAAATAAATATAGAGATCTAATAGGGATTGTTCCACAGGAGAGTTTCCTATTTTCAGGAACTATAGCTGAAAATATCTCTTTTGGAAAAGAGAATGTAAGTGAAGAGGAGATAATTCAAGCAGCTAAAATGGCTAATGCATATAGCTTTATAACTGAGCTGGAAAATGGATTTGAGACTGAAGTTGGGGAAAGAGGAGTTATGCTATCTGGTGGACAAAAACAGAGAATTGCAATAGCAAGAGCCTTAATTCAAAACCCAGAGATATTAATTCTAGATGAGGCAACATCAGCTTTAGATACAGAGTCAGAAAGACTTGTTCAAGATGCTTTAGATAAACTTATGATAAATAGAACAACATTTGTAATAGCTCATAGATTATCTACAATAATAAATGCAGATAAGATTGTAGTTATGGAAAATGGAGAGATTAAAGAGATTGGAAAACATCAGGAGTTATTAAATCAAAATGGTTTATATAAGCATTTTTATGAGATACAATTTGGAAAAGAAGTAAAAGAGAGAGAAAGTATGAGAGTGTAGGAGATAGGTATGATAAAAGAGATGATAATTGAAGAGGATATGAGAACATTAAAATTGAGAGAAGATGGAAGAAATGTAGATGAGTTAAGACCTTTAAAGGCAACAAAAGACTTTAACCTTTATGCTGAGGGGTCAGTACTAATGGAGTGTGGAAATACAAAGGTTATATGTACAGCCACTGTAAGTGATAAAGTCCCTCCATTCTTAAAAAATCAGGGAAAAGGATGGTTGACTGCTGAATACTCTATGATACCAAGAGCCACTGGAGAGAGAAATCAGAGAGAATCTGCTAAGGGAAAACTTAGTGGAAGAACTATGGAAATTCAAAGATTGATAGGAAGAGCTTTAAGAACAGCAGTAGATTTAGAAAAATTAGGTGAAAGAACGATAACAATAGATTGTGATGTAATACAAGCAGATGGTGGAACAAGAACTACTTCAATAACAGGAGGGTATATAGCTTTAGCTCTTGCTATGAAAAAATTAGTGGCAGAGGGAGTTCTAAATGAAAATCCAATAACTTCAAATGTAGCAGCTATAAGTGTGGGAATTGTAAATAAAACTCCAGTACTTGATTTGAAATACACTGAAGATTCAGCAGCAGAGGTAGATATGAATGTTGTAATGAATGGAAATGGTGAGTTTGTAGAGGTACAAGGAACAGGAGAAGAGGCAACTTACACAAGAAAAGAGCTAAATGAGATGTTGGATTTAGCTGAAAAAGGTTTAAAAGAGATAATGGAATTACAAAATAAAATAATAGAGGGATAGTTATGAAGATATTTTTAGCAACCGGAAATAAACATAAGATTGATGAGATAAAGGCTATATTTTCCAATGTAGAAGATGTAGAGATTCTATCTATAAAAGATGGAATAGAGATACCAGAAGTAATTGAAGATGGAGAGACATTTGAAGAGAATTCAGCTAAAAAGGCTGTTGAGATTGCTAAATACACAGGAATGATTACAATAGCTGATGATTCAGGGCTATGTGTAGAAGCTTTAAATGGAGCTCCTGGAGTATATTCAGCAAGATATTCTGGAGAGAATGCCACTGATGAATCAAATAACCAAAAATTAATGGAAGTAATGAAAGATGAAAAAAATAGAAGATGTCATTTCGTAAGTGTTGTTACTCTAGGAAAACCAGACGGTAGATCTTACTCTTTTAGAGGGGAGATAGAGGGAGAATTACTATATGAGCCTAAGGGAAAAGATGGTTTTGGGTATGATCCATACTTCTATGTAGCTGAATACAAGATGTCTTTAGCTGAGATGCCAGAGATAAAGAATAAGATCAGTCACAGAGCAAACGCTCTAAAAAAATTGGAAAAAGAATTAAAAACAGTTTTAGCTGACTAAATTTATAAAATATAGATAAAAGAGGGGAATATTATGAAAAGAATAATTTATACTTTTATTTTAAGTATGATTTTAATAGTACAAGGATGTACTTCAATTTCTCAAGTTAAATCAACAAAAAATGAATTGTCACAAGAATTAATAGAAAAAATAAATGAAGATATAGAGAGAACTGTAAAGGAAAATAACGAAATAACAAAGTTTTTGGGAATACCAGTTGATGGAACAAAAGAAGAAATGATTACAAAACTTATGAAAAAAGGATTTAAGAAAATCAATGGAAGTTTGATTGGAGAATTTAATGGAAGAGAAGTTGAAGTTTTAATTGATACTAACAAGAATAAAGTATATCGTATTGTTGTAGTAAATAAAATTCCATTTTCAGAAAGTCAAATAAAAGGACAGTATAATATTTTATTAAATCAATTTTCAAAAAATAAAAAATATATATCATTAGGTTCTGAGCCAATATCAGAAAGAGAAAATATTAGTTATGAAATGATAGTTAATAATAAAACATATCCAGCTTTTTTTATTCAGAAGATAAGTCAGGAACAAGTTTTTAGAATAATAGAGAATACTAAAAATATTCAAGGAATAGAAGAAAAAGATACTGAAAGAATTCTAGAAATGATATTAGAAATAATGGAAAATAATAATGTATGGTTTATGATTCATAAATATGGTAATGAATATTATATAGCTTTGTATTATGATAATATGTATAATAAATCAACAGGAGAAGATTTATAATAATAAAAGGTGGTTAAATTATAGACCACCTTTTGTAATAAAGGGTGAATAATGGAAAATATTTTGATAAACAGTATTAAAACAAGCCTCATAGATAGAGAGATAGAGTCATCAGATAGGTATCAACATAAATTAATATCCAATAGAGAAGAAAAGATAATAAGTTTATTGAGAAGAGAGTTAGAAGAGTGTGAGGAGTTTATAATATCAGTGGCATTTATAACAATGAGTGGTGTCACAATGATATTGGAACAGTTGAGAGAGCTAGATAAAAGAGGAATAAAAGGAAAAATTTTAACTGGAGATTATTTGAATTTTACACAGCCTAAGGCTTTAAAAAAACTGCTAGAGTTTAAAAATATAGAATTGAAAATTCTATCTACAGAGAAATTTCATGCTAAAGGTTATTTTTTTAAAAAAGGAAATATTTGGAGTATGATGATAGGTAGTAGTAATCTTACTCAAACAGCACTTACTACTAATTTTGAATGGAATTTGATGATAAACTCTTTAGAAAGTGGAAGGATTATAAAGGATACTTTGGAAAATTTCTATGAAGTTTTTAATGGACTTGAAAATTTAACTATAGAAAAGATAATAGAGTATGAGAATGTGTATGAATTTAACAGAGAGTATAGAGAGAGAAGAAAAGAAAAAGAGTTAAAAGAGGAAAAGATTAAACCTAATATGATGCAGATTCAGGCATTGGAAAATCTGAGAGTTTTGAGAAAGTATGAGAAAAGAGGACTTTTGATAAGTGCCACTGGAACAGGAAAAACATATTTAAGTGCTTTTGATGTTCAAAACTGTAATCCCAAAAGAGTACTATTTATAGCCCATAGAAAGACTATTCTTGAAAAGGCAAAGGAGACTTTTGAAAAGATTTTAAAAGAAAGGGAGATCATAATCTATAACAATGATGAAAATAGAGAGGCAGATATTGTTTTTGCTATGATTCAAACATTGGGAAAAGAGGAGAATTTTAGAAAATTTCCAAGAGATTACTTTGATTATATAGTTATAGATGAGGTACATCACAGTGGAGCCAAAACTTACCAAAATCTAATAAATTACTTCATACCTAAATTTTTACTTGGAATGACAGCCACTCCAGAAAGAGGAGATAATTTTGATATCTATAAATTATTTGATAATAATATAGCTTATGAAATAAGATTGTATGATGCTTTGAAAGAGAGTTTGTTATGTCCATTTCACTATTTTGGAGTATCAGATATAGAGATAAACGGAGAGATAATAAGTGAAAAAACTCATATAAATAAACTTGTAGTCTCAGAAAGAGTGGAGCATATTCTAGAAAAAAGTAGATTTTACGGTTATAGTGGGGATAAACTCCACGGGCTTATATTTGTATCTAGAGTTGAGGAGGCTATAATCTTAAGTGAAAAGTTTAAAGAGAGAGGAGTTAGGTGTGAAGCTTTAAAGGGTGATGACAGTGATGAGAAAAGAGAGAAAACAATAAAAAAACTAGAAGATGGTGAGATAGAGTATATAATAACAGTGGATATATTTAATGAAGGGGTAGATATTCCGTGTATAAATCAAGTGATTTTATTGAGACCAACACAATCTTCTATAGTGTATATCCAACAATTGGGAAGAGGATTAAGAAAATATAAGGACAAGGAATACTTAGTTATTTTAGACTTTATAGGGAACTACGAAAAAAACTTTTTGATTCCCATAGCTATATCTCAAAATAATAGCTTTGATAAGGACTATATGAAAAGATTTTTAGTGAATGGAACAAATATAATTCCTGGAGAGAGTTCAATAATTTTTGAAGAGATAGTTAAAGAGAGAATATTTGATAATATCAATAAAAATAATTTTTCAACTAAAAAAAATATAGAGAAGGATTTTATCTTTTTAGAAAAACAATTGGGAAGAATACCTATGTTATCTGATTTTTTTGAGAGAAATATGATAGATCCAAGTGTAATTTTAAAATATAAAAAAACTTATGATGAAGTTTTAAGAATATTAAAACCTAAATTAGAATTAGAACCATTAAATCAAAAAGAGAATAATTATCTTACTTTTCTTTCAAGTTTTTTTACACCAGCTAAAAGGGTACATGAGATGCTTATTTTAAAAGAGGCATTGATAAATAAAGATGTAAATATAGAGATTATAGAAAAGATTTTAGAGAATGAATATAGTCTAAAAAATCAAAAAGAGAGTGTAGAGAATGGAGTAAAACATCTACTTAAAGAGATTTTTGTCAGTTTGTCAACAGCTAAGGAGTTTTATCCTATATTAGAAAGATATGGTGATAAGATTGTTCTTGCAAAAGATTTTTTTGAAAGTTATAGTAAAAATAGGTATTTCAAAGATTTGATAGATGACCTGATTAAATATAATTTAGCTTATAGTGGTAAGAACTATAAACAAGTTGGAGAAAAGAGTATATTAAAGTATAAGGAGTATAGTAAACAGGAGGCGTTTTGGTATCTGAACTTAGACTTTAACAATGGATATCAAGTGAGTGGATATACAGTTTTTGAAGAGGCTAGAAAGGTAATTCTTTTTATAACTGTAGATAATGATCTAGATATGACACAATATGATAATGTATTTTATGATAGAAAAAAATTTGTATGGTTTTCTAAAAATAAAAGATGCTTGAAAAGAGATGGAAAGTTGACAGCTGAAGGGAAGATAGCTGAAAATTATTACACTTTAGAGGCTTTTTTAAAAAGAAAAACAGGAGAAAATTTTTATTATATTGGAGAGATAGAAACAGTTTTAGAAGGAAAGGATACAATAAACTATAAAGGAAATAGTGTTGTAGAGTATTTACTTTTATTGAAAGATGAGATTGAAAATGATCTTTATCAATATGTTGTGAAAAACAGAAAATAAAAATTAAAAAGAGCATACATATAATTGATAATGTATGTTCTTTTTTTATTTATAAAGATAAATTTTAGAACTTAAAATACAAAAAAAGAAAAAAGTATTGACAAATAAATTAAAATTATGCTATAAAATACGTATAAATAAGTACGGACATATAAGAGGGGAGTGATCACTGTCATGAAATATTATCCAGGCTTTAAAATATCTTATGATTTATTAAAAAAAAATTTTATTTATTCTGATGAAGTTTTTGTATCTGGAATTGAAGAAAGAAAATTAGATGATATTAGAAAAAGTTTAAAAGACTCTAATTGTAGTGGGCCAGCAATTGTTTATGTTATTGCAATGGATATAGGAAGAAAAATAGATAAAGAAGATTTAATTAAAAAAAATTTATTATATGGTGTTTGTATTTATTCAAAAGGAAAATTAGGAGATGAACCTGTAAGGTCTCAAGGACATATTCACTCTATATCTAATTCTTGTAATTCATCAACTCCAGAAGTATATGAAATATGGGAAGGAGAAGCTATTATATATATGCAAGAGAGTGTTAAAAATGATCCAGGAAAAATTTATGCAATAAAAGCAAAGGAAGGAGAAAAAGTAATTGTACCTCCTGGATGGGCGCATTATACAATAAATGCTAATTCAGAAAAAAATATGATTTTTGGAGCATGGTGTATAAGAGATTTTGGATTTGATTATAACGATGTTAGAAAACATGGTGGTTTAGCATATTTTCCTATTTTTACAGAAAAAGATTTAAAATTTATTCCTAATAAAACTTATAAGTTAAAAGAGCTTATCATAAAAGGACCCAGAGAATATAAAGAATTTAATTTAGATAAAGATAAGCCTATTTATGAACAATACTTAGAAAATAGAGATAAATTTAGATTTGTGACTAATCCAAATGAATATAGTGAAATTTGGGGAAATTTTATACCATAAAAGATAGGAGGAGTTAAATGGAAATCTTGGAACCAAAATATTGTTACAATTTTTATGATGGAATATTAAAAGGAGAGAATGTACAACATTATAAAAAGTATTATGAAGATATAGAGTTTGCATATAAAAGTAAAGATGTAACTTTATCTAAAAAGACTTTGATGTATGAAGTTTTTTCTATAAATAAGGAAGAAGATAATACACTTTTTTTTGGTTTAACTTTAATGTATCCTATACTGGTGAATGGAGAATGTAATTTGATAAGAGGGCATTATCATATAGATAAAAATGAACCAGAAATATATTTTGGTTATGAGGGAGAAGGACTTTTATTGCTCATAAAAGATAATGAAATTTTTGCAGAAAAAGTGTATGAAGGTTCTATACATTATATAAATGGTCAATATGCACACAGATTAATTAATATAGGGAGTACTATATTTAAAGTTGGAGCTTGTTGGAAAGAAAAAGCAGGACATAATTATGAAGAAATAGAAAGATTTCCCTTTCCAGTAAGAATTTTCAAAAATGGAAATAATATTGAAATAAAAATAAATGATTAAGATATAGGAGGAATTATGTTTGAAAAAATAAGAAAATCAAATTATGACAAATATCCAGTTGTTGAAGTAAATACACATATTGGAGCTTGGAGTGGATATAATAACATTATAGAAGAATTGAAGTTTAAAGAAGATAAAAAAAGAGAGGTTATAGTTCTAGATTATTATCATGGTGTCAACGAAAAAGAAATTTTAGAAAATTTAATTAAAAAAATGAAAGCGGATTATATTTTTAATTTCTCAGAGGTAAAAAAATCTGAAGAACAAATATTAAAATTTTTAGGAAGAAATTTAACAGATGATAGAGTATTTGGTATTTTATCAAATCATTTAAATATAACAGAACTATTAGATATTGACAAGCTAGAAAAATTAAAGAATAAAATTGAGAATATAGAAAATGGAAAAATAATAATTTTTGGAATAGGAGCTTCACTAATTCCACATGACAAGTTAGTGTATTTTGATTTAACAAGATGGGAAATACAACAAAGATTTAGAGATAAAACATTAGATAACTGGGGAGCTCAAAACTACAATGAAGATGTTTTGAAAAAGTATAAAAGAGCTTTTTTTGTTGAATGGAGAATATTAGATAATCATAAAAAAAGATTGTTTCAAAAAATAAATTATTATATAGATACTAATATGAAAAACAATCCTAAAATGATAACAGGTAAAAATTTATTATTAGGATTTGATGAAGCTGTATCTAGACCATTTAGGTTAGTTCCATTTTTTGATCCAGGAGTTTGGGGTGGACAATGGATGAAAAAAATATGTGATTTAGATAAAGAGGAGAAAAATTTTGCATGGTGTTTTGATTGTGTTCCAGAAGAAAATTCTATTAATTTTAAATATGGAGATATAGTTATACAAACGCCAGCAATAAACTTAGTTTTTAATAAACCTAAAAAATTATTAGGAGAAAAAGTTCATGCAAGATTTGGAACAGAGTTTCCAATAAGATTTGATTTTCTAGATACATTTGATGGAGAAAATTTAAGTCTTCAAGTACATCCATTAACTGAATATATTCAAGAAAAATTTGGAATGCACTATACTCAGGATGAGAGCTACTATATATTAGATGCTAAAGATAATGCAGTAGTTTATCTAGGAGTTAAAGAAAAAATAAATCCAGTAGAAATGATAAAAAATTTAGAAGAAGCTCAGAGAGGTAATGAATCATTTGATGATGAAAGGTTTGTAAATAAATTTCCTGCCAAAAAACATGATCATTTTTTAATTCCAGCTGGAACTGTTCATTGTTCCGGAAAAGATACAATGGTATTAGAAATAAGTTCAACACCATATATATTTACTTTTAAGTTATGGGATTGGGATAGATTAGGGTTGGATGGATTACCTAGACCAATTCATTTAGAACATGGAAAACAAAATATTCAATTCGATAGAGATACAAATTGGGTAAAAAATAATTTAGTAAATAATGTGAAATTAATAAAAAAAGAAAATGGAATAATTGAAGAAAGAACAGGACTACATGAAAGAGAATTTATTGAAACTAGAAGACATTGGTTTGATAAAAAAGTTTATCATAACACGGAAGGAAATTTAAATGTTTTAAATTTAATAGAAGGAGAAGAGGCAATAATAGAATCACCATCAGAAAAATTTAAACCTTTTGTAGTTCATTATGCAGAAACATTTATAATTCCTGCTACTATAGGGGAATATACAATCTCTCCATATGGAAAATCTTTGGGAAAACAAATAGGAACAATAAAAGCTTATGTAAGATAAAAGAGGAGTGTAAAATGAAAGGATTAATAATAGCAACACACGGAGATTTGTGTTTTGGTTTAAAAGATACATATGAAATGGTAGTTGGTAATTTTCCAGAGAATACTGTATTTTTAAGTTTGAAGAAGGGGATGGGAGTAGATGTATTTAAAGAAAATTTTAAAGAAAATATGATGAAATTAAAAAAATGTGATTCCTATCTTATTTTAGTAGATTTAGAAGGAGGATCCCCATATAATACAGCAAGTGAATATTTTTATTCAAAAGATTATGAAGGGAAGATTGAAATAGTAACAGGAGTTAATTTACCAATATTAGTTGAAGCTATTGATAATTTAGAAGATATGGAGATAAAAGAGTTAGCAAATTTATTGTTAATTAATGAAGCAATAGGGGTAAAAAAAGCTAAAAAAATAGAAAAAACAGAAGAGGAAGAAGAATTTTAGGAGGAAAAGAAATGGCAATATCATTTGTAAGAGTAGATGAAAGAGTAATTCATGGACAAATAGTAACAGGTTGGGCAGGTGTATATGAGTGTAATGGTATAATAGGTATAGATGATGGGATAGCAAATGACCCAGTTTTAGTAAATGTATTTAAAGGAGCTGCTTCAGGGACAAAAGTATGGATATTTGATGTTAAGACTGCGTTAGAAAAATTACCTAAGGTAATAGCTAGTGATAAAAAATATTTTGTAATAGCAAAACATCCAGATACTTTTAAGAGATTGGTAGAACAGGGAATTAGTTTAGAAAACTCTAATTCGAATAAAATAATAATAGGACCTATGCATATTAAAGAAGGGGCTAGAACAATAGGTCCAAATGTAGCTATTTCAGAAAAGGATAAAGATGCTTTTAATTATTTAGATGATAAATATACAATTGAATTTAGATTAGTTCCATCAGCAAAACCATATTACTGGAAGGATATAAAATAAATTAATATTATAAGAAAAGGGGAGGTAAGAAAATGTTATTACAAGCAACTTTAATAGGATTATTTTGTTATTTAGGAGCATTAAGTGTACCATGGGCTTTTGGTCTTACAGGAGGATGGTATGTTCTTTCAAGACCATTAGTTTCTGGAATGATAGTAGGAGCAATATTAGGGGATGTACAAACAGGAATTATGATAGGGATAGCTGTTCAAGCCGTGTATATTGCAATGGTTACTCCAGGTGGAACAATGCCAGCAGATTTAAACTTTGTTGCATATCCAGCAATAGCTTTAGGAATATTGTCGGGAAAAGACCCTAAAATTGCGGTGACATTGGCAGCTACTATAGGGATTTTAGGAACAGTGGTTTTTAATATGATGCAAGTTATAAACTCATATTGGGCAGATAAAACAGATAAAGCTATTTCTAGTGGAGATATATCTGGATTGAGAAAATATAGTGTATATTACCCGCAGTTTGGAAATTTTATTTTAAGATTTGTTCCATCTTTTATAGCAGTATATTTTGGTGCAGAATATGTAGTAGAAATGTTGGATGCAGTACCTCAAGCCGTGATTAATATAATGAATGTTTTAGGTGGAATTTTACCAGCTGTTGGAATTGGAGTTTTACTAAAACAAATAGTTAAAGAAAATTCAATATTATTATTTTTTATAGTAGGATTTATTTGTGTAACTTTATTAAAACTAAGTATGATAGGATTAGCAATAATAGGAGTATTTTTTGCATATCTTCATTTTAATTATAAACCTGTAAAAGTGACAACAATAACAACAATTGTAAAAGATGAGGAGGATGAATTTTAATGACTGAGAAAAAATTAAGTAAAAAAGCGTTAGTTAGATCTTGGAAAACTTGGATGATGCATAATCTTTCATCTATGAGTTTTGAAAGATTGGAATCTTTTGGATTTTGTTATTCAATGGTTCCTATAATAGAGGAGTTATATAAAGACAATAAAGAAGAAAAAATAGCAGCATTAAAAAGACATTCAGTATTTTATAATACAGAACCTCAATTAGGAGCTATAATTAATGGAATAGCATGTGGTCTTGAAGAAAAAAGAGCGAATGGACAAAAAATTGAAGATGAATTAATAAATGGACTTAAAGTTGGAATGATGGGACCAGTAGCTGGAATAGGAGATTCAATGATTCCAGGAATGTTAGTTCCTATTTTACTTAGTATTGGAATGGGACTTTCGGCAAACGGTAGTATAATGGGACCGATCTTTTATATATTACTTTATTTAGGAATTGTAATACCAGGATCATATTTTCTCTTTATGAAAGGTTATACATTAGGAACAGATGCAGTAAAATTTTTAGTGGATGAAAGAGCAGAAAGATTAAAAGAATCTTTTTCAATATTAGGAGTATTTATAACAGGTGGAATTGCTGCAAATTATGTAAAGGCTACTACAAAATTAAGTTATATGGATGGAAGTGTAAACATTAATATTCAAAACATATTAGATGGAATTTTTCCTAATTTAATTCCTCTTGTAATAGTTGGATTAGTATATTATTTAATGACAAAGAAAAAATTTTCTTCCTTAAAAGTAATGCTAACTCTATTAGTATTGGTAAGTATTGGGGTTGTAATAGGAGTATTTTAATAAAAAAGCTGTTACAATTTATGTAACAGCTTTTTTATTAAGATTTCTAGAATAAGAAATAAAAAAGTGATATAATATATAAAATTATAATTTAGGAGATAAATGGATGAAAGAAAAAGTACAACCATTATATAAAATAGTTGAGGAAAAAATAATGGTATTATTACAAGAAAAACCTTATAGTGATGGATTTTATTTACCAACAGAATTAGAATTGATGAAAAGATATAATGTAAGTAGGCATACAATTAGAAAGGCAATGGAAAATTTAGTAATAAGACATATAGTTGAAAGAGAAAAAGGAAAAGGAACAAGAAAAATTTTAGAAGAAAAATCAGTTGTAAAAACTAAATTAAATGATTGGAGAAGTTTAACTGATGAGATGTCTTCAAAGGGATATACTTTTTCATATGGAAGTAAAAAAATAGATATTCTAGATTCAACTGATGAATTAAAAAGAATTTTTTCTTTAAATGGTGATGAAAAAATAGTATCTCTACAAAGAGTTGGAGTAGATATAGTTCCAATAGTTTCTTTTGTAAGTTATTTTAATCCAATTTTAAGATTAGATAATGATAAAGAATTTTTAGAAGGGAAATTTAGAAAATTATATGAATATTTAGAGAAAAGTTATGAGGTAAAAATAGTAAAGTCTGAGGAGGAAATTACTGCAAAAATGCCAAGCAAAGAAATTAGAAAAAAGCTAAACTTATCTAAAGATACACCTATTTTATGTAGGAAAAGATTGGTGTATGACGATAAAAATAGATTGATAGAATATAATATTGGATACTATAATTCAGAGAAATTTAGTTATAATGTAAGTTTAGAAAAATCATAATAAATTTGATAAAGGTGAAAAATATGGAATATAAAATGATTGTATCAGATTTAGATGGAACATTGCTAAATTCAGAAAATAAAATTAGTTTAGAAAATAAAGAAACTTTAAAAAAATTAATAAAAGGAGGGAAAAAATTTGTAATAGCAACAGGAAGACATCATATTGATGCACAATTTTTTGCTAAGGAATTAGAAAATGATTTTTATTTGATAACAAATAACGGAGCAAAAATTTTATATAAATCAAAAGAAGTTTTTAAAAGTATAATTCCCAGAAATCTATTACAAAAATTACTTGAATTGAATATTGATACTAAAGTTTCTAAAAATTTATTTACTGAAAATGGTTGGTATAGTGATAAAGAAATAGAAATATTTAATACTCATAATACTAATAGTCATTTTCCTTTAAAAATTACAAATTTAGAAAATTATAAAGAGGAAGAGGTTTTAAAATTTTTCTTTTTAAGTACAGTTCCAGAAAAAATAAAAAAAGTAGAAAAATTACTATCTTTAGATTTAGAATTAAAACAAGGATTAAATTTTTCTACTTCTGATAAATTTTGTTTGGAAGTGACCGCTAAAAATGTAAATAAAGGTCAAGGAATAAAAAGAATCTCAGAATTAGAAATGATAAATTTAAATGAGGTAATAGCTTTTGGTGATGGATTAAATGATAAAGAAATGCTTGAAATAGTAGGAAATGGTATAATTATGGAAAATGGGAATCCTATTTTAAAAGAACAACTTTCAACTAAAAAAATAACTAAAAGTTGTGATGAAAATGGAGTTGCATATTATTTAAAAAAAATTTTTAAGGAATATTTTAAGTAATTATATTGAGGGATCTCTTTTTTCTAGTCAAATTTTATATTTTTATTATACAGTAATTTTGAATTATGAATATTTATAGGTAAATGAAGGGAGTTTTTAACCTTTTTGTTGAAGGCTCCCTTTCTATATAAGTAACTGATAACATAATTTCATATAAATCAAATACACTCTTTAGTATGGTATTTTCCTCTTTAAGTAATTTATTTTCTTTTTCTAATTCTTCAATTCTAGGTAAGTTTTAGCTAATTGAAATTTAAGATCAGCGATTTTATGTAATAAATTTTCAATTTTAATTTCCACAAAGATTCATTTCCTGGTTTGATAAGTTTTTACTTTTTGAATATAAAAAAGACCCTCTTCAAATTTTTGAAGAAAGTCTTAAATTTTCACATCAGACCTGAATAGCTATAAATTTTCTAAAAAATATTACTAGATAGATATTTTTCTCCAGAATCGTTAGAAAATACAACAATATTTAAATTTTTATTTTTATTATTTTTACAAATTTCTATAGCTGAAGATAGAGTAGCTCCAGTGGAAATTCCAGCTAGAATTCCCTCTTTTTTAGCTAATTTTTTCATATAATCAATACTTTTATCATAATTAGCCAATAATACTTTATCAGCTAAGCTATTATTAAAAACATCTGGTATTTTTCCCAAGCTCATACCCATACCTTGAATCTTATGAGATCCAGTATATCCTTTTGAGATAAGAGGAGAAGTATCAGGTTCAAGAGCTATGTTTTGTATACTTGGAATAACCTCTTTCAATCTTTTAGCAATTCCAGAAAAACTTCCGCCTGTTCCTGTTCCACAGATAAAATAGTCAATTTTATTATTCAAATCTTTTAGAATTTCATTGGCAGTAGTTTCATAGTGTATACCTGGATTTCTAGGATTAGAAAATTGATTAGGAATAAAATAATCTTTTGTTTCCTCTTTTATTAATTCAAGTTTATCACTACAACCTTTCATTCCTAAGTGTCCAGGAGTCAAAATTACCTCTGCTCCATAGGCTCTCATAAGTTGAATTCTTTCAATACTCATATTGTCAGGCATTATTATTTTTAATTTATATTTTTTCAAAGCACAGATCATAGCTAATGAAATTCCTGTATTTCCACTAGTAGCTTCAATTATAGTTGTTTTTTTACTTATTTTTCCAGATTTTTCAGCATCTTCAATCATAGCCAAAGCTATTCTATCTTTAGTACTTTTGCTAGGATTACTTCCTTCTAATTTTAAATATATATTATTTCCAAAAGTTTCGATACTATTTAATTTTATAATTGGAGTATTTCCAATAAGCTCTAACATTGATTGTATTAACATTTTTCCCCTCCGTAAAGTATTGATTATATTAAAATTATAAGGGAAAAAACTATAAAATTATAGATGCCAATAAAAAAATTATAAAGTTCAATATATTTTATATTATCCTTATTTTTTCTAGTTTTATAAGTTTATTTTAGTTCATGATTTTAGAATACTAGTAGATAACTTATAGGATCTGTTAGAAATTTTACTTCTTATCTCTCTTTACAATAGTTATAAAGACCTTTTACATGTACTCCAGAAGCTCCTTTTTTAAACCATTTAGAGGAGTTATCAAAGGCAGTACCAGCAATATCCATATGTGTCCAAGGAGTATCCTCAGCAAAAATTTCTAAGAATTTAGCAGCACTAATAGCTCCACCCCATCTTGTTCCCATATGTTTAATATCAGCAACCTCTGATTTTAAAAGTTCTTTAAATTGGTTATCAAGAGGCATTCTCCAGATTCTCTCTCCATATTTATTACAACTATTCTCTAATTTAGAATAAATATCATCAGAGTTAGAGAATACTCCAGTAATAAATGTACCTAAAGCTACCATCATAGCTCCAGTAAGAGTAGCTACATCAATTATTTCACTGACCTTTTCATTTCTAACAATATAAGTTATAGCATCAGCAAGGGCTAATCTACCTTCTGCATCAGTATTTATTATCTCTACACTTTTTCCGTTCATAGATTTGATAATATCTCCAGGTCTGTATGAGTTTCCATTGATAGAGTTTTCACAAGCAGGAACAACAGCGATAACATTTCTTTTTATTTTATTTTTAGCCACAGCACACATTGTACCAATAACTGTAGCTCCACCAGTCATATCATCTTTCATAGTTAGCATAGAATCAGCAGGTTTTAAACAAAGTCCACCAGTATCATAAGTTAATCCTTTTCCAACTAAACCTATTTTTTCGTCAGAAGAAGAATCTCCAAAATATCTCATAACTATAAGCTTAGGTTTATTAACAGAAGCTTTTCCAACGTTATATAAAAGGTTCATACCTAAATCTTGAATTTTATTCTCATCAAGTATTTCTACTTCAAATCCAAACTCCTTACCAAGTAGTAAAGTTCTCTCAGCTAGAGTGTCAGGGTTGATAATATTAGCTGGTAAATTAACCAATTCTCTAGTAACATCAGTAGCCTCATTTAAAATAAGAGCCTCTGTAATATCTATATTATCAAAAGAGAAAAAATCAACATCTATTTTTTTTCCTTTTTCACTTTTAAATTCATCAAAATAGTAATTTACATTTCCAACTATTTCACAAATAATATCGGTATTTCCAAGTTCTTTAGAGTTACTAGATATTAATATACTACCTTTTTGTTCGTTAAGATATTTAAAAAGAGTCTCTCTCAATATATTTTCAGAGAACTCCTCTTTTTTTCCAAATCCTAGAATATCCATTGATATAAGAGTGTCGTTAACAAAATAGTTAACTGATAAAACTTCAGATCTCTTTCCAGTAAAAGAGTTTTTCTCCTTTAGTTTTTCTATTAATTTTTTTCCATCTTCAGGAATACAATCACAATAATTATTCTCATCTTCAAATATTAATAGAAGATTTTTATCATAAAATTTTTCTAATTTATTTATAACTTTCATATGAACCTCCATTAATGATCTTTATTATATTATATCATAAAAAAAATATAAAACTAGATTAATTTGATATAAAATAAAATTGTTATATGAGTTTTTTTATAAAAAAAAGGAAAAACTGAAAAGTTTTTCCTTAAAAACATTAGTATTTTTTCATTAATTCTCTAACTTTAGAGATAACTTCATCTTTTGAAATTTCAAAAGTTTCTCCAGTTTTTCTTATCTTTAACTCAACAAGACCTTCTCCAGCTTTTTTACCACAGATAACTTTAAATGGGAATCCAATTAAGTCAGCATCTTTAAATTTGAATCCAGGTCTTTCATCTCTATCGTCAATCATAGTATCTATACCATCATCAAGTAGAGCATTATATAGTTCTTCAGCAAGAGCTACTTGTGTCTGATCTTTCATATTAGCAGGGATAACATCTACAATATATGGAGCTATAGCAGTTGGCCAAACTATTCCAAATTCATCATTGTTTTGTTCAACAGCAGAAGCAAGAGTTCTAGATACTCCTATACCATAGCACCCCATTATTATAGGATGAGTTTCTCCTTTTTCATCTATGAAGTTAGCTTGTAACTTCTCAGAGTATTTAGTTCCTAGTTTGAATATGTGACCTACTTCAATTCCTCTAGCAGAAGTAAGAGTTCCACCACATTTTTCACAAACATGTCCTGGTTTAACAGTTTTTACATCTTTAACAATATCAGCTTTATAGTCTCTACCATAGTTTACATTTAGGTAGTGAGTATCCAATTTATTTCCACCAGCTGTGTGGTTAGTTATCTCTAAAACAGTATCGTCTGCCACTATTTTTATATTTCCTAAATCTGCTCCAAAAGGACCAATAAATCCTTTGATAAGTCCTAATTTTTCTAACTCTTCATCAGTTAATAACTCAACTTCAATAGCGTCTATAGCATTTTTAAGTTTAGTTTCATTAACTTCATAATCTCCTCTGATTAGTACCATGTATACATCATCAGTTCCAAGATCTTTATACATCATAGCTTTTACAGTTCTTTCTACAGGAACTTTTAAAAACTCTACAACGTCCTCTATTTTTGATACATTTGGAGTATCAACTAATTCAGGAGATTTTAACTCCTCTTTTTCAGCATGGAAAACTTTACTTACAGCAGTTTCTACGTTAGCTGCATAGTCACAACTCTCACAGTAGATGATCTCATCTTCACCAGAATCAGCTAATACGTGGAACTCTTTAGATCCATTTCCACCAATGGCACCAGAGTCAGCCTCAACAGGTCTAAACTTTAGTCCACATCCAGCAAATATTCTTTTGTATGCAGCCTCTATGTTGTCAAACTCTTGATCTAGAGATTCTCTAGTAGCGTGGAAAGAGTATCCATCTTCCATTACGAACTCTCTTCCTCTCATAAGTCCAAATCTAGGTCTGATTTCATCTCTAAACTTAGCTTGAATTTGATATAAATTTAAAGGTAATTGTTTGTATGATGTTAAATCATTTTTAATAAGGTCTGTTACTACCTCTTCATGTGTTGGTCCTAATACGAAATCTCTCTTAGCTCTATCTTGTAATTTCATCATAAGAGGTCCCATAACGTCCCATCTTCCACTTTCTTTCCAAAGTTCTGCTGGTTGTAGAACTGGCATAAATACCTCTTGTGATCCTGCTCTGTCTAACTCTCTTCTTACAATAGCCTCTACTTTTTTAAGAGCTTTTAATCCTAGAGGTAGGTATGTGTACACTCCACTAGTTAATTTCTTAATCATTGCAGCTCTCAAAAGAAGTTTATGACTTGCTATTTCAGCTTCTTTTGGAGTTTCTTTAAGTGTTTTAATATAACTCTTACTGAATCTCATCTTATCCTCCATCTAAAATTTATTTTACTCTATATTTTAACATATTTCCTTATACTTTGTCTATTATTTTACCTCTTTAAATTTTTCTGAAATATCAATAGCTAAATAATCATTATGAATTTTTCCATTGTTTTCTTTCAGGTAATCAGTACATATATCTTTAACTAATTTTATAGTTTTAACATCATGCACTATATCAATAAATTTTAAGTCACTAAGTCCACTCTGTTTTGTTCCAAAAATCTCTCCTGATTTTCTAAGTCTCAGATCTTCTTCAGCAATTTTAAATCCATCTTGAGTCTCTTCCATAACTTGAAGCCTAGCCTTAGATGTGGCATTATCTGTTTTAGAAACTAAAAAACAGTAAGATTGATGTTGTCCTCTTCCAACTCTTCCACGTAATTGATGAAGGGCGGAAAGTCCAAATCTTTCAGCATTATTTATAACTATGATAGATGAATTGGGAACATCTACACCTACTTCAATAACTGTTGTTGAAACAAGGATATCCAACTCTTTATTTTTAAATTTTTCCATAACCTCATCTTTTTCAGAGTTTTTCATCTTTCCATGAAGTACTCCTATCTTATAACTGGGTAAAAATTTTTCTACTTCCTCAGTAAGTTCTTGTGTAGATTTAGCAGATAATTTTTCACTCTCCTCAATAAGAGGAGCTATAAAATAGGCTTGTCTACCTTGTTGCAATTTTTTATCAATAAAATTATACATTGTGGTTATCTCTTCATTAGAGGAGATCCACTTAGTTCTAATGGGTTTTCTTCCTGGTGGGAGTTCATCTATAACAGATACATCTAAGTCACCATAGATACTTAAAGCTAGTGAACGTGGAATAGGTGTGGCACTCATAACAACAAGATTGGCTAAAACTCCTTTATCTCTCAAAGCTTTTCTCTGTAAAACTCCGAATCTATGTTGTTCATCAATTATAATTAATCCTAATTTATTAAAAACAACACTCTCCTCAATAAGAGCATGAGTTCCAATAACAATACCTATATCGCCATTTTTGATATCTTCTAATATTTTTAATTTTTTCTTTCCAGTAAAACTTCCAGTTAATAATTCTACTCGAACTCCCAATTTTTCAAATTTATCTTTTACTGAGAGGTAGTGTTGTACTGCTAAGATCTCAGTAGGAGCCATAAGTACTCCTTGATATGAGTTTTCTAACATGTATAGAAGTAAAACCATTGAAACAGCAGTTTTACCACTTCCAACATCTCCTTGAATCAATCTATTTACAATTCGACCATTTGCTAAATCTCGGTATATTTCGGTAATAACTCTTTTTTGGGCATTGGTTAATTCAAAGGGAAGAGATGCTAAATATTTTTTTACTAGATTTTTCTTATCCTCTAGCTGGTATTTTTCCTTATTTAAATCATCTACCTCAAATCTTTTTTGAAGTATTCCCATTTCTAAAACCAGTAGCTCTTCAACAGCAAAACGTCTTTTAGCTTCCTCTAAATTTTTACTGTTTTTAGGAAAATGTATAGCTTTTAATGCTTGTTTTCTATCCAATAGCTTATATTTTTTAATTATCTCATCAGGAATATTTTCGTTTATAATAGAGAGAGCTGTATTGAGAGTTTTTTCAATAATTTTTCTAAGAGAGTTTTGAGGAAGCTCCTTACTGGTACTGTATATAGGAAGAATCTCTCCTTCATCAAGTTTTCTTTGATTACTACTTAGTTTAAATTCGGGATTGACCATCTGAAATATGTAACCACGTTTAACCTGTCCAATAAATATATACTCTTCTCCTATTTTTAAAGACTTCCTTAAATAAGGCATTTGAAACCAGATAACTTCAATAACACCAGTTCCATCTGTGGCAGTAGTTTTTACCATCTTTAATCCAGAACGTGTAGGTGGTGCAGAAATAGTTAAGAGAGTAGCTTTTAAAACAACATATTCCTCTCCACGAAGTTCACCAATTTTTTTTATATTAGTTCTATCATCATAGGCTTTAGGAAAATAATAGAGTAGATCAGATATAGATCTTATACCTAGTTTTTCTAATTTTTTTAAATTTTTACTTTCAATTCCAATATCAATATTTTCCAAAGGCCAGTATATTTTCTGATATCTTTCCACTATTTCTCGCTCCTTTCAATTATATTATTTTTTTATTATAGCATATTTTTTATAAATTATCTTTTTTTTATTCTTAATAAAATTTTAACTTGTTTTAGTTTTAAATAAATTAAAATAAATATTTTTGTATTGAAAATTGACAATGAAAAGGAGTTGGTATATAATTTGATTATAAAGTTTAAAACTTTTTTAGGAGGGGAACTTATGAAAAAATTTAAGATTTTATCAGGCATTCTTATTTTACTTGCTTTAACTGGTTGTAGTTCTACAGAAAAATATCAGAAACAGGAGCAAATTAATAAATTAACTCAAAATGGAATGGTTTTCTATTGGAATGGAGGAGATCTAAAAAAAGCTGAAAAAGAGTTTTTTAAAGGTATTACTCTTAAAGGAAAATTTGATGTTGTAGAAAATTCTTTTAAAGAAGCAAGTTTATTAGATCCAGAAAGATTGGATTTGAGATTTGGAATAGCTAGTTCTCAAATTATTCAAAATAAAACAGAAGATGCTTTAAATACTTATAGTGAAATTATTAGAATGTATCCAGAGTCTTTTGAAGCAAATATGTTGTTAGCAGGATATAATAGAGCTTTGGGTAATATAGATAAGTATGATACTATTATTAAAAATATTAAAGAAAAATCTCCAGAAGAAGTAAATGAATTTATAAAAAGATTTGAAAGAACAGATAAAACAATGGAAACAAAATTTATGACAGAAGCTTATAAAATAGAAAATCCAAATAATGTTATTGTAACATTGGGGTATGCTTTAGGTAAAGGTGGTGTAATGGAGAAACCACTAATAAAAAGGCTAGAACAAACTTTAAAATTAGCTAAATTAAATCCTGAAATGCCTATAATAGTAACAGGGGGAGTTCAACAAGGAGGAGTTACAGAAGGGTATGTAATGAAAAAATGGCTTGTTGAAAAAGGAATAAATGCAGATAGAATTTATATAGAAGATTTAGCAAAAGATACAGTTGGAAATGCTTTGTATTCAGTCAAAATTTTAAAAGAATTGAAAGCTAAAAATATTACTATTATAAGTAGTGCAACTCATATGAGAAGAGCCATTTCTGTTTTTAAAGAGATGTCAGTTACAGAAGGACTAGAGTTAGATAATATTACTAATTTAGTTTATTTCGATTATAATAATATGGATGAGGCTTATCAAATTCCACAAAAAGAAAAACTTGTTATTTATAGAGATATGATGAGAGCTTCAGGAATTTGGGCTTATCCTGGAATTCAAATGTAAAATCAATAGGAATGAATTAGAAATAAGTAGGTTGTTCTTGACCTACTTATTTATTTTTTATAAAATAAAAAAAGATATAATTGAGAAAAAATAGGAGGATAAAATGAGTAACCCTAAAACAGCACTTGAATTAATGAAAGCAAGGTATGAAGCATACACTAAATGTGATATAGAATTTATCAAAAAAACACATGATCCTAAAACGGCAAAAGGGATATGCTGGAAAGAAGCAGAGGAGTGGGCAAAAAATTCTAAATGGTTAGGTCTTGAAATTGTAGAAGTTATTGCAGGAACTCAATTTGATAAAGAGGGAATAGTTGAATTTAAGGCTAGATATATTGATAGCAACGGAGAAGAGGTGGTTCATCATGAAAGGAGTTATTTTGTAAAAAAAGGAAGACATTGGTATTATAAAGGTTAGCTTGAGATATAGAAAAAGAGCAAGTATAGCTTGGCTAACTTGCTCTTAAGTTACCTTTTATTTTATTAAAGTTACTAAATGCTTTTCTAATTTTTTTAAATTAGTTTTTTCTTCTTCTGTAAATAAATTAAAATCTTGAATTTTAATAAAACTTAAAAACTTTTTATTCTTTCTTAAATTATGATAAGGTAGAAGATTAATATCTTTTATACAAGAATATTTAATTATATATTCTTCTATTTTTTGAAAGTGTTCTGTTGTATTATTTATATTTGGGATAATAGGGCAACGTAAAATAACTTTTTTTTTGTTTTTTTCAAATTTATTTAATAAATCATCTATTTTAAAATTTTTATTTATATATTTTTTTTGTAATTTAGAATTGAAAATTTTAAAATCCAATAAATAAATATCTACAAAGTCAAAAGTTTTATCTATGAAATTATTTGTATCATATCCACTAATATCCAGACAAATATTAATATTGAGTGCTTTTAATTTATGACCAAGTTCACATATAAAATCTATTTGATTAAGAGCTTCTCCACCACTGAAAGTAACTCCTCCATTAGAATTATCATAATATTCTTTATCCTTTAAAATAATATCAATAATTTCATTACTTGTATACTCTTTTCCAAGAATTTCATAAGCTTTAAAAGGGCAGATATTAACTAATTGAAAAGAATTGTTATGGATGGAAAAATCAATATTTAGTTGATTATTTTTAATGTTAATTCCTTTAGAATTAACATATTTTACACAAGTACCACAAAGTTGACATTTTTTAGGATTATAGCTTAATTGCTGTTGTGGACAAATAGATTCTGGATTATGACACCAAGCACATCTAAGAGAACAACCCTTAAAAAATATGGTTGTTCTAATACCTGGACCATCATGAATTGAAAATTTTTGTATATCAAAAATTAATCCTTTTTTATTCATTAAAATACCTCTATTCATTACAAGTTCTAGCCATTATTTCTCTTTTAACATCATCTTCGAGATTTACAAATCTTGCACTAAATCCTCCAACTCTAACCGTTAAATTTTTATATTTTTCAGGATTTTTATAGGCAGCTTGTAATTCTTCAGGACCAACTATTGTAATCATCAATTGAGGACCACCTTTTTTGAAAAAAGTAGAAATAAGAGCTTTTACTTTTTCTCTTTCATTATTAAACATATTTTTAGAAAACTTAATATTTTGAACACTACCAGCATGAATATTAGCTTTAATTTTAGTTAAAGAATTTAACATTGATGTAGGTCCATTCATATCAGCACCACTTTGAGGATTATTGGCATTACTCATATATAATCCAGATATTCTACCATCAGGTGATGAAGAAGTAGCTCTACCCCATTCTGTATTAACCTGATTATTTATAACAACTACAAGCCAACTATCTAATCCTATTTTAAAAGCGTAATTTTTGACTTCATTGCATACATATTCATGTAATTCAATAGCTAAAGAATCAACATAATCATTATCATTCCCAAACTTAGGACAAGCCATCATTTCAAATTTAGTTAGATTATTATCATCAAAATCTTTAGCTAAAATATTTTGAATTTGAGAAAGAGTGTATTTTTTTTCATCAAAAACAAGTTTTTTAATAGCAGCTAATGAATCAGCAGAACTCATATTACCATACATTTCATTAGTTCCACCTAGATGTTTAACTCCACCATCAAGAGCCATTTTACCTCTACTAATACAATCATCAGTCAAAATACTGGTGAATATAAATCCGACTTTTTTATTCATAATTTTATAAGAATTTGCATGTGCTATTCCTGTTAAGTGAATATAGTAAGATAGCAATTTTTTATATTCCCTAAAAAAATCTTCAAAACTAGTGATATCTTTCATAGATTTTAATTTTAAATTTCCATATTTATATTTGTAATCCCATTGATCAATACCATCATGTATTAAAATAGTTAATGCTTTAAGTAAGTTTATACAAGAGTTAGGGGTACCCACTCCTTGACCGGAAAGAACAAATTCCCCACAACCAAAAGGAACATATTGTTCAGCAGTTTTTTCATCTACATTCATAGCATTCATTACTGCTGGAATATTAACATCATCATTATATAAAATAGGATAAGTACATCCTGTTCCTATTGAATCTAAAGCTTGATTATATATATCCTTATTCATTCCTTCGTATATTCTTAAAGTAAATTGAGGTTCAACAAGTTGAGCTCTTTTAGTAGCTTCAATAGAAAGTTTACAAAAAATATCAGCATTTTTAGGATTTCTTCTTCCTTTTCCTCCAATTATAACTCTTCCATTTACATTTGTTCTTTTAACTTCAATAAGCTTCCATAATGAAATGATATATTTAATAGCTTCTTCTTCATCAATAATTCCTTTTTCTAAATCAGAAACTAAATAATCACCTAAATAGTCATCCATTCTACCAAAATTAACAACACCAGCAAGAGAAGAATATAACCAAGCCAATTGCATAGCAGAAATAAATGAGTTAGGCTTTTTATATCTAATAGTAGTTAATGCGGTCAATAATTTTTTTAATTCAAGTTTTCTGGAAGTTGTAAGATTTTCAGTTAATTTATTTTTAACTTCAGTTATGTGGTGATCAATAACTATTTCAAGAAGATTAAGAGCTTCAATCATAGAATCATATTCTTCAATAGAATTAGGATTTACAATTTTTTTATTTTTAATTAAATCTTTCAATCCAGATATTCCGTTGTCAAGTAGTAAATTATAATTAAGATACATACCACTAAATCTAGCAGTAACAATAGCAGGATAAAGTACATCAACAAATCTTCCTAAAATATTTTCTATTAAATTTTCTTTATAAAAAATTTCTCTAGTATCATTATCTTTCCAATAATTTTTTAAATATTTGATTTCTTTGCTACAATCATAAGAAATAGTTTTTGCGAATGAATCTAGTTTTTCAATTCTACAATAATGACCTGGGCCACCAACTGATGTAACAGAACCAAAACCAACTAATAAAGCATCAAATCTTCCTAAAATTAAATCATTATCATACATAGGTCTAAATACTTTAGGGAAAAGAACTTTAAGACATTCAATTTCTCTTTTTAATTTTTGTGAATCACTATATAAACTATGTGTATGAGTATATTCTAACATTAATTTTAATTGTTCATCAGGAGATAGAAATAGTGGTTCTTTTGGAGCGACAGCTACATTTGTTTCATTTTTTTTTAAAATTCTTTCAATCATTTAATTTTGAAACCTCCTAAATTTATTTTATATTTTAATTTTATCACCAACTTCTAAAATTGTCTATACAAATATTTATTTTTGTAAAATTGTATAGACAATTATTTAAAAATGTGTTAATATTAATTTGTACACAATTAAATTTAAATGTATTTTTTTAGATTATATATAACGTATTAAGGGAGGAAAAATGAAAATAAAAGATTTGGTATCAAAAGATACAATGGTAATAAAATTAAAAGGTTCAACAAAAGAAGAAGTTATAAATGAATTAGTAGAAGTTTTATATGAAAACGAAAAAATAGAAAATAAAGAAGAATTTAAAAAATCTGTATTAGAAAGAGAGAAAATATCTTCAACAGGTTTAGAAGATGGAATAGCTATTCCACATGGAAGAAGTAGAGTTGTAAAAAATCCAACTGTGGCTATAGGAATATCTAAAGAAGGAATAGACTATGATTCTTTAGATGGTGAAAAAAGTAAGATATTTTTTTTGATTGCTGTACCAGAAACTACAACAGATATACATATCGAAATATTATCTAAAATAACAAGTAGCTTGATGGAATATAAGGTTAGAGAAAAAATACTTGCTGTTGAAACAAAGGATGAATTATATGATATAGTAAATAATTTTGAAAATAAAAATACGAATAATTCTGATATAGAAAAAAATAAAGATTTTTATATTGGAGTAACAGGATGTGCAGTAGGGGTTGCACATACATATTTAGCTGCTGAATGTTTAGAAAAAGCTGCTAAGGAAAATGGTGTTAGTATAAAAGTAGAAACTAATGGATCAATAGGAGTAAAGAATGCCCCCACTGAAGAAGAAATAAGAAAAGCTAGAGGTATAATAATAGCAAGTGATAAGCAAGTTGATTTGGATAGATTTAATGGAAAAAGATTGATAATAACAAATGTAAAAGATGGAATTAAAAATGCAGACAAATTAATAAAAGATAGCATTGCAGAAAAGGGAGAAATATATCAAGGAACAAAAAAAAATATAGGAAATGATAAAACTTCAGGGAATTTACTTTATAGAAGTCTAATGAATGGAGTTTCTCATATGGTTCCATTAGTAATAGTTGGAGGGATTTTAATAGCTTTGTCCTTAGCATTAGGTGGTAAACCAACAGCTGCTGGATTACAAATTCCACCTGGAAGCCATTGGAATGATATTTTAAATATAGGGGTAGTTGGATTTACTTTAATGATTCCTATACTGTCTGGATATATAGCTTATTCAATAGGTGATAAACCAGCATTAGCACCAGGTTTAATAGGTGGTTGGATAGCAAATAATGGATCATTTTATGGTGCTACTGCAGGAACAGGATTTATAGGAGCTATAATTTCAGGAATTTTAGTAGGTTATTTTGTTTTACAGTTAAAGAAAATTAATTTTCCAAAAATAGTTGAACCATTAGTTCCAATAATGATAATTCCAATAACAGCTTCTTTATTTATAGGAGTACTATTTATTTTTATAATTGGAGCCCCAATATCATCTTTAATGACAGTTTTAAATAATATGTTAATAAGCTTATCAGCAGGAAGTTTAGTTATAATAGGGTTAGTAATTGGATTGATGCAGGGATTTGATATGGGGGGGCCTTTTGGTAAAGTTGCATTTTTATTTTCAGTTGGATTAATTGCAGATGGGCAATTACAGTTTATGGGAGCACAAGCAGCAGCAATTCCAGTAGCACCTTTAGGAATGGGATTAGCAACTATCATAGCTAAGAAGAGAGGGATTTTTACATCAGATGAAATAGAAAACGGAAAAGCAGCCTTAGCAATGGGAATGGTAGGAATTTCAGAAGGAGCAATTCCATTTGCAGCAGCAGATCCATTAGCAGTAATTCCAGCAAATATGATAGGATCAGCTGTAGCTTGTATACTTGGATTTTTATTTGGACTTACAGATAGTGTAGCTCATGGTGGGCCAATTGTAGTTCTTTTAGGTGCAATGAATAAGCCAGTGTTAGCTTTAATAGCAATGTTAATTGGAAGTATAACAACAGCAGTAATTGTAATAACATTAAAAACATTGAAAACAAGAAAGAAAAATTAATTGAATCTAAAACTCTGATGATATATAATATAGTATCAGAGTTTTTTTATTGGGAGCGGAAAAAGGTGAAATATATAGAAATATATGAAGATATAAAAAATAAAATTTTAAATGGAGAATATGTAGCTTGGAAAAATCTTGAAAGTGAAAGTGTATTAAGTCAAAAATATTCAGTAAGTAGAATGACTTTAAGGCAAGCTATTAATAAATTAAAAACAGAAGGATATGTACATTCTAGACAAGGTGGGAATATGTATATAAATCCACCAGAATTTTATAGAAATAAATTACTTCAAAGTTTATCAGAAAAAGAAAAAAATGTTACTTCAAAAATTATATCTTTTGAGAAAATATTGGGAACAAAGGAAATATGTGAAATATTTAATAGAACTAAAGATAGTATTTTTTATAAATATGAAAGGATAAGATTAATAGATTCTATTCCTAGAATGTATGAATTGACATATATTCCAGAAGAATTATTTCCAAACTTTAATGAAGAAGTGTTGAAAGGCTCAATGTTAGGATATATAGAAAAAAAGTGTGGTTATAAGATAAGTCATGATTTAGGTAAAATTCAAGGTATATTATTAGACAAAAAATTAGCGAAATATTTAAAAAGTAAAGAAAATCAAGTTGCTCTTCAAATTGAACATAAAGTATATTTGTATAAATCAGTTTTAGCAGAATATACAAAAGAAATAGATATTAGCAATACTTTTGATATTGCTATTGTAAGATAATAAAAATTTTTAGTATCATATTATTATCATAGTAGGTCAATTTATTTAAATAGTATCATATTTTATATGAAAAAGACTTAAGTTTATTTTTTAAACTTAAGTCTTATATTTTGATTTATAGATAATTAGTTATAGTGTTAAGAGAGTAGTTGGAACTTATTGTTTAGAAATATTAAAATATTTAATCTTTTCAATTTTTTATTATTTAATAGTAAACTATTTATCCAATTCTTCTCCACATCTTTTTAATAGTCTTTCCCATTTCAAATCTACATTTGCCTGTATTCTATCTATGATATGTCTATTTTCAGGTTTAAATAGATGTTTAAATCTACCTTGTTTCTTTAAAAACTCTTCAATAGGAAGTTTTTTCTTAGGTCTATAATTTAATTTCCATTCTCCATTGATCACTTCAAATAGAGGCCAATAGCAAGTTTCTACTGCTAATTTACAGATTTCCATCAAATCTTCACTCTCATATCTCCAACCTCTAGGACAAGGAGCTAAAACATTTAAGAAAGCTGCCCCTTCTGTATAGATAGCTTTTTCTGCTTTTTCATGTAAATCTTTAAAGTTTCCTATAAAAGTTGTTTGTGCAACATAGGGAACATTATGAGCTGCAATTACATCAGTTAAATCTTTTCTTCCTTGTGGTTTTCCAGCACTTTCCTTTCCTACAGGAGTAGTAGTAGTATCTGCTCCTATTGGAGTAGCAGATGATCTTTGGATACCAGTATTCATATATGCTTCATTATCATAACAAACATAGACCATATCATGTCCTCTTTCCATTGCTCCAGATAATGATTGGAATCCTATATCATATGTTCCACCATCTCCACCAAAGGCTATAAATTTATAAGTATCATCAATTTTACCTTTTTTCTTTAATACTCTATAAGCAGTTTGTGCTCCACTTATTGTAGCAGCTGCATTTTCAAAGGCAGAGTGAATAAAAGAATCTTTCCAAGCTGTGAAAGGATATAGGAAAGTAGATACCTCTAAACAACTTGTAGCACTACAAATTACAGCTTGATCCTCAGGTTTTAATGCTCTCAATACTCCTCTTACTGCTACTGGTGCTCCACAACCAGCACACATTCTATGACCACCAGTTAATCTTTCTGGTTTTTCCATCTCTTTTTTAAAATTATATGCCATACTATTGCCTCCTACCCTCTTACACCAAAATGTCTATATGTATCTCTAACTTCTTCATCTTTTTCTTTTAATAGAGTTTCAAATATCTCTTTAATATGAGCTACTGTAACATCTCTTCCTCCAAGTCCATATACATAGTTAACCATTTTAGGTCTTGGGTTGCAGTCATAAAGAGCTGATCTAACTTCAGCAAATACTGGACCACCTGCTGCAGAGAAACCTTCAGATTTATCCATTACTGCTACCATTTTAATATGTTTTAAAGCTTGAGCAATCTCTTCCATAGGGAAAGGTCTAAATACTCTAATTTTTAATAAACCAACTTTTTTACCCTCTTTTCTCATCTCGTCTATAGCAGTTTTAGCAGTACCAGCAGTTGAGTTGATTACAACTATTGCTACTTCTGCATCTTCAAGTCTATATTCTTCAAAGAAACCATATTTTCTTCCAGTCATTTTTTCAAACTCTGCTGCTACTTCTAAGATCACTTTTTTAGCATTTTTCATAGCATTAGCTTGTTGAATTTTATGCTCCATATAGTAAGAAACTATATCATAAGGACCAACTGCTATAGGTCTCTTAGCATTCAATAAGTAATCTTCTGGTTTATATTCACCAACAAATGCTTTGGCTTTATCATCTTCAATTAATTCTATATTTTCAACAGCGTGGCTTGTTATAAATCCATCTTGACATACCATTACTGGCAATTGAACATCTGGATGTTCTCCAATTCTGTTAGCTTGTAACATATTGTCATAAGCCTCTTGGTTTGTTTCACTGTAAAGTTGAATCCAACCAGCATCTCTAGCACCCATAGAGTCACTATGGTCAGCATTGATGTTGATAGGTCCTGTCAAAGCTCTATTTACACAAGCTAATGTAACAGGAAGTCTTGCTGAAGATACTACATATAGCATCTCCCACATAAGAGCAAGTCCACAAGATGAAGTTGCAGTCATTGTTCTTGCTCCAGCTGCTTGTGAACCCATAGCAGCAGACATAGCACTATGTTCAGACTCCACAGGTATAAATTCAGTATCAACACTTCCATCAGCTACAAATTTAGAGAAATATTGTGGGATCTCTGTTGAAGGAGTTATTGGGAATGCTGGTACTACATCTGGATTTATTTGCTTCATAGCTATAGCGATAGCTTCATTTCCTGACATTCTTTCTCTTATACTCATTAATTTCTACCTCCGACTTACTCTTTTACCATTTCTATTGCTTTGAAAGGACATACTTTTGCACAAATTCCACAACCTTTGCAATGGTCCATATCAAAATCAAGTCTTTTACCATCTTTTACTGGAATTGATGAATCAGGACAACAAGGGACACAAAGTAAACATTGTTTACAGTTGTCAGCAATAAATACTGGTCTATTTGATCTCCAATCTCCTGTTCTAAATTGAGTAGCACTTCCAGCTTCATAAACCATACCACCTGGAGTGATATCTTGCCATTTTATATCTTCAACTATAGGTAATCCTGCTTTGTTTTTCATTATTCTTTCACCTCATTCATAGAACGAATTAATGCGTCCATATTTCCTTTTAAAACTTCTGGTTTACTAGCAAATTTATGTTTAAAAGATTCTTCCATAGCCTCTAAGAAAGCTTTCTCTTCCATAACTTCACTAACTTTTACAACTGATCCAAGCATAGGAGTATTAGGGAAATTTTTACCTAAAGTCTCTTCAGAAATTTTTCTTGCATCACAAGTAAATACTCTTCCTTTGTATCCTTTTAAAAAGGGAATAAATTCAGAAGCAGGTTTAGAACTATTTATGATTATAGCACCATCCTCTTTCAAACCTTTAGTAACATCAACACTCTCTATTAAAGTTTCGTCAACTACTACAACAAAGTCTGGTTCATAAATATTAGAATGCACTCTAACGGGATTTTTAGAGATACGATTGTATGCAGTAATGGGAGCTCCCATTCTTTCAGGTCCATATTCTGGGAATCCTTGTACATACATTCCACCACTAAAAGCAGCATCAGCTAATAGAAGAGAAGCAGTTTTAGCACCTTGTCCTCCTCTACCATGCCATCTGATTTCAAATATTTCTCTCATATCCTACCTTCCTTTC
Organism: Fusobacterium sp.; assembly: GCF_019012925.1. Classification (GTDB taxonomy): domain Bacteria; phylum Fusobacteriota; class Fusobacteriia; order Fusobacteriales; family Fusobacteriaceae; genus Fusobacterium_A. The sequence goes on from NZ_JAGIRL010000030.1 coordinate 58,808, forward strand.
ATACTTAAGTAATCTTTTTATTAAATTTGCCTTTTTTAACAACTTATTTAAAATAAAAAAGTTCTTATTCTAGTATAATTATACTACTATATTATATTTTGGTCAAATTCAATACGTAATTGTAGACATAAAAAAGAGATTAGAATAGAAAAAATATTGATTTGATATATTATAGAATAGTTTAATTTTAATAAAGTATATTTAAAAATGATTTCCTGACTTTTTTAGTAATTTTTTTGTCTGTAGCTTGTAATATTCCTGTTTCTAGATTGAAGATTTATTATATAGAAATCTCTATTTTTAATGATTATAAAAAATTTTTATTTCTTTTTTTATATATGGTTCATTAAAATAAATGATTATACGAAAAGAAAAAATTATAATTCAGAGTAAAATAAAAAAAGAGCAAGTAAACTTCAACTTACTTGCTCTACTGTGTATCTTAATTTTATTTAGTTAAATCTCTCGAGTATACTCTTTTAGCCACTCTTTTTCTTCAGGAGTTAAAAATGGAGAGATCTTATCATACACAATTTTATGATAATTATTTAAAAACTCAATCTCTTCACCAGATAATAGTTCCTTTACAACTCCATCTAAATCCAATGGAGCATAAGTTATTGTTTCAAACTTCATAAATTGTCCAAAGTCAGTTTTTTCATCTTTTGTAACAACCAATTCATTTTCTAATCTAATTCCGTGAGATCCTTCAATATATACTCCCGGTTCATTAGTAACATTCATTCCCTCTTCCAATCTTTGAGGATTATATTGAACTCTAATTCCTTGAGGTCCTTCATGAACATTTAGTAAAAATCCAACTCCATGACCAGTACCACATTTATAGTCTATTCCAATATTCCAAAGTGCTTGTCTAGCCAATATATCTAAGTTAGTTCCAGTAACTCCATATAGGAATTTAACTTTTGATAGATTGATCATTCCTTTTAAAACAAGAGTGAAGTGTTTTTTCATCTCCAAAGAACAATCTCCAAGAATGAAAGTCCTAGTAATATCAGTTGTTCCATCAAAATATTGTCCTCCTGAGTCCACTAAAAGCATGTTTCTAGGAGCTAATTTAGCATTTGACTCTTCAGTAGCTTTGTAATGCATCATTGCAGCATTAGCTTCATAAGCTGTAATAGTGTCAAAACTAGGTTCAATATAAAGAGCTTGTTCCTTTCTAAAGTCCTCTAATTTTTCAGTGGCTGAGATCTCTGTGATATTTTCTTTTGAGATACTGTTTTTTAGCCAAAACATAAATTTTGTAACAGCAACTCCATCTCTAATATGACAAGATCTTAGATTGTCTAACTCAATTTTATTTTTACAAGCTTTTAATATAGTACTTGGATTTGCTCTATTGACAACCTTTATTTCAGAGTTAAGGTTTTTAAATATAGCATAGTTAACTTTATTTAAGTCCATCATAATAATATTAGAGTTTGAGATTCTTTCCATATCTTCATAAATTTCAAAATAATCCCTAACTTCAACTTTATTTTCATAAAGATATTTTTCAACTTTTTCATTTAATTTTTTCTCGTCAATATATAGGATAGCTCTGTCAGTTGTTATGATAGCATAAGCAAGATTTACAGGATTATTAACAACATCATTACCTCTAAGATTGAATATCCAAGCAATATCATCTAGAGAAGTGACGATATTCATATCGCAGTTTTCTGTTTCAAGAGTCGCTCTTATTCTACTTAATTTACTCTCGATACCTTCACCACAATATTTTTCTTCAAGGATAAAAACTTCACTAGAAGGTAAGCTAGGTCTATCATTCCAAAGCTCATTAATTAGATCGAATCTATAATTGAAATTAATTGCTCTATCTTCTAACTCATCTTGAAGAGATAAGATGAAATTTGTAGCTAAAACTTTTCCATCAAAACCAATTGTTTCCTTGTTTTTTATTTTAGATTTAATATATTGGTTAAGAGTAGGAACTCCCTCTTCTCCCATTTTGAATAGAGTTATCCCACTGCCAAGTAGTTGTTTCTCCGCTTGTATAAAATATCTACCGTCAGTCCAAAGTCCAGCCTCTTCAAGAGTTATTAATATAGTTCCAGCAGATCCTGTAAAACCAGATATCCACTCTCTACTTTTGAAATAACTTCCAACATACTCACTTTGATGATAGTCTGATGAAGGAATGATATAGTAATCTATACTATTTTTTTTCATCAGTTCTCTTAAATTTTCAATTCTTTTTGCAATTTCCATAGTATCACCTCTTTTTATTCAACTGTAACAGATTTTGCTAAATTTCTAGGTTTATCAACGTCTACTCCTTTTTCTACTGCTGTATAATAAGCTAATAATTGTAGTGCTATATTAGCAACAGTTGGAGCAATTATATCTTCTATATTTTCAAAAGTAATGAAATTATCAGATATTTCAATAATATTTGTATATCTCTCCTTAGTAATAGCTATAACATAAGCTCCTCTAGCTTTTAACTCCTTTATATTAGAGAGCATTTTCTCAACCATATCCTCTTGAGTAGCAATAGCAATTATAGGTGTACCCTCTTCAATAAGGGCTATAGTTCCATGTTTTAACTCACCAGCTGGAAAAGCTTCAGTATGTATGTAGCTTATCTCTTTCATTTTTAGAGATCCCTCTTGACAGCATTTGCTATCTATTCCTCTACCTATGTAAAAGGCATCATTTTTATTTTTTAAAAACCCACTGATAAGTTTTATCTCCTCTTTCTTTTTTAGAATGAGATCAATATTATCTGAAAGTTTATAGATAATATCTAGATAACTATGATAACTCTCATTGTCAACTACTCCATTTTTCTCACCTAAATAGATAGCTAATAGGTAAAGAAGGGTAACTTGTGCTGTATAAGCTTTAGTTGAAGCAACAGAGATTTCAGGTCCAGCAGTAGTATATAGAACCATATCTGCTTCTCTAGCAATACTAGATCCCAACACATTTGTGATAGCTAAAGTTTGAGCTCCTTTACTTTTTGACATCTTCATAGCCATAAGAGTATCCAATGTTTCACCAGATTGACTGATAAAAATAACAAGGGTATTTTCATCTATGAAAGGATCACTGTATCTAAATTCAGAGGCAATATCAACATCAGCCTTGATTTTAGATATATTTTTTAAAAAATGTGCTCCTTGAAGTCCAGCATGGTACGCAGTTCCACAAGCAACTATATAGATCTCTTTGATCTTAGATAGATCAATATTTAAAGAGGAGTTAAAGTTAATTTTACCTAAATTGTCAGTATATGTATTCAGTGTTTTTTCTACAATACTAGGTTGTTCTTCGATCTCTTTTAGCATAAAGTGAGGATATCCATTTTTACTAGCTTGTTCCATATCCCAATCTATTTTTATAATATCTTTAGTAATTTCTACTCCAAAAGAGTTGAAAATTTTAACACTATCTTTTTTTAGAATCGCTATCTCATTGTTATCTAGGAATATCACATTTCTAGTATATTTTAAAATAGCAGGAACATCAGAGGCAATAAAATTCTTGTTTTTTCCAACTCCTATTATCAAGGGACTATCCTTTCTTGTACAGATTATTTGTTCAGGATTATCCCTATCAATTATTCCAATAGCATAGCTACCTCTCAATCTCTCCTTAACTTTTAAAATTGTAGTTATTGGATCATCAACGTAGTATTTAGAAAAAAGATGAGCAATCACTTCACTATCTGTTTGAGAAGTAAATGAACACCCATCTTTAATAAGTTCAGCTTTAATTTCTAAATAGTTTTCAATAATACCATTATGAACAATGGCTACCCTTTTATCATTACTAAAATGTGGGTGGGAGTTTTCATCACTAGGATTTCCATGAGTTGCCCATCTAGTATGACCTATACCAATAAAAGATCTCTCCTCTTTATCTTTTAAAAAAGCTTTTAAATTTTCCAATTTACCACTTTTTTTAGCAATGAAGATACTGTCATTTTCGATAATAGCAAGACCACTAGAGTCATAACCTCTGTACTCAAGCTTATTAAGTCCATCTAATATGACCTCCATTGCTTTTCTTTCATCTCCTACATAACCGATTATTCCGCACATACAAATCCTCCTATATATTAAATTGTTAATGTTCATAGGAGATTGTTACTTATTACCCCTTTGTCCTCTAAGTTATCTTAAAGTTTTGTACTGGTAATGGCTGTAACCACCTCTGGAGTATCCGCCGAATTTTCGATAAACTCCAGTCCTCGTCAACTTAAAAAAGTTCTGGCGCTCTTAAATTTAATCTCCCTATAGAGTTAATTATAACTTATAAAAAAAAGCTGGTCAAGTGTTATTTGACCAGCTTTAAATCTATTATCTAGATTCTTTAGCTTTCTTTAAAGCTTCTAATAATTGAACAGCGATCTTATTAGCATCTCCAACAATTCCTAAGTCAGCTATATTGAATATAGGTGCTTCTTTATCTTTGTTGATAGCTACGATATATTCAGATTCTTCCATACCTGCAACGTGTTGGATTGCTCCAGAGATTCCACAAGCGAAATAGATATCAGGTCTAACAGTTTTTCCTGTTTGACCAACTTGTCTATCATGCTCAATAAATCCAGCATCTACTGCTGCTCTTGATGCAGATACAGTAGCTCCTAATTCAGTAGCAACTGATTGTAAAGCTGCAAAGTTTTCAGCAGATCCAATTCCTCTTCCTCCAGATACAAGTATCTTAGCTTCAGAAATATCAACTTTATTTTTAGTTTCTTTAACTACTTGTAAAACTTTTACTTTCATTTTAGAGTTATCTAAAGTTACAGAGAAGTTTTCAACTTCTGCTCTTCTTCCCTCTTCTTTAGGAGATTTTTGCATAACTCCTGGTCTTACTGTTGACATTTGAGGTCTGTGATCAGGACAGATGATAGTAGCCATTAAGTTTCCACCAAATGCAGGTCTTGTCATTTCAAGTCCTCTAGTTTCAGCATTAACTTCTAGTCTAGTACAGTCAGCTGTAAGTCCTGTATTCATTCTTGAAGATACTCTTGGTGCTAAATCTCTTCCTAAAGTAGTAGCTCCGAATAGAACTATTTCAGGTTTTTTAGCATCAATTATTGCTTTAAATACTTGAGCATAAGCTTCAGTATCATATAATTCTAATTTAGGTTGATCTACAACGATAACTTTATCTGCTCCATATTCCCCTAAAGTATCAGCTAATTTTCCAACATTATATCCTATTAATGCTGCTGTTACTGGAACGTCTAAAGTTTGAGCTAATTCCTTAGCTTTTCCTACTAATTCAAGTCCAACGTTTTGAAGTACCCCGTCTCTTTGCTCTGCAAATACTAATATTCCTCTATAATCATTTAAATTCATTCTCTTATCTCCTTTATCCTAAGGTTATTAAGGTTTTTTGTTAATTAGATAACAAATTTCTCTTTTAATTTTTCAACAATTAATTCAACAGCTTCTTTAGTGTCTAATTCAAATACTTTACCAGCTTGTTTAGCTCCTTTAGTAAATGATTTTTTAACTTTTGTAGGTGATCCTTTTAATCCAATTATTTCAGGATTTATTTCGATATCATCAAATGTCCAAGTTTCAACTGGTTTATCAAATGCTTCAACGATTCCTTTAACTCTCATATATCTTGGAGCGTTAGCTTCAGTTAATACAGTTACAAGAGCAGGTAATTGAACATTTACTAAGTAGTATCCATCTTCAACAACTCTTTTTATAGTTAAGCTATTGTCTTTATCATCATATTGCATCTCTTTAACATAAGATACTTGTGGTAAATCAAGGTGCTCAGCAATTTGTGGACCTACTTGAGCAGTATCTCCGTCTATTGCTTGTCTTCCAGCGATTATTAAGTCTGCATCTATTTTTCTTAAAGCAGCAGCTATAGTGTTAGAAGTAGCTAAAGTATCAGCTCCTCCAAATTTTCTATCTGTTAATAGTATTGCTCTATCTGCACCCATTGCATAAGCTTCTCTTAAGATAGCTTCAGCTTGAGGTGGTCCCATTGTAATAACAGTTACATGGGCATTATATTTATCTTTTAATCTTAATGCTTCTTCTAATCCAGCTTTATCATCTGGGTTCATAATACTAGGAACTCCATCTCTAATTAATGTTCCTGTTACTGGATCTAATTTTATCTCAGTTGTATCTGGAACTTGCTTTATACAAACTACTATTTTCATCTTGCATCCTCCATATATTAATTCCTGAACTTTTAATTTCTTAAATTATTTAATAACTATTTTAAAAGATTTCCAGCGATTACCATTCTTTGAACTTCTGAAGTTCCTTCATAGATCTCAGTAATCTTAGCATCTCTCATCATTCTTTCTACTGGATATTCTCTAGTGTATCCATATCCTCCGTGTAGTTGAACTGCTTTTGTAGTTACTTCCATAGCAGTTTCTGCAGCAAATAGTTTTGCTCTAGCAGCATCTACTGTATATGGTAGGTGGTTGCTTTCTCTCCATGCAGCTTTGTAAACAAGAAGTCTTGCAGCTTCGATCTTAACTTCTAAGTCAGCTAATTGGAATTGAGTATTTTGGAATTGAGCTAATGCTCTCTTGAATTGTTTTCTCTCTTTTACATAGTTTACAGTTTCATCTAAAGCACCTTGTGCGATTCCTAATGCTTGAGAAGCAATTCCTATTCTTCCTCCATCAAGAGTCATCATAGCAATTTTAAATCCTTTTCCAACTTGTCCTAATAAGTTTTCTTTAGGGATTCTTGCATTTTCAAATATTAATTCACAAGTAGAAGATCCTTTGATTCCAAGTTTTTTCTCTTTTTTACCTACAGAGAATCCAGGAGTTCCTTCTTCAATAATGAAAGCAGATATTCCTTTTAGTCCTAATGATTTGTCTGTCATAGCAAATATTACATATACGTGAGCATATCCAGCGTTAGTTATGAATATTTTAGAACCGTTGATAACCCATTCATTTGTTGTTTCATCTAAAACAGCAGTAGTTTGTTGTCCTGCAGCATCAGTTCCAGCGTTTGGCTCAGTTAATCCGAAAGCTCCAATCCACTCTCCACTTGCTAATTTTGGAATATATTTTTGTTTTTGCTCTTCAGTACCAAATTTTAAAATTGGCCAAGTTCCTAATGAAGTGTGTGCAGAAACGATAACTCCTGTTGTACCACAAACTCTAGAAAGCTCTTCTACAGCCATAGCGTACATTACGTTGTCTCCACCAGCTCCACCATACTCTTTAGGAATAGGGATACCCATTAATCCAATTTCAGCCATTTTCTTAACTGTTTCTACTGGGAATCTCTCCTCTTCATCAACTTCAGCAGCTAGAGGTTTTACCTCTTTTTCAGCAAATTCTCTTATCATTTGTCTGAAAAGTTCATGTGTTTTAGGCATATTAAATTCCATTCTTTTAATCCTCCTACAAAAAAATTACTCTTTCATTATTTGCTTGAACTCATAATATAACTTTTTCAAAATCTATTTTAGTATAATTTTAAAGTTATTAATCCTATACTGGGACGAAAAAGCAAACTCCCCTTGATACTCCCCTTACCTAGCAGTTTTTAACTACTATATAGAATCAGATAGATTTAGAAACAAAAAATATTTTCTGTTTAAATCCTATTGATTCTTCCTATTGATAGTATAGCATATTTTTATAAAAAAATTAAGTTTTTTTAATAAAAATCACATTTAGTTATAAAAAGAAAATAGTATTTATTGAACTTTTTACAAACATCTAGTCTATCCATAGGACTCATATTATTAGTTATATCAATAATTTACTTTAATGTCAAGAATATATTGATATTTATTTTTTTATACTCAAATTTTAATCTCAAGAAATTGAAAAACTAACCATTTTAATTATCCCCAAATTAAAAAGACTATCAGCCCTAATAAAGGGCTAATAGCCTAAAAAAATATGAATGAGGATGCAAAATTAAGCAAGAATATTCTTCTTAATAAAGATTAACATTTTTATGAATATTCCTGAGATTAAGATAGTAGCCATAATAGATGCTATACAGGCAAAGTCATACCAAAACTCTCCTCTAGCTGGATCAAAACTACTAATGTATTTTGAATATTTTAAAATAGCAGTAGAACTTATAGCCAATGGGAAAGTGAATGATGCATATACTGGAGTAAAATCTAATCTAAAAATTTTAAACATTGCTATATATATTAATGCTGTCATAAATATTCCTAATGGAAAAAGAAAATTTACAATTGCAGGATTAGGGCTACTAAAAGCAACCAAGTAACCAGCTAAACATAGATTTGGTGGAGCAGCCATAATAGCAAATGTAGGAAGTCTTGCATCATCGATTCTTTCTACAAAAATTATTCTGTACAACATCAATGGTAACATAACTATATAGAAAACAAAACCAATGTAGAAAATAATCTGTGTTAAGAATGGCATACCCATAGATGAAGAGCTTACACAAGCTACAACTATTCCAATTGGTGGAACAAACCAACTTGGGATCATATGATGCATATTCCAAGAGTTGCAACGATGGTAAATAAATGATGTACCAAATATAAAGTGTAGAACTATACATAATAGCCATAAACTTTTTCCTAAAACAGGAGAAAAGTGATATAACACTACAGAAAAATTCATCAGAGCCATATCTAAAGTGGGGATAAAACTTCCTATTGTTGGGTGCTTTAACTCTTCTTTAAAAACATCAAAATGTAAAAAGTTTTTAATAATTATAGGTAATAATAACATCAAAGAAATAAAATTTCCAATATACAAAAAAGCAGGATTAAAAATAGCAGACAAAGCTCCACTTATTCCTGATATTCCTAAAGCCAAACCAGTAAGTGCCACAGGCAAAGCTTTAAAAACCTCTTTAAAAGATCTCATAATACTCTCCTTATTATAAATTTTTAATTAACAGAGTCATTATAATATTTTTATTAAAAATAGTCTAGTTAAATATTAGTAAAATTTATAATTATTTATTTTATGATAATAAAAAATTATTATAGATGTAGAAGAGTAATAAAAAAACTACCAAAATGTTCTAATTTCAGTAGTTTTTTAAGAATTTAGAAATGTTTATATTTTAATAAAAACTCTCTTTTTTAAACTTAACAGCTTTATTTCTCATAGGAAGATAAGCGATATAAGTGATAATAATATATATTAACTCTGCAACAATAATGTAATTAGGCCACTCTCCAAAATAGTTTAGTGGAGATGAAAATGAAGGTAACCTATTTATATATAGATAGTTTGTACCAAGTTTATCATTTATAAAATACACTCCCAAAGCTATTAAATTAATAGAAAAGAAAGCAGAAAAATAGCCACCTAATGTAGGTCTAAATTTGAAGTGTACATATGCATAGATCACTGCAAATAATATATAAAAATGTGTAATGAAAAAACTCAAAGTCATAAAATTAGGAAATGAGTACTTTATATCTGGTGTAATGATTGCAAAAATAGCTCCTAAACTCCAATAATAACATAGTTGAAACAAAGTATTAGAACCACTGAGCATCATAATTATAATAAAAATTAAAGTTATATTACAAAGATGAAGTGGTAAAAGTTGAGAGATGCTTTCACTATTATACATATATCTATAAACCAATTCACTGATTTTAAGTAAAAATACTGCTACTGCAGAGAGTTTTGCAAATCGCTTTTTATTAAAAAAGTTAGCAATAATTATTAAAAAAATAAAAAATAAAACATTGGAAAAAATTATCCAAAAATGTTCACTACTAAAAATCTTAAAATTCTCCATACCAAAATTCCCCCTTTATCTGTGGAATCCTAAATCTGCAGGATTATAATCTCCAGAAATATAGTGAATATTTCCACCATTGTTTTCAAAGATTTGTCTAGCTCTTATAACCTTTAAGATCAGCTCCACTGTCTCTGGTGCCAAATTATCTCTCTTATACATACCTTTTGACCAGAAATAGAGAACTAAATTACTATCTCCATAGATATTTTTATAATTTAATTCTGTTGCAATGTCAATAGCTAGCAAAAGACCTAATAGTTCACCAAAATTATTAGTTTTTTCTTTTCCAAGATAGATATTATCAAACTCATTAGTCGTATATCCCAATGTATTATAGTGTAATAAAGATTTTCCACTTTCATCAGTTACCCTTGTTTCTACTCCAATACCTCTACCAGTTCCAGCATCAAAATATATTCCAGAAGAAAGATTTTTTTGAATCTCTCTCTTTATTTCAGCTTTTTTTTCATAGTTAGCTCCATTGGATAGCCAAAGTTTCCCCTCTGCCATAGTTGGAAAAGATTTATATCTCGCTTTTTTTCCAGATACAATTAACTTGCATTCATCCCAAGTTTCAACTATTCCACTTTTATTTTCCTTTTCTAAGAAATATGCATAAATTTTTTTTGCCACACTTTTCCTCCTGAAATGTATTCATAGAGATATCTTAGCTCATAAATTAAAATTTTACAATTTTTTTTTGAAACAAACAAAAAATAGTTGCACAAAATTGAGAAGTATGATAAAATAACTTCGATATTAAGAAAAATTTTTGTAGGAAGGTGAAAATATGAGAAACGGAATTCATCCACAATATAATGTAGTAACTGTTGAGTGTACTTGTGGAGAAAAATTTGAAACAAGATCAACATATGCTAAAGGGAGCGAGCTTAAAGTAGCAGTATGTTCAAAATGCCATCCATTCTATACTGGAAAGGCTAAATTTATCGATGCAGCTGGAAGAGTTGACAAATTCAATAAAAAATATAGCATCAAAAAATAGTTTATTAAAGGAAAGTAGGGTTAATATCCTACTTTTTTTATAAAAATATATTTAAGGAGGAATGACATGGCGGTAATAGAGATTAATCACCCATTGATTCAGCATAAATTAACATTGATGAGAAGTGTAGATACTGACACTAAATCATTTAGAGAAAATTTAAATGAGATTGCTAAACTTATGACATATGAGGCAACAAAAAATTTAAAATTACAAGATAAAGAAGTTACAACACCTCTTATGACAACAACAGGTTGTGAATTACAAGACAGATTGGCAATCATACCAATATTAAGAGCTGGATTAGGAATGACAGATGGAATACTAGATCTTATGCCAACAGCTAAAGTTGGACATGTAGGAGTGTATAGAAACGAAGAGACATTAGAACCTGTATATTACTATTGTAAACTTCCTGTAGATATAACTTCAAGAAAAGTAATAGTAGTTGATCCTATGTTAGCAACAGGAGGATCTGCTGTATATGCAATAGACTATTTAAAAAATCAAGGAGTAAAAGATATTATATTTATGTGTCTTGTTGCTGCTCCAGAAGGAATTGCAAAACTTTTAAATAAACATCCAGATGTAGCTATATACACAGCTAAAATAGACCAAGGTTTAACAGCTGAAGGATATATTTATCCGGGACTAGGAGATTGTGGAGATAGAATATTTGGAACTAAATAGTTATCAATTGATAAATATTTTTTTAATGTATAAAAAAGGGAGATACTAGGTATTTCTCTTTTTTTTATATCTAAAAAATATTTAAAAAATAATTGTATAAATACTTTAATTTATAGTGTATAAGTGATAAAATTTATATATAAAATGATTGAAGAGGGAAAATATGAAAAATAAACTTTTGAAGTTATTATCAGATAATAAAAATGCGATAATAGGAGAAGAAAAATATATTGTAGCTGCAGTTCTTATAGCTATGGTTGTAATAGAGGGAGAGGAGTATATAGTATTAGAGAAAAGAGCCTCACAGATAAGACAGGGTGGAGAGATCTCATTCCCAGGTGGGAAGTATGATGTAGCAGATTTAACAACAGAAACTACAGCTTGTAGAGAAACTTATGAAGAGTTGGGGATAGATAGAGATAAGATAGAGATACTGGGAAAATTTGGTAGTTTGATTACACCAAGAGGAATGCTACTAGATATCTATATTGGACAACTAAATATAAAAAATGTAAAAGAGATGAGATTTAATACAAGTGAAGTAGAGAAACTTCTGTTTGTTCCAATTAAATTTTTTAAGGAGAATGAGCCGAGAATAGAAAAGATAGAGATGAAGAATATACCTATGTTTTCACCTAGTGAGCTGAAACTACCTAAAAGGTATGGAAACTCTTGGACTGGGTATTTTAGAGATGTATACTTTTATAATTATCAAGAAGAGGTAATTTGGGGAATTACAGCAGAAATTATATATGAGTTTATACAGAAGTATAGCTAACCTTAAGAAAAAGTGGTATAATATAGAGGAAAATAGTTGGATAACAGGAGGTTTGTTAAAGATGATATTAAGCAGAGAAACAGCTGCAAGAGTGATAGAAGAGTTAAAACTTCAAGGTAAAAAAGTAGTGTTTACAAATGGATGTTTTGATATTTTACATGTAGGGCATTTAAGATATTTAAATGATGCTAAAAAACAGGGGGATGTATTGATTGTAGGAGTTAATTCAGATAGCTCAGTAAGAAAGTTAAAAGGTCCAACTAGACCAATTAATAATGAGATTGATAGAGCAGAGATGCTATCAGGATTAAAAGCAGTGGATTTTACATTGATATTTGATGAACTTACACCTATAGAGACACTGGAGAAAATAAAGCCTTCAATACATGTAAAGGGAGGAGATTATAAAAAAGAGGAGCTACCAGAGACAGCTACAGTGGAGAAAAATGGTGGCGAAGTTAGAATCTTGTCCTTTGTTGAGGGAAAATCAACTACTAATATAGTAAATAAAATTCAATTTAAAGATGATGAAACTAAAGATGATGGAGGAAATAATGAATAAGATACTCACTTTTGAAGAGCTAGATAGATTAGCAGAGAAGTTAGCTGATTTTTCTAGTGAAAATACAGTGATAGCTCTTATAGGTGATTTAGGAACTGGAAAAACTACATTTTCACAGAAATTTGCTAAAGCTTTGGGAGTGAAGGAGCAGATAAAAAGTCCAACATTTAATTATGTATTAGAGTATTTAAGTGGAAGGCTACCACTATATCACTTTGATGTATATCGTTTAGGTGAAGCAGAGGAGATATATGAGATAGGTTATGAGGACTATTTAAATAGTGATGGAGTCCTTTTGATTGAATGGGCTAATATAATAGAGAGTGAGCTTCCTAAAAGATATATTGAGATTAAAATAAACTATCATACTGAAAATACTAGAGAAGTGGAATTACAGTATATAGGAGATGAAATGAAAGATAAGGAGATGTTGGAGTATGTTGGTTTTAGCCATTGATACAGCTACAAAGATAGGAAGTGTAGCTCTTTATGATGATAAAATTGGAGTGATAGGAGAGTTAAATATATATGTTAAGATAAATCACTCAGCAGTTATAATGTCAATGATAGATAATCTATTTAAAATGACAAAATTAACTATAAATGATGTGGATAGAATAGCTATAACAGTTGGACCAGGATCGTTTACAGGAATAAGAATAGGAGTGGCTGTAGCTAAAGGTTTATGTTACGGAACAGAAAAAAGTATTGTTGGAATAAATGAGCTAGATCTATTAGCAAATAATATAGAGGGATTTCAAGGGGAAATTGTATCATTAATAGATGCGAGAAAAGAGAGAGTATACTACTCTATATATGAAAAAAATAGTGAATTAAAAAGAGTAAGTGACTATAAAGATGGGGAGATAAGAGAGTTATTAGAAAGCTTAAAAGGAAAAACTCCAATTTTTTGCGGAGATGGTGCTATAGCATATGAGAGTATAATCAAAGAGATTTTAGGAGAAGATGCTAAAATCGTTACTAGAGCTAACTCAATCCCAAGAGCTGTAATAGCAGGACAGCTATCAATTACAAGAGCTGAAGATAATATCTATACTTTAGAGCCTTTTTATGTTAATAAATCTCAAGCAGAAAGAGAAAGAGAAGAGAGATTAAGCAAGAATTGTTAAGTAGTTTGTAAATAAAATTAGGATAAATTATGATACTTAAATTCAAATGGAGGGAACTTTATGTTAGTAAAAAAGTGGAGATGTACAGTTTGTGATGAATTATTTGACTATGACAAAAAACCGTCTAGTTGTCCAGTATGTGGAGTTGGACAGGAGCTTTTTGAATTGGTAGAGGTAGAAGTGTCAGAAAACTCAATAGAAAAAGAGGTGGATATATTAATAATTGGAGGTGGAGTTGCAGCTGTAAATGTAGCAGATGCAGTTTCTAGTAGAAATAAAAAAGCTAGAATAACAATAATTTCCAAAGAAAAGTATCTACCATATTACAGAACAAGATTAACAGAGATAATAGACAATGAGATTCCTATGGAGAGAATGTTAATAAAAAAAGAGAGTTGGTATGATGAAAGAAATATCAAACTACTGCTTGAAGAGGAGGTTATCTCTGTAGCAACAGATGATAAATTTGTTGAACTGGCTAGTGGGAAAAGATTAAATTATGATTCTTTAGTAATAGCTAGTGGAGCTAGATGTTGTGTTCCACCATTTGAAAATAAAGATCTAAAAAATGTTAGAGTTATAAGAGAGATGGCAGAAACTTATGATATAATTGATACAGCTAAAAAATCTAAAAAAGTAGTTGTGATAGGTGGAGGAGTTTTAGGACTTGAAGCTGCTTGGGGATTTAAAAATTTAGGTTTAGATGTAACTGTATTAGAAGTTATGCCGAGAGTTCTTCCAAGACAATTGGATGAAAAAGGTAGTGAGTTATTAGAAAAATTGATAAAAACTTCTGGGGTAAATATTATGACAGGAGTAGAGATTAAAGGATTTACAGGTAGCGATTGTGTAGAGAAAGTAGTGTTGAAAAACGGAGTTGAGTTAGATGCTGATTTGGTTATAATCAGTGCAGGTATTGCTCCAAACAAAGAATTTATGCTTTCTACTAAGATTGATGTAAATAGAGGTATCATAGTAAACGAGAAGATGGAAACATCTATAAAAGATATTTATGCTTGTGGAGATATAGCTGAATATAATGGAAAGATAATAGGATTGTGGCAAGTAGCTATGGAACAGGGAAAAATTGCAGGTGCCAATATTTGTGGTGAAGAAAAAATTTATAGTGAGCAGATACAACCACTTAGCTTTGAAGGAATGAATACACAACTTCTTTCTATTGGAAATATAACTGATTCAGGTGAGACAGTTGTAGACTATAATGCAGAGAAAAATATCTATAGAAAATTTTTCTTTAAAAATGAGATTCTAGTAGGGGCACTATTAATAGGTGATACTGGAAAATCAGTGGCAGTGATAAAAGGTGTAAGAGAGGGAATTAGAAAAATCCAGATCTTAGCAAAATTATATAATTAAAGCTTGGATTTTTTTTGAAAATATTGTACAATGTAAAGAAACAATTTCTGACTACTAAAATTAAGAGTTTTGAACATTATCAGAAATTAGGAGGAAGAATTGAATAGGTTAATAAACTTAAATGACGCAACTTTTTCTGAATACTTGAATAGTGAAGAGGAGTTAGTAATACTTAATTTTGTAACAGAGTGGTGTGGTCCTTGTAAGATGTTACTTCCTATTTTAGAAACAATATCTACAGAAGAAAAGATAAAAGTATTCAAGGTAAATGTTGATGAAAACCCAAACTTAGCCTATGAGTTTGGAATAACTAGTGTTCCCGTAACTATATTTTTTGGTGAAGGAAGTAGAATATGCCAATTAAATGGAATGAAATCAAAAGAGGAACTGAGAGAAAAATTAAGGGAATTGAGATAGATAGAGCTCTTGATTTTGATAGTTAAATTAAAAATTAAAGAGAGGGAAATCGTTTCTAAACATATGAAAAATATGATTTTAGAGATGATTTCTTCTTTTTATTTTATTCTTTCAAATAAATTTTAGACAAAATAAATAAAGATATGGTATAATTATCTAATAATATTCAGTTTGCAGAGAGGATTAGATTATGAGGGATAGGATAAGATTAGCAGTAGCATTCGTAGTTGTATCATATATAGTTTTTGGAATAAAACTGGAAGAGATTCCAGCAGTTTCAAATTTATCTTCTTCAGCCACTCAAATCGAATTGAAAAAAGAGAGAGAAGGGGCAATATTAGCAGGGACAGATGAGGTAGAGATCGACCTATTAAATAATACATTAAAAGCAAAAAATGGAATAAATTTAAAACAGGGAGATTTAGAACTAAAGGCCTATGATATAAGAAGAGATATTGAAAAGAATAGAGCTTATGTGAATGGAGAACTTCAAACGCTTTTTTCTAATGAGGTAGGAGACTTGAGCCTACAGTCATTAGAGGGTGGGAATGTATCACTTGCAGGAACAGATGGGGAATTTTATAAAAATTTTGGATATTTAGATGTCTCTAAGGTAACTGGAGCTGAAGCACCAAATAATAATATATATTTTGGTGGGGATAAGATTCAGTATAAAGATAATAAAATTTTCATAAATGATGGATGGCTTACAACGGATTTTAACATAATGAAAACGAAAGATCCAAATGATGCAGGATATCATTTCTTATCTGAAAATATAATAATAGAGCCTGATAAGCAAATTACTTTAAAAAATAGTGATTTCTTTCTTGGAGATAAAAGTAGACTACCATTTAGATTTCCTTGGTATAGAGCTAATATAAGACAAGGTTCACAAGTACCATTATTTCCTCAGTGGGGAACAGACGACTACTATGGTTGGAATGTTTCTTGGGGATTCTTGTATGGAGATAGAGAAGATAAGTATATAGGTGGATTTGCTCCGAAATTTGCTGATACTATGGGTGTTTTGGTAGGTAGATGGGAGAACTGGTATAAAACTGATAACTTTGGAACTATGAAGTTGAATGTAGATGATTGGTTAGTTCATTCTAAAGAGAAGAGTTTAGATACAAGTAAATTAGATCCTATGAAAGATGCTGGAAAGTATTTAGAGCATGAAGAGAAAAAGAAAAGATACAGAGTGAACTATACTCATGAATATGATGCAGAGTATGGAAAATTGTATTTTAATACTATAAATGCAACTTATAATATGATACCTAGGTTGGAAGATATAGTAGTAGACTATACAAACAACAATAGATTTGGAGCGAAAGAGGAAGAGGGAGTAAGACCTGATCTGACTAAAACTATGAGTTTTTTCAGTATGGATGCTGACTTAAAAAATCTAGGTGCCGATAAGGATATAACGTTAAAGAGTAAGTTGAAATTAACTGATGATAAAAAAGCTTATGCTTTAATGGTATATGATGATATAGATGATGTATCTTATGGAAGTAGTATAGATAACGATCTATTTAGTCAGGTGGAGTTATATAAAGACAATAAGAGCTATAAAATAGGTGGATACTATAATTATTTATACGATATGGATCCAGGATCAACATTTGATGATACTCAATCTAGAGCAGAGGATTTTGGTTTTGAATACTTAGATAAGGAAACTAAAGTAGGATTCTCTTATGATGAGAAAAACGGAGATAGATTTAGAAAGCTTGGACTTTGGGAGAGAGATCCGAAGTTAGATAGCCTACTTAAATACAATAGTATGTATGGTAGTAAATTTAAGGCTGACTATTCTCCAAGTATGGTAAAAGAGTATAATGAGTTTGATACAAAAGATTTGAGAGTATCTTTTGGAGAGTATGATTTTACAGGGGATTACAAGATAAAGCCAGGATATGATTACTATTCAGAGATTAGAGAGCTAAATCTTGATAATGATCCATTGAGAGAAAAAGTTATAAAAGGAAATGAAAGAAGTAAGCAGTATAATAGATTTGAAGATATTATTTATAGCAATTTTGAGCAAAAAAGAGGTTATGTAGATATATTCAATGATACTACTAAATTTACTTTTGCTGGTGGAAAAACAGAGGAGGAGTTCTGGGATAGAACTGGAATTTATACAGCTGATGGATATAGAAAATATATTAATAATTCAGATTTCTATGAAGTGAGTGCTCAAAGAGATGAGATCTCTTTAGATAACTTTGGAGAGATTGCTCTGTTTGGAGGACTTAGATACGATAAGTATACCAGTGGTTACAATCCATATAGCAATAATGGAAAAGGAAATTTTGCTAGTGGAGAGGATTCTACATTAAGAACTCAATTGAAGTTAAATCATACAATGACTGTATTTAATAACGAAGAGAATAGAGATAGAACTATAGATCTATCTATGGCTAATAATTTGACGTTATTTTATCAAAGATATGACTATGATTCTGGAAGTGTGAATTTTGGTGAAGATACTAATGGAAGAAGTGCTGAGTATATAAGATTAAAAAATAAAGATAATATATATCAAGTGAAGGATAGTATTAATACCACAGTTGGGAACACTGAAACTATATATACTATAGATTACAAAAGAGCAGAAAATCCAGCTACTAACAAATTAAATAATGAAGTTGTAAAAAATGATCTAGAATTTAAAATAGATGGAGATAAATCATTAGTTTTAAATTATGGTGAAGATAAAAAGTATACAGATGAGACTTTAAACAAAGAGAATTATAACTACTACACTTTTAGAGACTATGGTGTGACTTACTATTTAGGAGATCATAGATTGTCTTATCAAAACAATAGTATAGATTCAAGAATTTGGGATATAGATCCTAAATACAACAATGGATTGAATATAGATAATGCTAAAGAAAAAATTAGATTGAATACCTATTCATATGAATATACTTTTGGAGATAATAGATTAGGACTAGATTTTAGTGAAGGTAGAGATAATAGAAGAAACTATAAGACATTAGAGGAAGAGCTAGATGTTAAAAACCAAATTTATGGAGTATCTTTCTTAGATGGTGGAGATGTAGAGAATTACTATAGAGCTACTTATGAGATCTATAACCACAATGAAAAAGGTGCTAGAGATCTAACTTTAGATGGTAGAAATTACAATAGTCAAAACTCAGATATAATCTCATTTAACTATGAATATAGAGATAAGAGATTTAGTGATGATGAGTTGAGAAGATATGCAGAGATAGAGTTTGATAAGGATTCTAACTCATTGACTCCACAAGAGATATATAGAGTTAGAGATATATTGAGAAATAGAGAGAGAAATCATGTAGATTTTAAATTGAATAGAAGTATCTATGATGATTTTACAAATATGGGAGAGTATAAACGTAATTTCAGAGTTAATTTGATGTTACAGAGAAACGAAGCTAGATACAAGATGACAGAGGACTACTGGGACTCTCTTGAAGAGATACAAGCTGGAGTATTCTATTCACAAAATAGATTTGGTATAGGATATGAAGTTGATGAAAATGCTGATTGGAGAAATAAAAAATGGGGCAAAGTAGATAGAGAACATAAGATAAGCCTAGTAACGAAGATAGGTAAACCGAGTGAAGGTTGGACTTTAAAAACTTATGCTAAGTTCTATGAAGATTTAAAAGGAGAGATAAAACAAAGTAGTAACGAAAGAGCTAGAAAATCATCTTTAGATGGATTAGGAATAGAGATTGGAAAAGAGATGGGATACTATCAATGGTCAGTAGCATTTGAGAAAGAGTATGTTTTAAGTGCTAGAGATTATGAGTGGAGAGCAGCTCTTCAATTTACACTTCTAACCTTCCCAAGCAATCCAATATTTGGTATAGGTGCTGACACTGGTGTAGATAAGAAAACTAAGCCAGAAACCTATATGTTTGACGGATTGAAAGTAGAGGATATAGTAGATTAAAAGATGAAAAATTGATGATATAATAGGAGGAAAAATTATGAAAGCGATATTACCAAGTGGAGATGTAAAGGAGTTTGAAGGAGAAGTAAACTTATTTACAATAGCTAAAAGTATAAGCAATTCACTAGCTAAAAAATCAGTAGCTGCTAAAGTGAATGATGAATTGGTTGATATGTCAACTTTATTAAATGGGGAAGCTAAGGTGGAGTTTATAACTCCTGATACTGAAGATGGAGAAGAGGTTATAAGACACTCTACAGCTCACCTTATGGCACAAGCAGTAGTGAGACTTTTCCCAGGAACAAAAGTTGCAATTGGACCAGCTATAGAGAATGGATTTTATTATGACTTCGATCCAAAAGTTCAATTTACAGAGGAAGATTTAGCTAAAATAGAAGCTGAAATGAAAAAAATTGTTAAAGAGAACGAAAAAATTGAAAGAATAATGATGACTAGAGAGGATGCAATAAAGCATTTTGAAGAGTTAGGAGAAGAGTATAAAGTAGAGATAATAAAAGAGATAGCTCAAGGTGAGATGTTATCTTTCTATAAACAGGGTGAGTTTATGGATCTATGTAGAGGACCTCACGTACCTTCTACTTCATACCTAAAAGCTTTTAAATTAAAATCAGTAGCAGGAGCTTATTGGAGAGGAGACTCAAACAATAAGATGTTACAAAGAATATATGGATTTGCTTTTTCAGATGAGAAAAAATTAAAAGATTATTTAACACTATTAGAAGAGGCAGAGAAGAGAGATCATAGAAAATTAGGAAAAGAGTTAGAGTTATTCTTTATGAGTGAGTATGGACCAGGATTCCCAATATTCTTACCAAAAGGAATGGCTATTAGAAATACTCTTATAAATCTATGGAAGAGAGAGCATACACTTGCTGGATATACAGAGATAATGACACCAATTATGCTAAATAAAGAGTTATGGGAAACTTCAGGACACTGGTTTAACTATAGAGAAAATATGTATACATCAACAATAGATGAGACTGAATTTGCAATCAAACCTATGAACTGTCCAGGAGGAGTAATAACTTACAAACACCAATTACACTCATATAAAGATTTACCGATTAGATGTGGAGAGCTTGGAACTGTACATAGACACGAGTTTTCAGGAGCATTACACGGACTTATGAGAGTAAGATGTTTCACTCAAGATGACGCTCATATCTTTATGACTCCAGAGCAAATAGAGAGTGAAATTATAGGAGTAGTAAACTTAATTGATAAGTTCTATAGTAAATTATTTGGATTCGAGTATCATATAGAACTATCTACTAAACCTGAAAAAGCTATAGGATCAGATGAGATTTGGGAAAAAGCTGAATCAGCACTAGCAGGAGCTTTAGATAAAATTGGAAAACCATATAAATTAAATCCTGGAGATGGAGCATTCTACGGACCAAAATTAGACTTCAAAATTAAAGATGCTATTGGAAGAACTTGGCAATGTGGAACTATCCAGTTAGACTTCAACTTACCAGAGAGATTTGATATAAGCTATATAGGAGAAGATGGAGAGAAACATAGACCAGTTATGATACATAGAGTTGTGTATGGTTCAATAGAGAGATTCATTGGAATCTTAATTGAGCACTATGCTGGAGCTTTCCCATTATGGTTAGCACCTACTCAAGTAAAACTATTAACTATCAGTGATGAAACAGTTCCATATGCAAAAGAGATATACAATATCTTATTAGAAAAAGGAATAAGAGTTGAGTTAGATGATAGAGCTGAATCTATAGGTTACAAAATTAGAGAAGCTAATGGAAAATACAAAGTTCCTGTTCAATTAATCATAGGTAAAAATGAAGTTGAGAACAAAGAAGTTAATGTAAGAAGAAGAGGATCACAAGAGCAAGTTTCAATGAAATTAGATGAATTTGTAAATATGATCGTAGCAGAAGCAGAAGTAAAATTTGATAAGTAATAAAAGAGAGTGGTATGGGAAACTATACCACTCTCTTTTGTAATTAACTTAGATTTTATTTCTTAAATTCCATTCCCAAGCTGTTCTTATAATGTCTTTAACATCAGTATAAACTGGTTTCCAGTTAAGCTCAGCCACAGCTTTTTTACTAGAGGCAATAACACAAGGTGGATCTCCAGCTCTTCTACCAGTAAATTCAGCAGGTATATCTATTTTTGTAACCTCTTTAGCAGAGTTTAGCATCTCTAAAACAGAGAATCCATTACCATTTCCTAAATTGTAGATATTGCTTTTATTTTCAGCTAACTTATTAAGTGATAGAATGTGTGCTCTTACTAGATCAACAACATGTATATAATCTCTAATTCCAGTTCCATCTTTAGTATCAAAATCATTTCCATAGATAGATAGCTTAGGGATATCTCCTTTAGCAGCTTTTAATATAAGTGGAATAAGAGCAGTTATCCCCTCACCTTTTTGTCCAATATTATGTTTTTCATGTGCTCCACCAACATTAAAATATCTGAAAATAGAGTAGTTTAATCCATAAGCAGCAGCTGAATCCATAATAATTCTCTCAGACATCAATTTACTCATTCCATATGGATTGATAGGAAGTGTTGAGTGAGTCTCTTCAACTGGCTCAGGCTCTTTTACATCTCCATATACAGCAGCTGTAGATGAGAATACAATATTTTTAACATTGTGTTTTCTCATTGATTCTATAAGACACATTACAGTATAAGTATTGTTAAGATAGTATTTGTTAGGTTCAACAACACTTTCAGGGACTTTTATATATCCAGCAAAATGCATAACAGCATCTATTTTATTTTCTGAAAATATAGTATCCATAATAGAAGAATCTTGAACATTTCCTTGATAAAATTTAGCTCTTTTATCAACTAACTCTATAAAACCATTTTCAAGAGAGTCTACAACTACAACCTCATATCCTGAATCAAGAAGTTCAGCTACAGCATGACTTCCAATATAACCAGCACCACCAGTAACTAATATATTTTTCATCTAATATCCTCCTAATTATATTAATAAAAATTTTTAATGTTTTTGTATATATCTTCTAGGAAATAAGATTTCAGAAGGAATGGAAATTTTTTTGTGGAAGAATTTAATAAAAACTCCATTAAAGAGAAACATAATTAGTGTTCCTATTCCAATTCCTGTAAAATCAAAATCATTATATATTCCAAAGCTAATTGCCAAAATAAGAGGAACTCCTAAATAGACAAGATTAGCTTTTTTAATATCAGAGATTAAATATTCGTTAACTGTTTGTAAAAATTGATCAAATGGATTGAGAGCTATATTTAATCTAAGATAGACTGAAATTCCAGCTGAAAGCACTGTATCTCCAATTAAAAATATTAAAATTCTCAATAGATAGTTTTCAAATGAAATAGTAGAAAAGAGATTTAAAAACATATCTAAAAATATTCCAAAGATATAGGCTACAAAAAATGAACCTATCAATCTAAAAAGATTAAACTTTTTAGATATAATGATAATAGGTATATAGACTAAAAAATTTAAAATTATAGTACAGACACCTATCTGTAGATGTGAAGATCGTGCAATCCCCATACTAGCCGCTATCCATGGACCACTACCAATATTACTTTTTATTAACAAACAGTTTCCAAAAGAATTTACAAATATAGAAAATACCCAGAGAGAGTATTTTTTCAAAAAATTCATATACATATATCTGTTCACCCAAATCAATATAATGTTTTATAAGATTAACTGAATTATAGCATAAAACTAGAGTAAAAAAAAGTTAAATTTCTTCTTATCTATATTTATAGAAAATTATATTTACAAAATAATTATAATGTGTTATATTATTAATAGATATAGATATACAATTTTTATAAATAAAGAATAGGTGATGAACATGGCTGTAAAAAAAGAAGAGATGAGTAAAGAAAAAGCTTTGGAACAGGCACTTACAAAGATTACAAAAGATTTTGGAGAGGGTTCCATTATGAAATTAGGAAGCAATCTTAATATGGAGATAGATGTTATATCTACAGGAAGTCTAAATATAGATATAGCTCTAGGTGTTAATGGTGTTCCTAAGGGAAGGATAGTAGAGATCTATGGTGCAGAGAGCTCAGGAAAAACAACGATAGCTCTTCATGTTGTAGCACAAGCTCAAAAAAATAATGGAATAGTGGCTTATATTGATGCTGAACATGCATTAGATCCTGAATATGCTAAGGTTTTAGGAGTTAATGTAGATGAATTATTGATTTCACAACCAGATTATGGAGAACAGGCATTGGAGATTGCTGATATGTTAGTGAGATCTGGGGCTGTAGATTTGATTGTTATTGACTCTGTAGCTGCTCTAGTACCTAAAGCTGAAATAGATGGTGAGATGTCAGATCAACAAATGGGATTACAGGCAAGATTGATGTCGAAAGCTTTAAGAAAATTAACAGGATCTCTAAATAAATCAAAAACTACTATGATATTTATAAATCAGATAAGAGATAAGATAGGAGGTTTTGGATTTGGACCTCAGACTACAACAACAGGAGGAAAGGCATTAAAGTTTTATGCTTCAGTTAGAATGGAAGTGAAAAAAGTTGGAAGTGTAAAGCAGGGAGATGAGATAATAGGGAATGAAACTGTTGTAAAAATAACTAAAAATAAGGTAGCACCACCATTTAAAGAGGCTAATTTTCAAATAATGTATGGTAAAGGAATAACAAGAGTAGGAGAGATATTTGAATTAGCTTTAGATAATGACATTGTTTCAAAGTCTGGAGCTTGGTTTAGTTTTGGAGATATCAGACTAGGACAGGGAAAGGAAAATGTTAAGAATAGACTAGAAGAGGAAAAGGAACTTTTTAAAATGATAGAGGAAAAAGTACTTGAGATCCTAAAAAATGGTGAGGCAAAAAAGAAAAAAATAGTTGTTGAGGATAGTGAGACAGAGGAAATAGAGAGTGAAAATTAAAGAGATTAGAGTGTGGTCAGGGAATGAAGAGAATAAAAATAAAATACAGTAGATATGTGCATACAGAATCAACTTTCTTAGAAAAATTAAAAAAAATCATTGTTAAAATAATAAAAATGTAATAAAATATTAATGTAAGGCAGATATATTGATTTTAAAATTCAAGGTTTAAGAGGGGGATTCTTATGTCAGGATTAATATTAACAAATGCTAAAATAGTTTTACCAGATAGAATAATAAATGGAGCAATCGTATTAAGAGATGGAAAGATAAAGAAGATCTATGAAGGAACTATGTTTGGAGAATTAGGTGGAATAGATGTAGAGGGAAGATATATAGTTCCAGGATTTATAGATGTTCATATTCATGGTGCAGGTGGTGCTGATGCTATGGATAATAGCGAAGAGGCATTGAGAACTATATCTAAATTTATAGTTAAACATGGAACAACTAACTTTTTAGCAACAACTTTGACAAGTGATAAAGAGACATTAAAAGAGGTATTGGAAAAAATAGGAAAATTACAAAATGAGAGAATAGAAGGTGCAAATATATTTGGTGCACATATGGAAGGACCATATTTTGATGTTCAGTATAAGGGAGCTCAAAATGATAAATATATTAAACCAGCTGGAATTCAGGAGATTGAAGAGTATCTAAATGTAAAACCAGGACTTGTAAAATTATTTTCAATGGCTGCTAAGGGAGAAGGTGCTCTAGAATCTATAAAATACTTAAAAGAGAACAATGTAGTAGTTTCAGTAGGACACTCTGGTATCTCTTTTGAAGAGGTTCAAGAAGCTGTAAAAGCAGGAATATCACATGCTACTCATACATATAATGGAATGAAAGGATTCACTCATAGAGAACCTGGTGTAGTAGGTGCTGTAATGGTTAATGATAATGTTAATGCAGAGATAATTTTTGATAAGATCCATGTACATCCAGAGGCAGTAAGACTTTTAATAAAAGCTAAGGGTGTAGACAGAGTACTATGTATAACTGATGCTATGTGTGCTACAGGTTTACCTGATGGAAATTATAAATTAGGTGAATTAGATGTATATGTAGGAGATGGACAAGCTAGACTTGTAAGTAATAATAGTTTAGCAGGAAGTGTACTTACTATGGATAAAGCATTTAAACATATGATAGAGTTAGGATATAGTATATTTGATGCAGTTAAGATGACAAGTACAAACGCTGCTAAAGAGTTTGGTTTAAATGCAGGTGTTCTTCAAGAGGGAAAAGATGCAGATATAGTTTTATTAAATCCAGATTATAGTGTTGAGATGACTGTAGTAAAAGGAGAAATAAAATTCCAAGCTTAATAAAAAAATATTGACAAAATAATATAAATATAGTAGAATAAATTTGTTGTGAAGGCAACTGCCTGGATGGCGGAACAGGTAGACGCACAGGACTTAAAATCCTGTGGTATTTAGTTACCGTGCCGGTTCGATTCCGGCTCTAGGCACCACTTTGTAGGTTAGCACATCTTTTAGATGTGCTTTTTTTTACAATTATGTAACTACTCAGGTCTGATGTAGAAATTTAAGACTTTCTTCAAAAAATTTTGAAGAAGGTCTTTTTTTTGTGCTCAAAAATATGCTATACCATTTAAGTAAAAACTTATAGTGAGTAATACACCCTAAGTAGTAGTTTGTAATTTTGCAAAAATAGAAAATTAAGGTGTCATAATCTCTATGAGAAATCTAGCAATACCATATATACCCCTTTTTTATCATAAGATGGAAGAGGGAATTTTTATTTATTATTTAAAAATTTAATGACACCATAATTAATACCTATAGAAAATAATGTATCTTCATTTTTTTCTTTAGTTAAAATTTGATATTTAATGTATTGATTGACTTCTGCTAAAAAATATGGCGAAAAATGTTCTATTAAACTATCCATTTTTTTAACTTAACGAGCAAGAAGTCACCCACCTCTATAGGTGGTGCGATGAATTGCTCTATTGCTTTTTAGAAGATAAAGTGATATAACATAATCAGTAGATATATAAAAATAGGAGTGAAAACAATGGAATTAGATAGCAATTGTCATTCAGTATTTTTGCTGTATTAATAATAAAAAAAGAATTTCCACATACAAGAAAATATCTTTGGAAAGAAATGTTTTGGTCTAAAAGTTTTTGTTTGTTGATCACTGGAGGAGCTCCACTTGAAGTCATAAAAAAGTATATAGAGGAACAAGGACAAAAGAGTAAATAATTTTGAAGGAGGTAGACTAATGAAACAGCTAAAAGCATATAAATTTAGAATTTATCCAAGCGAAGAACAAAAGA
>NZ_JAGIRL010000003.1 GCF_019012925.1 Fusobacterium sp.
CAGACTTAAAATTTCCTTTTTTAACAATTTCTTTAATAAGTTCTTTAGGTAATAAAGACATAAAAAAACCTCCCTTGATATTAATTAAATTATACTTATAATTCATCAATAATCAAGAGAGATTTTTATTTACACAAAATTTTTTATACTATCTTATAAAAAGGAAAAAGTTACTATTCAATACAGTAATTTTTTCCTTTTACTTTTAAATTATTTTTTTATTTTCTCAATTGTTATTCCAGTGAAACCATAGAAAGCTGAAATCAATGGTGAGATTATATTAAATAGACAGTATGGAACATAAACCCAAGCTCCTACTCCTAATGCTCCCATCATAAATGCTCCACAAGTATTCCAAGGAATTAGGGCTGATGTCATTGTTCCAGAATCTTCTAAAGCTCTAGAAAGATTCTTAGGAGCTAATCCACGCTTTTCATAACTCTCTTTAAACATTCTACCAGGGATAACTATTGACAGATACTGATCCCCAGCTACAGAGTTTATGAATACTGGTGTTAATAGTGTCGCCAATATCAATTTACCTGTTGTGTTTGCAAACTTCAAAATCTCCTGAGCTATTCTTCCTAACATTCCAGATTTCTCCATTATTCCACCAAAAGTCATTGCACATAGAATTATTGAAACAGTCCACATCATAGAGTTCAATCCTCCTCTATTCAATAATTCATCTACCATAGCATTTCCTGTTTGACCATTAAACCCATAATGTAGTGAATATAAAGCTTGTTTCAATGGCACTCCTTGAACAAATACTGCTGCTAATGCCCCTATTATTGCACCACTAAATAATCCTGGTATTGCTGGAACTTTCATTACAACCATACCTATTACAAATACTGGAATTAATAGAAGAAATGGACTTATTTTAAATGAATTGGATAATGCATTTAAAATATCATTTATTTGAGCAATATCAACCTCTCCTCCTGAACTATGTTTTATTCCTAAAAATACAAATCCTATCAGTGTTATTAAATATGAAGGAATAGTTGTATATAACATATGTTTTATATGATCAAATAGTGTAGCTCCTGCCATTGCTGGTGCTAATGTTGTGGTGTCTGACATTGGGGATAACTTATCTCCAAAGTATGCTCCTGATATTATTGCTCCAGCTATTATTGGCCTTGGTAATCCCAAACCTTCACCTATTCCAACTAAGGCTATTCCAACTGTTGAAGCTGTACTCCACGAACTTCCAGTTGCAAGTGAAACTACTGAACATATTATAACTGTTACTGGTAAAAATACTACTGGATTTATAATTTTTAATCCATAGTATATCATTGATGGAACTATTCCTGATAAAATCCAACTTCCTATAACCATTCCTATTATCATTAAAATTAGAACAGCTCTCATTGACATTTTTATCGTTTCTACGACTCCATCTTCCAACTCATTCCAAGTTGCATATTTACATATTAAAGCTACAAAACCAGCAAATATTGCTGACATGAATATTGGTATATGTACTTCTAGTTGTGCTATCTGTACAGAATAAAAAAGTATTACCACCAAAAATATTATTGGCAATAATGCACAAGAAAGGGATACTTGTCTCTTTTTCATTTCTTCCTTATCAACTCCTTTATCTAAAATTATTTTTTTTAACAATTTAATATACTTTACATTGTTAAAAAAGTCAATATTTTTTTTATTTTTTTGTTCAGAGCAATAAAGAACACATCAATTTACATAATAAATCAATGTGTTCTTTTAAGTTATTTTTTATTCTCTTTTTCTAACTCTTTTTTTAGTAGGGGTAGAATATTATAGTAATCTCTTATACAAGCACTTACAAATTTTTCCTGCATCACATAGTTATTTGGAAAAAGTTCTTTTGCTGACTCTTGATAAACATTTAAAATTTCAGTTGGAACTCTAACTGCATTCAATAGAGTTGCTTTCATCTGTTCCTTAGCTTTTTCATTGACCTCTTCATCTACTATATTACCTTTAGTAGCCTCTTGTACTCTTCTTACCAGCTCTCTATAATCATTCATCTCCTCTGGTAATATTTGAAGTTGTTTTGCATAGTTACTTCCATACATTCTATGAAGTCTATTTTTTATTCTTAAAAATTCATCTTCTGGAATACCTGACTCTTTTCCTAAGCTTTCAATTTTCAAATAAGATCTCTTTTGCCAATTTATAAAGTTCACTCTTTGAGAGCTGTCAAAACTTCTAGCTGAATTGTTGATCTCTTTTTCTACATCAGCTGGAACTTTCAATTGTGCTCCAAAAGATAGAGCACTCATTATAAACATACTCATAATTAGAAATTTTTTCATAATTATCCCCCTATATTAATACTAAATTCTTTTTCTTAACATATCCAATTCATTTAACTCTTCATCTATTTTTATCTTTACAAAAGAGTTTGGATTAGCTGCTTCTACAGACTCAACCTCTTTATCCTTATTCATAAGTATCATTGGTGGTAGAGTTATCTCTCTAGTTCCTATCCCTGGACTAACTACCTCTAACTTCTCTCCAACTAATAATTTATTTCTTATTGCTAAGATATATTCGTTATCAGATAGTTTCTTTTCAACTTTAGCTACTAATTGGTGAGTTTGACTATATGAATTTCTATCATTGTAGTTTTGAGACTCTATTCCAGCTCTACCTAGATAGAATCCTTTTGTATATGATCTGTTAGATGTTGATTCTAACTCCTCTAACCATTTAGGGTTGTATTGGTAATTTCCTGAATAGTAGCTATCTATGGCATCTCTATATACTTTTACAGCATTAGCCACATAGTATATTCCCTTCATTCTTCCCTCTATTTTTAATGAGTCTACCCCTAGATCTAATATTTTATCTATTATCTCTATTGTACATAGATCTCTAGAGTTGAATATATATGTACCGTGCTCATCTTCATAAACAGGCATATACTCTCCTGGTCTTGTTTCTTCTACTAGATTGTACTTCCATCTACAAGCTTGAGCACAATCTCCTCTATTAGCATCTCTTCCTGTCATATAATTACTTAGTAAACATCTACCAGAGATAGCCATACACATAGCTCCATGTACAAAAACTTCCAATTCAATATCTGGTACTTTAGCTCTTATCTCTGCTATGTTATCCAAAGATATCTCTCTAGCTAAAACTACTCTTCTAGCTCCTAAATCTTTCCACATCTTTACTGAACGCCAGTTTGTGTTACTTGCTTGTGTACTTACACTTATTGATAGATTTGAGTTTTCTTTAACTATTTGGAAAACTCCTAAGTCAGCTACAATAACTCCATCTACTCCCACTTTATCCAAGAATTTTACATAATCTGGTAGTAGATCTAACTCCTCGTTATGAGGGATTACATTTAAAGTTATGTATACTTTTTTTCCTCTTTCGTGTGCATATTTAACTGCATACTCTAACTCTTCATCAGAAAGATTATTACTTCCTGCTCTTAGGTTAAACATCTTTCCGCCTAAAAATACAGCGTCTGCACCATAATGAAGAGCCATTTTAAACTTCTCCATATTTCCTACTGGTGCTAATAATTCAACTTTTTTCAACATTATCAATCCTCTCTAAATTATTCATCTGCTTTTGCACTAAAATTTGCAAATTTTGTGTATTCGTGAAAAAATCTCAACTTTACAGTTCCTACAGGTCCATTTCTTTGTTTTCCTATTATTACCTCTGTAAGTCCCTTATCTTCAGATTCCTCATTGTAATAGTCATCTCTATACAAGAATAGTACCATATCAGCATCTTGCTCTATAGCTCCTGACTCTCTCAAGTCTGAAAGCATAGGTCTCCTATCAGCTCTTTGCTCCGTTGCTCTGGATAGCTGTGATAGAGCAATTATTGGTATATCCAACTCTCTAGCTATTCCTTTTAAGGCTCTAGAGATCTCAGATATCTCCTGTTGTCTACTATCATTTTTTGCATTACTACCCTTTATCAACTGAAGATAGTCTATCACTATCATATCTAATTTTCCCGCTGCCTTTAATCTTCTAGCAATGGCTCTTATCTCTAGTACATTAACATTTGGTAGGTCTGCAATATTTATCTCTGAATTAGATAATTTCATACTAGCAAGACCTAATTTTCCCCAATCATCTTGATCTAAAAAACCATTTCTTATTTTTTGAAGTCCTATTCCTGCTTCAATAGATAACAATCTCTGTAACAATTGAGAACTTGACATCTCCAAACTAAATAGTAAAACACCTTTGTTATTTTTCATAGCTGCATTCAAAGCTAAGTTTAGAGCAAAGGCTGTCTTTCCCATAGCTGGTCTAGCAGCTAAGATTACCAAATCTGAAGGGTGGAATCCACTCGTCATCTGGTCAAAATCTGAAAATCCAGAAGATATCCCTGTAGCAACACCCTTATTTTGATAGACTTTTTCTAATCTTATAAACTCCTGTGCTATCACATCTTTTAAACTAACTAAATCTTTGGAATCTACATTCTCAGAGATTTTAAAAATCATTCCTTCGGCCTTATCTAAGATTGTATCGACCTCTTCATATCCCTCATAGGCCAGTTCAACAATTTTTGTCCCCACCTCTCCTAATCTTCTCAAGGTAGACTTCTCTTTTACAATTTTTGCATATTCTATAATATTAGCTGCTGTTGGAACATCAGATATTATCTCATACAGCAACTCTTCTCCAACCAGTTCATCAAATTTATCATTTTTCTTTAATCTATTTACCACTACTATAGGGTCAATCTGTGTTCCTGTATTATACAGATCCCTCATAGCTTCATATATTAATTTATGACCATTTTTATAAAAATCATTGGGATTAAGTATCTCTACAATATCACCAAAAATATCTGGTTTTAAAAGTATTCCACCTAATACAGATTTCTCTGCCTCCATACTACTTGGAATTTTTTTCAAATTTTCTATATCTAGCATTTTTACTCCTAATCTCTATTATTGAGCTTTAGCTACTATTTTTACCTCTGCTTTTACATCTGTGTGAAGTTTTACAATAGCAGTGTGATCCCCTAAGCTCTTTATATTACACTCTATTTTTTTTCTATCTATTTTTAGACCAAAAGTTTGCTCTAGAGCTGCTGCTACCTCTTTATTTGTAATTGCTCCAAATAGTTTACCATTCTCTCCAGTTTTTACTTTTATCTCCACTTTTTTAGCTTCAATAACTTTTTTCAACTCTTCAGATTTTATTCTTTCCTCTTGTTGTTTTTTCTCTTCTTTTTTCTTTCTATTTTCTATTTTTTTTAACTCTTCTGGAGTTGCTATAATACCCTTATTATTTTTTATTAAAAAGTTATGAGCATATCCATCTGAAACTGAAACTATATCCCCTTTTCTTCCTTGTCCTGCTACATCTTGTGTCAATATTACCTGTATTTTTGCCATTTTTTATCCTCCAATTATCTCTTCTTAGTATCTCTATCTATTCTAAATCCCTTTAAAACTCCCAATAGAAAAGTTCCAAATGGAAATAATAGCCCTATCATTACAGCTATTGCATTATCAATTCCCTTATACTTTATCTTTTCATAAAGAGTAGCATATATACTCTTTATTCCATAAAATATAAATATTGTCTCACCTATATTTAAAGCATTTATAACATAAAAATTATCAAATTTCAATAGGTGAATCATAAAATAACTAACTATATATACCAGTAACCACTCAAAAGATATCTCCCACTTATGGTAATCATCTGAATCTAATGATACATATATTACAAATACATTTAGAATACTATATATAAAAGTATAGTATATAAAGTTTTCTTTCATCTCTTCATAAATTTTAATACTTTCAACCTTGCTAATTTGAAAATTCTTTTGATAGAACTCCAACAAGATATCCATATTAGCATCAATCTTATCCCTTAGACAAAATAATAGAAATCCCATTAGAGCAGTTATAACAATTGAAATTATAACTATTCTATCAAATTTTTTTATCTTCGTCATTCCTTTTTCAAAATACTTATACAGTACCTCAATCACAAGGAAAAACCCTACATAAAAATATAATAACATAGGATTTATTACTGCTATTGCTCCCATAACAACTATATTTGCCACTAACTTCTCTCTACAAGAAAAATCCTTCATTTTTTTAATCTTATAGACAGGAAGAGCAAAACTCATCACAGGCATAAGAAGTGAAAGAAGAAATAAAAGAATAATTGTTAACACACTACTTAGTAAAATCATTTTTTCTCCTTACATATTATACCATAATTTCTCCACCAAAGAAATCCACTATTTTTTTTGTAAAATCTTCACTATCTTTTTTATCCTCTCTTTTCTTACCTAAAGACACATATTTTACCTTTATTTTAGGATTTATTAATTTTTTAACAACCTCTAAAAATACATCATTGTACATACTGTTTTCCATCTGCTCTTTACAAAATGTACTCTCTGCATCAAAACCTACATATAGAGTGTCTCCCTCTAATATATAAGGTTTTGCTGTGACAAGAAATGCTCCTAAAGTTATCTTCTCTTTTTTAGCTTCTTTAAGGATCTCATTCCATCTACCTGAAATATATTCTAGAGTTACCCCTTCTAAAACTCCTTTTTCTTCTGAGTTTGATGAACTCACTGGCATTGGAACTGCTACCTCTTTTTCTATTATTTTTTCAACAATTTTTTCTCTAGGTTGATTTTTCTTGATTAAGTTATCTGCTATTACATAACCTATCAATCTCTTATCCTCTTCATATTTAAATTTATTTAAAGAATCAAAAATACACCCTATAATAGAAACTCCTTGCTCCACAGAAAGCTTTTCTCTACTCATCAGTCCCTTACAATACTTAGCAAAATCTTTAAAAAATAGCTCTATATCCAGTGACTCGTTCCAAAATAGATCCAACATCTTTATAAGATTAGTATAATTTTTATTATTTACTTCAGTTAGGAACTCCTCCATCTTTCTTGCTGAAGTTACTCCTAATATCTTTTCACTCTTTTCTAATGTAATCTCTTCACCAAAACAAGTGATCATAATTCTCTCTAAGATTGAAACTGCATCTCTTACACTTCCACCAGAACTCTCATAGATAAGCTCTGCTACATCATCAGGAAGAGTTACACCCTCTTTCTCTGCAATAAATTGTAACTGCTCTCTCATTGAGCTTAGGGTTAAAGTCTTAAAATCATATCTCTGGCATCTAGATATTATCGTTGCTGGTATCTTATCAACTTCTGTTGTTGCCAATATAAATATAACGTGTTCTGGTGGTTCTTCCAATGTTTTTAGTAAGGCATTAAACGCCTCCTTAGTCAACATATGAACCTCATCTATTATATATATTTTTTTTCTTCCTTTAACAGGTTGATAGTTTATCTTCTCTTTTAATTGTCTTATCTCATCTATTCCTCTATTAGAGGCAGCATCTATCTCAATCATATCTAAAAAAGTTCCATTATTAATAGCGATACAGTTTTCACACTCATTACAAGGCTCACCTGTAATCCCATCTTTTAAACAGTTAACCCCTTTAGCTATAAGCCTTGCTAGTGTAGTTTTTCCAACACCTCTAGGTCCTGTAAACAGATAGGCTTGTGACATTTTCCCATTCTCTAACGAAGTTTTTAATGTCCTTACTATCTCCTTTTGTCCTGCTACCTCTTCAAAATTTTTAGGTCTATATTTTCTATATAATGTTATATGCATCTTTTACTCCAAACCGTAGTTACTCATCTTTGTTCTTAGGGTATTTCTTGTTATTCCTAAGATCTCAGCAGTCTCTACTTTTTTTCCATTAGTTATCTCCAACACTTGACGTATCAATTCTTTCTCTACTTTTGATATGATATTTCCATAATAGTCTTGTTGATTATTATTCTTAAATTCAACTAATTCAGATCTTATCCACTCTTTCAAATCTGAAATCTGACTCTCTCCCTTTTTCTTTGTAATCTTTGTTCCCAATACATTACTAGGTAGATCCTCTATCAATATAGATGTACCTCTACATAGGGCAACAGCTGATTTCACAGCATTTTTTAACTCATTTACATTTCCTGGCCACTCATATCTCAACATCTTTTTCAATGCTGGTTTACTAATTCCTTTTACATTTTTGTGTAACTCATCATTACATTCTAATAGATAGTGATCTACTATCAATGGAATATCATCTTTTCTATCTCTCAATGGAGGAATATTTACTTCTAAGACTCTTAATTTTCTATATAATTCATCTATAAATTTTCCTTGATTTATTAATTCCTCTAAATTTTCACAAGTTGTTGCAACAACTCTAATATCTATTTTTATTGGCTCTGCTCCACCCATTCTAAAGAACTCTCCCTCTTCTAAAAAGTAAAGTACTTTAGATTGTAGATCTAGACTTAGAGATTCGATATTCCCTAAATGAAGTGTTCCTCCATTAGCTTTCTCTAATTCTCCTATCTGTGGAAATACAGCCCCTTTAAATGCTCCCTTTTCATAACCAAACATCTTTCTTTCCAATAGTTCATTTTGAAATGAAGTGCAGTTTATACTGATTAAAGGTTTATTTGACCAATCACTAAATTGGTGAATAGCCTTAGCTACACTTGTTTTTCCTGTTCCCTTCTCTCCTACAACTAAAACAGGAACTCTACTTGTGGCAACCTTTCCTATCATCTTATATAGCTCCACAATCTCTTTTGTCTGTCCTATTAATTTATCTCCAGAACTCTTATGCTTATCTATACGCTCTGCTAAAAGTTTATAATCTTTTACAGACTTCTCTATCACTTTTATTATAGTTGGAGTATCCACAGGTTTTAAAATATAATCATAAGCTCCTGCTTTAACACTTCCAGCTACTACTTTTAAGTTTGAAGTCTCTCCTAAAACAATTATAACACCTTTCTTTTGATACTCTCCAACCTTTTTTATAAGATTTATCAATGCCTCTTCTTGAAGGTTTTTCTCCTCAATAATTATAGCTTCATACTTTTTTGTTTTTAAAAAATCTATAAATTCGCTTATATTTTCAGCAAATGTTAATTCATTTTCAAAATTATTCTCTAGCTCCTCTTTTAAATTTCTTTCCAATCTGAATCCTAAAAGAATCATCCTTTCACCTCTTGTAATATTTAATAATTAGTCAATCTTCCCCTTTAGTATGAAATTATATTCCAAGATTACATTTCCCTCTACACTTAAACCATTTTTATTTAAATATATTTTCCATGTTCTTCCAACCTCTTCAATAGCATTGTTTATCTCAGGAACTCCACTACCTTTTTCTAAATGAAGAGATTTTACATTTCCACTCTCATCTATCTCCATTTTAATTCTTACACTACCGTGTAATCCTTTTAATTGAGCACTTTCTGGATATACTGGCTCTCTATTTGACCCATCCCATTTAGCTATTATATCTCCATCTTCTGTTCCCAATCTATAACCACTTGGAAGTCCCTCTGTCTCTCCTGTAATTTTAAGTATTCTATCAAAAGACTCATCTTTACCTACTTCAGAGTTAAAAGCTATCTTATCATCCTCTTTTAAATCTAGCTTCTCATTTTCAGTTACGATCTCCTCTTTAGCAAGAACTATATCCTTACTTAAATTACTATTGGATTCCATTCTCTCTTTCTGAGCAAACTCTTTAGTTGGAGCTTTTATCTCTTTTATCTTTCTTGCACTTGGATTTGGTTGAAGATTTTTTATAACTTCAATCTTAGGAGCAGAAATATTAGTAACTATGTTGTTTAAGCTCTCCATATCTATCTTATCTTTAGATTTATTTGGAGTTTTCTCTTTTTTCTTCTCCTCTACTTTTTTTACTTCATTAGTTTTTTTAATCTTTTTCTGTAACTCTTGAGAGCTCTTTTTTTCACTACTATTACTATTTTTCTGTCCATCTAACTTTGTTCTATTCTTATTTTCATAAGCTACTAAACCTATTTTTATCTTTTGGTTTTCCACTCTTTTTGTCGATAAACTTGGAATTAGTATAACTATAATTATATTTATCACTATTGAAAGGAGTATACTTATTCCATCATCTTTTTTCATAAGCCCCTCCTCTATTTTTTATCTGCTGTATCTATGTCTAGTGATGAAGCTCCTGCCTCTTTTGATATAGTCATTATATCTACTATATACCCATAGTCTATCTTTTTATCTGCACTAATTATCACATTTTTTTCTGTTGAATTAGCTAACTTCTCTGATAGTTTAGCTTTTAAATTCTCTTTATTTACACTTATCTTTTCACTTTTACCCTTCTCTTTATAGTTGAGGACTATTTTTTTATTTCTATCCACTATTACCTGTATCTCTTTTATATCTGATATCTCTCTAATTGTAGATTGTGGCAATTCTATCTTGATCCCACCCTTCATATCATCAAAAGTTGTTGCCACCAAAAAAAAGATTAGTAAAAGAAATACCACGTCTATTAGAGGGGTAAGTTCCAAAATTAACTCTCCTCTTTTTTTATATCTTTCTATTTTCATAATTGGTCTCCTACTTTCTAAAATAGTTTATAAGCTCTGTAGTAGTTATTTCCATATCAGATATTATTCTCTCTATCTTTTTATTAAAATAATTGTAAAACATTAAAGCTGGTATCGCCACTAAAAGTCCTCCTGCTGTTGTAAATAGTGCTTCAGATATCCCCTTAGCTAGTACAGCTGCATCTCCTGTTCCATATAGTGCAACAGCTTGGAATGCCTTAATCATTCCTGTAACTGTTCCCAACAATCCAATCAATGGAGTTAGGTGAGCTGCTAAAGATATTAACCACATATTTCTTTCCAGTTGAGTAACTTGATACATAGCTTTCTCTTTACCCTTTTCCTCTAATTTTTGTGTAGTGGCATTTGGATTTTTATAAAGTTCATAAAGCACCTCTTTCAATACCTTTGACACAGAACTTTTCTCTTTGTTCAACATAATTATTAAATCTTTTAAATTTCCACTATCTAAGCCCTCTTTTATCTCTTTTGATAAAAAGCCTCTATTCTCTCTCTCGTTTTTAGCAAAATATATAAATCTCTCTATAATAGCACTAACACCTACTATTGACATAATAAGTATCACATACATTAGTATTCCACCATTTGTTAAATAGTACATCTGTCCTCCTAAAAAATAAGTATTTTATTCAATCTATAATGCAATAATTAAAGCTACAACTCCTAAACCACCCAAAATATATTTCCAATATGACTTCTCTTCCACACCTTGAGATAGTTCCTCTTCAAGAGCACTCTTATCCCCTTGTACCACTTTTATCTTTTGAGTTTGATTTTGATAGTTATCATTTGTTACTTTTATAGCTCCTGACTCTATTTTTTGATTCTCTAATATTACCTCTTCTGTAGGAATCTCTCTTATCTCAAGTTGCTCCTTATTAACTCCCTGAACCTGTTTATCTAAGGCTGTTACACCCTCATCTGCTCCCATAGCACAAATAGTAGTTGCTAAAAATAATACTGTTAATAGTTTTTTCATAGTTAAGCCTCCTGGTTAAAAAATTGATTGTATTTTTCTGAAGTTTTTTTATCTATTTTTTGTAATTCTAAATAATATTTTTTTGCTTCAACTTTATTACCTTTTTTTAATGTAAAATATATTAATTTTTCTAATACAAAGCTCTTATATTGGAAATTCTCTAACGCATATAACTCCTTGTACAGTGCCACAGCATCTTTCTCTTTTCCCAGTTTTTCATTGATTTGTGCTGCCTTTAATTTAGATAGATCAGAATACTCCCCTTTATATAATACATATCCCTTTGTATATCCTCTCAAAGCACTCTCATTCTTACCTTCAAGTTCATCTATAGTAGAAAGTTGATACAGAATAAAATCTTTATATGGTGTACTTTCTAATCCATCAACTATTTTATAATACTCTCTAGCTTTTTTATAGTCCTTAGTATCAAAATAGTGATTTCCCAAGTTTATTCCAGCAAACCCTTTATACTTTTCACCTTTTAAAAGGTTATTATACTCTTTTAAAGCTTCCTCTTTTTTACCTTGTTTTTCATATATTAATGAATTATAATAACTTTTTATCTCAAGATTTTCTAAGTTGGCTATATAGTTCATTGCTTCTTCAAGCTTATCAGTAGCAATATGAATATCTATAATTTTTGTAGCAGTTTCATCTTTTGTTTTAGGATCTGAAGAGCTACTATAAAGCTTTTCATAGTTTGTTAATACTCCCTCTCTATCTCCCTTTTTCTCATATATCTGTCCAGCTAATATATAGATATTTGATCTCATAGTTGAATTAGGATATTTTGCTAAAAACTCCCCTTTACTCTTTTCAAACTCATCTAATTTGCCCTGATTAACCAAAGCATTTAAATACCAATAATTAGCATTTTCAGAGTATTTTCCCTCTGGAAATTCACTAAATAAACTCTTATACTCTGTCTCTGCTAGATCATATTTTCCTTGAGCATAGTACGAATCAGCTATTTGGAATCTTGCATACTCACTATTTTCTGGTAACTCTCTTAATTTTGAATAATACTCTCTACTCTTATCATAATTATCCAGTCTAAAATAACTAATTGCTGTCTTATCCAAAACTTCACCTTTATTAGCTCCCTCTGGATAAGTTTGTAAATACTCTTCTCCAAATTTTATTGCTTCATCATATTTTCCCCATAGGAAAGAGTTTCTCACCCTATTAAATTTAATCTTTTCTAATAGCTCTGGTGTTGTTGCTGTATCTTGCTCTACTATTGTAAAATATCCACTTGCATCAGAATAATTTCCCATTCCCATTGATGCAATTCCTCTCAAATATACACTATTTGGTGAGCTGTCTGCTCCATCTAAATACTTCATCATCTCAGAATAATTTTGTTTAACTAATAGCACTGATACTAAGTTATTTAAAACATCAAAATCCTGATTCTCATTGAGATACTCTCTATATACCTCTACACTCTCATCTAACATATCCTTTTTGTAATAAAGTTCACCTACAGATATATAGATATTCTTCTTGTATTTTTTATCACTAGCAAATTTACCCTTATACTCTGAAAATCTTCTCTTTATATCCTCTACATCACCCAATCTAGAATCTATTACAATTATTCTATAAAGACTCTCTAAGTTAGGTTTTAATGTATAGTTTCTAGCATAGTAATCCTTTGATATCTTGTAATCTCCAACTTCATAGGCTGAATTGGCTATAATTGTATTTATGCTCTCTGTATCCTTTTGGTTTACTACAACTCTCTTTACTTCATTTCTATTTTTTATTATCTTTTTATAATTTCCCAATTTGTAATCAATAGCAAAAATATAGTATATAGCCTGATTATAAAAGGAACTACTCTTCAAACTTTCAAAATAAGTCTGTGCCTCTTTTAATTTATTTAATTTATAAAGGGAAAAACCATAACTATATAGCAATTTAGGATTAGAGAGATCTTTCACTTGATTGTAGTATTCTACAGCCTTATCATAATCACCTTTAGTAGCATAAGAGTCTCCTAATATTCTCAACCCTTCATCATACTCTTTGCTCCCCTTTAAAATAGCTAACTTACTCTCTGCTTTCTCCAATTCACCCTTGTTACTATATATCTCTATTAGATTTAACCCAGCTTTTTTCCCATATGCACTATTTTTATTTTCATTCAATCCATCTTCAAAGTATCTTATAGCTAAATCTGCTTGATTTAATTTATAGTAACTAGATCCCAATAGGTAGTTCATAAAAATAATATTTTTCTTTCCCTTTATTTGTGAATATTGATCTAAATAAGCTATACTCCTATTATAATCTCCTTTGTTATAAGATAATAACGCCATACTTAAAACCGAATCATTATAGTACTTCTTATTTAAGTTCATCACTTCTTGAAACTCTTTTTCTGCCATAACATAATTTTCACTGCTTAAATAGGCAGTTCCATTGTCATATATAGCCTTTTCGTAATAATCACTCTTACTATTTATTGTACTCAAATACTCGTCACTTGTTTTTTCGTCTCCAATATCTGCATAAGATCTTACTAAATAGTATCTTATCTCATTTTTATCATCTTCTTTCAGATTATTATTCATCAACAAAATTTTAAAATACTTTATTGCATTGGGATAATCCTTCTGTAAAAAATATACTTTTGCTATCCTATCTTGAATATTTTTATTATATTTAGATGTTGGATATTTATCCAAAAAACTTTTTGATTCCACTATTGCTAGATCAAATTTTTTCTGTTTATATAATTCGTCTACAAAGGCCAAATCCTCTTTTTCTGATGCAAAGGCTGAAACTCCCAATACAAAAATAAGGGCTCCTAAAAAATATCTAATTTTCAAGTTCTACCTCCTGTATATTAATATTAAAATATTTTATTTAAAAATTCTTTCACTTTTGCTATT
The DNA here is from genome assembly GCF_019012925.1 of Fusobacterium sp. Classification (GTDB taxonomy): domain Bacteria; phylum Fusobacteriota; class Fusobacteriia; order Fusobacteriales; family Fusobacteriaceae; genus Fusobacterium_A. The sequence continues at coordinate 14,368 of NZ_JAGIRL010000003.1, forward strand.
GAAACAGTTGTATCTATACAAGGTTCATTTACTATTTCATTAAAAATTCCATATACATTTACTGGATAAGCATCATGTATTCCCGATACTAAATCCCTTTTACAAGCTACTGCCATCACTAGATCTGGTCTTATACTCTTTATATGCTTTCTAGCGAGAGTTCCACCAGTAGCTACTTTTACCTCTATAGGAAACTCTTTCTTTATGTTCAAAAAATCACCTATTACACATTGACCACATCTTTTACAATTCTCTATATCAGATGTCACTTTAAAAACACAAGAATATTTTTGTAAGCAATGAGGAAGTAATATTAAAACTTTGTTTATCTTCTTATTTTCAATACTTTTCATCACTCTTTTATTATTATAATTTAGAAATTTATTAGCTATCTTGTTTGCATCTGTGGGTTTTTTCTTTCTTTCTGTAAGAGCAAACATTAAAAAATAAAACTCATAAATAAGTTTTACAACTAAACTCTTTTTCATTTCATATCCTCATCTTTCATTTTATCCTTTAGTAATTATATCATATTTAATTTATTAGAACAATCAATTTTTAATCATAAAAAAATTTTTTCTTTATCATTTTTTACCAAAAAATAAAAATAGTTGTAGCTTAAATTTTGAAAAAATAGTATACTTAGAACAGATGTTTTATAGGAGGATTTATGAGATATTTTATGCACGATAGGGATTTATCCCCAAAATTAGAAAAAAGAATAAGAGATTATTTTGCTAAGATAGAGAAGATTAAAATGGAGGTGACTTTTTTAAATAATGACTACTCAGCTATCATTGATGTAAGAAGTTTTGAATGGTTGAGTAATTTCGATTGCTTTAACTGTCTTACCAACTGTTGTGTACAGTTCCCCTATGAGTTTAACTCCAAAGCTCGTGAGATTATCTTGGATAATCTCAAAGAGTACAACAACTTAACTCAAGCTATATCCATTATGAAGGAGGAGGGGATGACTGAAAAAGAGATTTTAACTTCCATTAAAAATGATCAATTTTTAATTCCTGAAAATATGGTTGAAACTGTTTTTGATAGATGTACCTGCTCTTGTGTACACATAGATAGAAGCCTTTGTGCTATTCATAAAATATGTATTGATAATCATATGAGTCTTGGGGAGATAATTGATACAAAATCTCTTTGGTGTTCAATCTATCCACTTGAAATAATATTGGATGAAAATACTCTATATATCTTTGTTCCAACTAAAGGAAACAACTATCTCTCACTCAATGATTCTGATTTTCCATGTATGGATATTGAAAAATCTAAATCTCCCTATTTCAGGAGAGAAAACCCAATCGGTTTCAAAACAGATGAGTACCGTCCCTTTATTCTAAATTACTATGAAGTTTTATCTCATATTTTTGGAAAAGATTTCTGTAACTCTATATTAAGCTATCTAAATATCTCTTTAGAAGATAAAAAAGAGGAGCAATACTCTAAAAAACACTAGGGCATTGCTCTTTTTATATTAGATCTATTTTACAAGAAAATTGAGAACTGTCTCATAAAGAATCTCCTTTACTTTTTCATTCTCCATTGTCACTCCCAATCTTTTTTTCAAGGTATCTATCTTCTCATCATCTAATCCCTCGTAGAGTTTACTCTCCTGTTTCACTCTTTCCATGTCCTCATCATCATACCTATTAATTACTCTTAAGAACTCTTCTCCATAATTTTTAAACTTTTGATTTCCTATTCCTCTAATTTTTAGCATATCCCATCTATTTTTAGGTTTGTACTCTGCCATCTCTAAAAGTGTCATATCTGAAAATACAATATATGGAGCTACGTCCTCTCTTATAGCTATCTCATTTCTCAATTGATTTAGCTCCTCAAATAACGGATCTTCAAAGTAATCAAAGGTTATCTTCTCGTCTAACCTTCTAAATACAGAGATCTCATTTTTTAATACACCTCTTGATTTTTTATTCAACTTTAGTACTGGAAAACTTCCTGCACTCTGCTCAAAGTACCCTTCAGAAATCAAAAAATTTATAAACTCCTCTATCCATCTAATATCTCTATCATTCATTATTCCAAAAGTTGAAAGTTTGTTGTACTCCTTTCTATCCATCTTAGTATCACTTCTACCATATAAAATATTTACCAATGTAGATATTCCAATACTCTCTTTTGCTCTTCCTATACAAGATATGACTTTTTGAGCCTCTATTGTAAGATCCTCTATATTTTTTAAAGTTTTACAATTTCCACACTTTCCACAATAATTTTTTATTCTCTTATCTCCAAAATACTTCAAGATATACTCTCTATAACAACTTTCGAGATAGGCGTACTCTATCATTGCATCAAGTTTCCTTACCTTTTCTTTTTTTAGTTCATCTTCACTCTCTTCGTTACTCTCTATTAGAAACATCTGAGTACTTACATCCTCTTCAAAAAACATAAGTATCGCTTCTGAAGGTCCACCATCTCTCCCTGCTCTTCCAGCCTCTTGATAGTAACTCTCCATATCCTTAGGAATATTTCTATGTATTACAAATCTTACATTAGACTTGTCTATTCCCATTCCAAAAGCATTTGTAGCTATCATTATCTGAATCTCATCTTTTAAAAATTTTTCCTGATTCTCTTTTCTTTCATTCTCTCCTAAACCAGCATGGTATTTCCCCACATTTATCTCCCTCAACTTTAAATAAGCATAGAGATTATCTACCTCTTTTCTCGTTGAGGCATAGATTATTCCTGATTTTTTTCCAACCTTTTTCAAATAATCTACTATATATGCCTCTGGAACTACATTTTTTACAACTTTAAAAAAAATATTTTCTCTGTCAAATCCATGAACATATACAAAAGGATTTTTAAGAGCCAGTTTTTCTTCAATATCTCTTCTAACCTCTTTAGTCGCTGTAGCTGTAAGAGCTAAGACCTGTACTCTTTGATCTATCTTACCTATAAAATTAGGAATCTCTAGATAACTTTTTCTAAAGTCATGTCCCCACTGTGATATACAATGAGCTTCATCTACTGCTATCATTGAAATCCTATATTTTTTTATAAATTCAACAAACCTCTCATTATTCAATCTTTCTGGAGCTACATAAACTATCTTGGCCTCACCTTGACGTATCTTTCTAAGACTCTCCACATACTCATCTTTAGATAGAGTTGAATTTATATATACACTTTTTATTCCCAAAAGTCTCAATGAATCTACCTGATCTTTCATCAATGATATTAGAGGTGAGATTACTATTGTTAACCCCTTAAATAAGAGTGCTGGTACTTGATAACAGATTGATTTTCCTCCACCTGTACTCATCACTCCCAAAGTATCTCTTCCTGACAATACAGAATTAACTATTATCTCCTGTCCTCTTCTAAAATTGTCATATCCATATATCTCTTTCAATACTCTTCTTGCTTCTTTTTTCATATATTCACCATATTTTTATTTTATGACTCCTCTTTTTATAATATTATATCAATTTTTCTAAAAAAAATCAAAACAGTTACTCTATTTTTCGCTACCTATATTACTCACAAAATAGTATATCCCACTTTTTCTTATATGAATTATCACTATTTATTTATTCAAATATCTTCATAATTGTGATATAATACAGAGTAAAATGTTGTCAAAATGTAAGGAGAATAAAATGAATTTAGTCAGTTTTGAAAATTTTTTAAAGGAAAAAAATGCAATTCTTATTGATGTTAGAACTCCAAAAGAATTTGAATTAGATAAAGTTCCTAACTCTGTTAATATCCCTGTCCTTCTTGATGAAGAGAGAGTTTTAGTAGGAACTACTTATGTACAAGAATCTAAAGAGAAGGCAAAAAAATTGGGAGTAGAATTTATTTCAAAAAGATTACCTGAAATTTTTGAACAGATACAAGAACTTTCAAAAAAACACTCTAAACTTGTTTTTATGTGTGCTAGAGGTGGAATGAGAAGTTCATCTATAACATCACTTTTTGGAAGTCTTGGATATAAAGTTGCAAAACTTGAAGGTGGATATAAAGCTTATAGAGATTTTATAATAGCTAATATTCCACAACTTAATCAAAATTTTAAATATATAGTTGTACACGGTCGTACTGGTGTAGGAAAAACTAAAATTTTAAATAAGATGATCGACCTTGGAGTTTCAGTTTTAGATCTTGAAAGAATAGCTGCTCACAAAGGCTCTTTTTTTGGTGCTTTAGGTGAAAAACTTCCACAGAGTCAAAAAAGATTTGACGGAGAAATCTTCGAATTTCTTAGAACTTGTAAAACAAAATATATAGTTGTTGAGAGTGAAAGTAAAAGAATTGGAAATGTCTATATACCTGAATCAGTTTATTCTAGTATGACTGCAGGACAACATCTATTCATAGATACAAATATTCCAAATAGATTAGATGTTTTATTGGAAGATTACACTAATGTCTCTGAAAATGAGCTTGAAGAGTGTATTATGAAGGTGGCTCGTTATGTATCAAAAGAAAAAACAGCTAACTATCTACAACTTTTACATGAGAAAAAACTTAGAGAGTTAGGAGAGATTCTAATTAAACAATACTATGATCCACTTTATGAGGTGAGTATTGATAAACATAAATTTGAACTCTCATTACACTATACTGATATGGATAAATGTGCCAAACAGCTTAGCAACTACTTCTTTAATTTAGAAAGTTTAGAAAATACAGATAATAACCAAGATTAATTTTTAATATTTTATACTAAAAAGGGAGTTTTCAATATGTCTTTGAAAACTCCCTTTTTGTCAAATTTTTTATTAAGATAAACTCAATGTTTATAACATTTTAATTCTTTATTTTATTACAAATAATTGCTTAATTATGAAGATTTTAGTCTTTTTATAGAAATTTTTGTACGACAAAAAGAAACGTCTTCATTTTTTTCTATAAAGGCTTATTTTCTCAAAGTTTTTTATGGATACTAACCTCCCATATCTATCAGGTTCTTTGACCTAAATTCCTTCGTTCTGTATCTCCATAATTTGAGTGTCTTTCTGCTCCTTTGCTGAGTTCTTGCTCTAATGGAAAATATCTTGACTACTGCTCTTATTTGTTTTTATTTTTATTTTAAATTTAAACATTTTTCAATGGACGTTTACCTTAAATTTAATTTTTTTAGCTTTTTTAAGCTACTACAGGTCTTTTTATATCCTATATCATCTTCGTTTCATCATATTTAATTCCTTTTGATAAAATTGTAAAAAATATCCTAATCATTTTACAGCAAATAACTGTAAGTGCTTGTTTAGCAGATTTAAAACGTCTTATATCCCCTACTTCAGCAACAAAAGATATAGCTGTTGCTATTCCAATTCCTTTTATTTCTGCTAGAATCTATTGAAGAATATGTATTTTCATATTCGGGAAAATATATACTTAACCATCTATGAATTTTATTTTTAATTGAAATTATTTGTTGCATTATATCGCCTTTTAATTTATCAGCTACTCTTAATTCCCCATAAATTCCTTCAGGAATATATAGAAAACTATATCTCCCATCAATTACTAATTTAGCAATTACTTTAGGATCTTTTGAATCATTTTTAGTTTGTAGATTATCATCTAATTTCTTACTTTGTTTAACATGATAAGGATTAACTATTGCAATAGTAATATTATTTTCTTTTAATAATTCTCCTAAAGAAAACCAATAATGTCCTGTAGGTTCTAATCCTGCGATTACTAAATTTTTATTATTGTTACAACATAAATCATTAACCCACGAAAGAAAACTTTGAAATCCTTCAAAAGAATTTTTAAACTTAAATACTTTAGAAATTTCTAAATCTCTCCAATCAAATGCTCTCGCATAATGCGTAGAACTACCTACATCAATTCCAAGCTCTAAAGTTTCATTTGTTACTTGACTAATTTTAAAATTTTGGTTACAATTCATTTAGATACCTCCATGTAGTTTTTTAAAGTTTTTGGTTACTTTAATTTTAACATTGAGGTATCTTTTTTTATATTCTTATTTTTTATTATACAGGAATGCTCCTATTTTTTAATATAGTTCACTCCAAAATTTAACATCTTCTATTTTTTCATAGTTTGTTTTCTCTCTGTGTCTTAATCCTTGACTTTCTATATACTTTGGAGAGTAGATTTTTGTTCCTAATAATTCATTATATGTAA
>NZ_JAGIRL010000020.1 GCF_019012925.1 Fusobacterium sp.
AGTTCTTTTATTCCATATAAAATAAATGACTATAAATGGAAGGACACTCCTAATGGGGATGAGGAGTGGTGCTTCATGCTTAGTCGTAATGGATTTACTTTAGATTTAGCTCTTGCTTATCTGTTAACAGATAAGCAAGAGTACTTGCTAAAGTGGAAAGATTTAGTTTTTTCATTTATCAGAGAAGAGGGAGAACCTAACTCTGAAAATAAAAGATGTTGGAGAACCTTAGATACAGGTTTAAGACTTGGCTTCTGGGTACGTAGTCTAGTATATATTGGAAAAGAAAATTTTACTGAACAAGAATGGAAAGAACTTTTAACTTCAATGGAAGTTCATAGAGAATACTTGAAGTCTAATTTTAAAGATAAACTTTTATTAAGCAACTGGGGAGTGCTTGCTTTAAGTGGTTTGATTTTAAGTATTTTATTTGAAAAAGAGAGTGTAAAAAACTATAGAGACATCTGGGACAAATTAGAAACTACAATTGAATTACAATTTACTGAAGATGGAATACAATGGGAACAGAGTCCACTGTATCATCATGAGGTTATATTAAATTATGCTCACATTTTACAGATTAGTGAAACCTTATCTATAGAATTACCAATCAATCTAAGAGAAATTTTAAAGAGATTTGTAAAATCAGCTTACTATATGTGTGATCAAAAAGATTATCTACTAGCTTTAAATGATAGTGATTATGTTGATTTTTCATATGTATATGATTTCTATAGAGGGATGCAACTGTTAAATGATAAGGATTCTAACTATTTAAAAAATTTAAAATCTAAGGTTTTATTAGGTGACTATTATCTTAGTAAGTTAGATGAACTTGTAAAAGAGAAATACGAAGATAGTTACTATGATAATATGGCTGGATTAGCAGTAGTAAAAGATAAAGATTACTATTTAACTTGTTTTAATGGGTTACATGGTAGTTCACATGGACAAAGTTCACAAGGTGCAATCACTTTAAATTATAGAGGAATTCCTATACTAATTGATGGTGGAAGATACTCATATACTGAGTGTAGAGAGAGAATGGAATTAAATAGTGATTTCTCACATAATACAGCAACCTTAGAAAAACTAAAGGGAACAGTTATTAAAAATTCATGGGAGTATGAAAGATTAATTGAACCTTTAGGAATGTCTGTAAAAAATAGAGATGAATTATCTTTTGTTGAGATGGTTTGGCTAGCAAAAAATAATGAAAATATGGGAGTTTTTAGAAGAGATGTATTCTTATTCAAAGATATAAAAACTCTAGTGGTTATTGATGATGTAAAGGTAGATAAAGAGGATAGATTAGAAGCATATTTTCACTTGAATGATAAAGTTCAGTTTTCATTGGAGAAAGGAACTTTAAAAACAGATGATATATTTGTCTATTCAGATGGAGATATCTCAACTTTTACTCATTATCACTCACCAAGATATAATCAATTAAAAGAGCATACTGCAATAAAAATTAGTAATAATAATTTTGTAGCAACTGTAATCAGTTTGGAAAAAGATATTGAAATTGAAAATATTCCAGTTCATCAAAATAATCGTGATGAGGAATTTGAAAGTTGTAAAGGTATAAAACTAAGTTTGGGTGGAAAGATAAAAGAGATCTATGTTAACAGTTCTGAAATAGTAAAACATGACAAGTTGTTAATAGGGGATAACAACCATATGTTTTATGGTAGTGTTGTAGTATTTGAGAATGGTAACAGAATTAGGATAAAATAAGGAGCGTAAATTTATGTATGGAGTAATTGTTGCAACTCACGGAAACTATGCAAGTGGATTAAAAAGTACTATAAAATTAGTATGTGGAGAGATGGAAAATCTAAGAACTGTAGATTATGTGGCAGAGATGTCTGTTACTGATTTAGAAAAAAAATATGAAGAAGCTATGGAAGAGTTAAAAGCTTATGATAAAATCATATTTTTAACAGATATTTTTGGTGGAACTCCATTCAATAGAGCAGCTATGAAATATGCTGGAAATGATAATGTTAAAATTTTAGCTGGAGTTAACTTTACTTTAGTGTACTCAGCTTTAACTGCTGATTCAGATGATATAGATGAGGATATAGCTGAAATGATAGAAGCTGCTAAAGATGAGATTGCTGAATTTAAACCTGAAAAGCCTAATAATGACGATGACAACTTTGATGATGGGATTTAATTAAGAAAAAATTTTAATGTAGAAGTGTAGTATAGGCAGAACTTGGACTAATTAAATTAATCTAAGTTCTTACCTATACTTTTTTTATTACTTAAACGAAAAATATTTAGTTAAAATGAGGAGGGACAATGGCAAAAAAGAAATTATTGTTTTTATCTGCTGTAATTTTATTAATGGGGACAGAAGGATACGGAGAAACATTTAATGTAGGTGAATTTAGTGTTTCAAAAGATATAGTAGTTACAGACGGGAAAAATGGTGTAATTGTAGATGAAAAAAATAATAATTTTATAAATGAAAAAGAAGGGAAAATATCTGTATCAGGAAAAGATTCCAAAGGAATATATTTAAAGGATAAGGGAGAAGCTACAAACAATGGAACAATAGAAGCAACAAATGGAGGAATAGGAGTATTTTTTGGAGGAGCAGGACAGTTTACAAATGAAACAACTGGAAATGTTTTAGTATCAGGAAAAGGTTCCAAAGGGGTATATTTAAATAATAAAGGAAAAGCTATAAACAAAGGACAAATAATAGTAGGACAAGATTATAGAGATGATAAAGGACAGACTGTATCAGGAGCAGGAGCAGAGGGAGTAACTGTAAATAATGATAAAGCAGAATTTATTAATGAGAATTTGATA
>NZ_JAGIRL010000041.1 GCF_019012925.1 Fusobacterium sp.
AAGTACTTGGAGGGAAGCCTCCTGGGAGGATAGGAACTTGCCAAGCTCTCATAAGAGTGCTTCCTTAGCTCAGTCGGTAGAGCATGCGGCTGTTAACCGCAGTGTCAATGGTTCGAGTCCATTAGGAAGCGCCATTTTTTTTATTTTTTGTAAAAAACTGATGAAAAGAGGGTAGTTATGAAAAAGACAAATGCTATGCGGGAATTAGATAAAAGTAAGATAGCTTACAATTATAGAGAATATGAAGTGGATGAAAATGATTTGAGTGCCATTGCAGTTTCACTTAAAACAGGACAGGACATAACTAAGATATTTAAAACATTAGTTTTGTTGACAGAGAAGAAAGAGATGATAGTGGCCTGTATAGCAGGTGCAGATAATATAGATTTAAAAAAATTAGCTAAGTTAGCAGAAGTTAAGAAAGTGGAGATGTTAGAATTAAAAGAGCTATTTAATATGACTGGATATATAAGAGGAGGATGTTCTCCTATAGGGATAAAGAAAAGACATAGAAGCTTTATAGATAGCAGTGTTCTCACTAAAGATATAATAATGATAAGTGCTGGAATAAGAGGACTACAGATTTTAATCAATCCTCAAGATCTAATTAAACATTTGAATATGACAGTTGGAGATATAATAGTACAATAGTTTATTAAAATTACTTGAAAAATTTCTAAAAAAATTTTAAAATTAAAATAATTATGAAATTATAAAAGGGGAAATGATGGATAGTAAATTTAAAAACATATTGGAGAGAGCTATGTTGGTTGGAGTTTCACTATTGTTAGCTCTATATTTAGCTGATCTTTTGAGATTATCTAAATTTTATGTGGGGATAGCAGTATTGAATGTAGCGAATTTGAGTGGAGCTAAGACTAGACGCCAAGCTTATGAAAGAACAATCACGACGTTCTGTGGTGGTGCTATTGCTTGTATGATAGCATATAGTGGATTTCAAGAGAATATGTTTCTATATCTTTTGGGCTTAATAATCGTATGTTGTTTTACAGAGATGATATTTAAAGTACCAGCTACAGTTGGATGTATTGCCTTTACATATATAATGCTAAATATTGATCCCAATAGGACACCGAGTAACTATCTTGAAGAGAGAGTTTTAGGAACAGCTTTAGGTGCTACAATGGTAGCTTTATTAATAAGTTTATACAGTAAATATCTACATAAAAATAATAATAAATTAGAAAAATATCCTCAAAAAGAGTGGAAGGATCATTTTAAGAGAGCTGCAATTCCAGGAATAGCAGTAATCTTAGGTGTTTTTTTAATAGATATATTAAATAATCATATAGATTCAAGATATGTTACTAAATATACAATGTATTACTGTGCTTTAGCTTCAGTAGTTCCATTTCATGTTGATCTGAGGGAGTTACTAAAAAAAACAAAGGAGAGATTTTTAAGTACAATATTTGGTGGAGTAATAGCTTTCGTGTTTTCTCTATTCAGTTTAAATGGGAATATTTGGAGTTCAATAGGAATAGTGTTTGTAATCGTTTTTATAGAGTGTGTAATAGGGATTTCAGGAGCTTTAGGAGGTGTTGTTTTTCTCTTTCTCATGTTTAATGTAACTGAAAATTTACCACCATTAGTATATTATTTAGATAGAGTTATAGGAACAGGAATTGGTATAATTCTCATACTTACAGTAGTTGGTTTATTAAAAGAGGGGGATGTGCTGATTAAAAAATTTAAAAAATGGTAATTAATTGATTCGATTTTGAGTATAACTAGATTATTCTAAAATAAATTTAGTTATACTCTTTTTTTACAAAGAAAATATGATACAATATTAATATCTTAGTATAGATTTGAAAAAATTTATAAAAAATAAGTAAAATTATTAGGGAGGCTATGATGAAAAGTTTAAAAATTATGGCAAAAGTAGGAGTAGTGACATTATTAGGTATATTGTTACTCTCTTGTGGAAAAGAGGAGAAAGTTGAAAAGAAAGAGATAAAAACAACAATGAGTATGGATATTGATAGTTTGAATCCATATAAGATGGTTTCTAGTGGAACTGAAGAGATAATGTTAAATGTATTTGAAGGGTTGTTAATGCCTAATACAAAAGGGGAACTAATTCCAGCAATAGCAGAAGAGTATAGTGTTTCAGAAGATGGATTGTACTATACATTTAAGATAAGAGAGGGAATAAAATTTCACAATGGAAACCCATTAGATGTAAAAGATGTAGAGTTTTCTTTAAAAAGAATGTCTGGGAAAGATGGATTCCCACCTTCAAGTGCATTATTTCAAGAGATAGAGGATATAAAAGTATTAGATGGAAATAGAGTGCAGATAAAGTTAAAAGAGGCAGACTCAGCTTTTATCTACTCATTGACAGAGGGAATTGTCCCAGATGAGAATGCAGATCAATTGGATAAAAATCCAATAGGGACAGGTCCATTTAGAATTGCTCAATATGATAGAGAGCAACAGTTAGTTTTAGATAGATTTGATGATTATTGGGGAGAAAAAGTAAAGGTAGATAGAGTCACAATATTTGTTGTGCCAAATAATGAGACAGCATTTTTAAAACTTTTATCTGGAGAGATAAATATGCTTTCAAGAGTGGACTCTAAAAGAGTAAATGAGTTGAAAAATTTTAATAATGTTTCAGCTCCACAAAATACAGTACAGATTTTTGCTTTAAATAATGATGTTAAGCCTTTTGATGATGAGAGAGTTAGAAAGGCTATAAACTTAGCAATAAATAAGGATGAGATTATAGCAGGAGTTATGGGTGGAGATGGAATTAAGTTAGAGACAAATATGAGCCCTGTGATGAGTAAATTCTGTATAGATAATATTGGAGAGAAGCAGAATATAGAAGAGGCTAAAAAGTTATTAACTGAGAGTGGAAACTCTAACTTAACTTTTACTATAAAAGTACCTAGTAACTATCAGATGCATGTAGATACAGCTCAGATCATAGCTGAACAATTAAAAAATATAGGAGTAACTGCAAAAATAGAGACTATTGAGTGGACAACTTGGCTATCTGATGTTTATTCAGGAAGAAAGTATGAGGGAACAATAGTTGGTCTTTCAGGAAAATTGGACCCATACTCAATATTGAGAAGATATACTAGTGATTATAAGAGTAATTTCTTTAACTTTAAAGATGCTGAATATGATGAGTTGATACAAAATGCTAAGGAATCAACTGTAGATGAGATAATTGTAACAAACTATAAAAAAGCTCAAGAGATATTGAGAGATAAACAAGCAGCTATATATATAATGGATCCTAAACTTATAACAACATTGGATAAAAAGATAAGTGGTTTTGAATACTATCCATTATCATATATCAATTTTTCAAAAATGAATATAGAGGAATAAATCGGAGAGTAAGATGTATTACATAAAAAAAATATTGAAAATGGTATTTTCCATATATTTGATAGGAACAATATCTTTTCTTTTATTGGAGTTAATTCCTGGAGATCCTGCATTAGCAATATTAGGAGTTGAGAGTTCAGCTGAAGATATTGCTATCTTGAGGGAGAGTCTAGGATTGAATAAAAGTTTAGGTTTGAGATATTTAGAGTGGGGAAAGGGTGTATTGGCAGGTGATTTTGGGAATTCATTTAAGTATGGGGATCCTGTGTCACAACTGATACTAGAGAGACTACCCCTGACAATAGAGATCGCTATTATAACTGTAATAATAGTTTTAATGGTTTCCATTCCCCTCTCATTTTTTGTGCATAAGGTAAGAAGTGCAAGAGTAAAAAAGATAATAGATTTTTTAATAGGGCTCTGTATATCTATTCCTTCATTTTGGTTAGGGATATTGATAATGTTCCTATTTAGTGTTATTTTGAGATGGTTTTCAGTGGGGTATAACAAAAGTTTTTCATCTCTTTTGCTACCTTGCCTAGTAATAGCTATTCCAAATATAGGGGTTTTTACAAGTTATATTAAAAATAATTTGGAAGTTGAGTTGAGAGAGGAATATATAAAATATCTTTTTGTAAATGGAGTAAAAAAATTCTGGTTAAATTGTTATATTTTAAAAAATTCAATAATACCAGTAATTCCTTTAATAGGGATAATGTTAATAGATTTGATAATGGGAATTGTAATTATTGAGCAGATATTTTCTATTCCAGGAATAGGAAGGCTAATGATAACAGCAATAATAAATAGAGATCTACCACTTGTTCAAGGATTGATATTTTATACATCAGTGGTTTTAGTAGTGATCAATTTTATTATAGATATTCTATATTCTATAATAGATCCAAGAATAAGGAGTGAAAGATAATGAAAAAAGGAAAGTATTTAGTACTATTAACTATTTTTATCTTAAGTTGTATTATTTTTTATCAAGATCCTTATGCTATGAGTGAGAAAAAGATATTGTTAGGACCTACTTTAGAAAATATATTAGGCTGTGATAATTTAGGAAGAGATATATTTAGTAGACTTGTATTGGGAAGTTTTAATACTCTCATCATCTCTTTTATCTCATCAACTTTAGCAATAACTTTTGGAGTATTGATAGGGAGTATAGCAGGTTACTATGGAAAGTTTTTAGATGGGGTAATTATGACTTTGGTAGAGGTTATAATCTCTATTCCAGGGATTCTAATAGCTCTGGGAATAATAATAATCTTAGGAACAGGATTTCACTCACTGGTAGTTGCAATTTTTGTAATATATATACCAAGATGTGTAAATGTAGTAAGAGGTCTAGTAAAAAAAGAGAAAAATATGGAGTATGTAGTAGCAGCTAAAACTTATGGTGTTAAAGATCTAAAAATAATCTATATACATATTTTACCAAATATTTTAAAGCCAATTTTAGTGGCTTTTACAACAGGATTTGCAGGAGCGATACTCACAGAGGCAGGACTGGGTTATTTAGGATTGGGGATTCAACCCCCATATCCCACTTTAGGAAATATCTTAAATCAATCACAATCATATTTTTTATCAGCTCCTTGGTTTACAATAGCACCGGGAATAGCAATAATTTTTACTGTATATCAGATAAAAAAATTGGAGAAAAGAGGTAGAAAATATTGAAATTAATTGATATTAAGGATTTAAATTTAGAGATTGACGGTAAATGTTTGTTAAAAAATATAGATTTCCATATAAATTCAGGAGAGATTGTGGCTCTAGCTGGAGAATCTGGAAGTGGAAAAACTTTAACAACAAAGTTTATTTTAGGGATTTTACCAGAGAGAAGTAAGATAAATTATAGAGTGTTTGAAAAAAATTGTGATATTGGAGCAGTCTTTCAAAATGCTTTTACCTCACTAAATCCTACAGTAAAAATAGGACATCAATTAAAAAAAATATATGAAGGTCATTTTGGCAATTCTAATAATTGGCAAGAAGAGGTAGTGGGATTATTAGAAAAACTTGGGATAAAAGAGGCTGAAAAAATATTAAAAAAATACCCTCACGAAACAAGTGGAGGGGAGAGACAGAGAGTGGTAATAGCTGGAGCTCTCATAAGATCACCTCAACTTTTGATAGCAGATGAGGTAACTACAGCCTTAGATCTAAAGACTAAAAGAGAGGTAATAGAGTTATTTAAAGAGATTCATAAAAGTACAGGAGTATCTATATTATTTATATCTCACGATTTAGAATCAATAAAAGATTTTGCTCAAAGGGTTTGTGTTATGTATAGAGGTGAGATTGTAGAAGAGAATAGTTGTGAAGCTATTTTCAAAGAGCAGAAACACCCATATGTAAAGAGGTTAATAGAACTGTCTAAGAGCCTTTGGATAAGAGGTGAAAAATGATACTGAAAGTTGAAAAGCTATCAAAATTTTATGAGAAAAGGGGATATTTTTCTAAGGAAAAAAAGATTGTTTTGAAAAATATATCTTTTGATGTAAAAAAAGGAGAGATATTTTCAATCATAGGTCAATCTGGGGTTGGAAAATCTACCATTGGAAAGATAATTTTAGGAATAGAAAAAGAGAGTAGTGGAAATATAAAATTCTTGTCTAAAGAGCTTTCTAAAAGAGAGAAAAGAGATATTCAAATGGTGTTTCAAGATCCATATAGCTCTTTAAATCCAGCTATGAAGATAAAAGATATACTAGCTGAACCATTGAAAGCAAATGGGATTATAGAGAGAAATGAGATAGAGAGCTTAGTAAAAAATACTCTACATGAGGTTGGATTGAGTGAAGAGTATGAGAATAAATATCCTAATGAATTGAGTGGAGGACAGCGTCAGAGAGTAGTTATAGGGTGTGCAATAATACTGAAACCTAAATTAATAGTGTGTGATGAACCAGTGGCTTCTCTAGATTTGGCAGTTCAGAAACAGATTTTAGATTTGATAAAGAAGATAAATAGAGAGAATGGAATAACATTTATATTTATCTCTCATGATTTAGGTGTGGTTTATAATATTTCAGATAGAGTTATGGTACTTTACAAGGGAGAGATACAGGAGATAACAGAGGTAGAGGAGTTTTTCTCCAAGCCTAAAAGTGAGTATGGGAAATATCTTTTAGAAGGAATACGTTGATCCATAGAGTAAAAAGAAGTTGATTTACAGGTGAACTGATAGATCAACTTCTTTGTTTTTTTATCTTAGATTTCTATAAAGAGATAGAGCAAATATTGTTTTCATATCTTGCGAAATATCTTCAACCTCTTCTAGAGAGAACCACTCTCCAACCAAATCCTCACCTTCATCTAATTTTAAAGCCTCTGGAAGGATTGAGTCATCTTTTAATTGGATAATATAGATATATAGTTTCTCTTGAGTATATCCAGGAGAGACAGTTAAAGGTTTTTTAGGATTATAAAGGATATTATAACTATCTGGAAGGTATCCAGTCTCCTCCTCAATCTCTCTATAGAGAGTATTTATCTCACTCTCATCATTTTCAATTAAACCAGCAGGAATTTCATACATCTCTCCAGCTATTCCAGGTCTATACTGTTTTACAAGAAGAGTTTTATCTCCACTTGCATTTAAAACAAGTGCTGCAATTGCATTTTGCTTAATTAAGTACTCTAATGTTGTACCAGTAGTCGGATGTTTTTCAACAGCGATTTTTAAAAATTTTAAATCTTCAGTATTCATAACTAATCTCCTTTATTCATTCTTTCTCTTTCTTCTATTATAGCATCATAAATCTGTTTTTTTCTTTTTAAATATTTTAATCTCTCTTTGTCTTTACGATCCTTAATCATCTCCATGATTGGTAGTAAAAATCCAGCTACAATTCCAGCTGAAAATCCATTGTTATAGAGGTTAAGTCCACCATGTACAGAACCTATACTTTGCACTACAGCTAGGTGTAACCAACCAGCAATAACTCCCCAGACAACACCATATACTCCAGCTACAGGAGCTAAAGATGTTCCAAATAGTGCAGATAGAGCAATTGTAAAACCATTTGTAGAACTTCCCCAACCAGCTAGATAAACACCTAAAAGAATTGGTATTGTATTTTTAAAGTGTTTTCCATAGGCTGAAAATCCAACTACTGTTAGAATACCAGCAAGTAGCGGACCGTTTAGTGTCTCTTTTAAAAGAAGTACAAATATAGTGGCAACAAAACCCATTACCCCCATATTGATAAATGTCAAACCATAACCATATTTTTTTACAAAATCTGACTTCAGTCCACTATCTTTTAGAAGAGTTGTATATCCTTTGAAGGAACTCTCATTTATAAAAAATCCAATTATAATTAGAGTTAAAAATATTGAGCCACAGATTATTTTCAGTGCTAAATCATACTCAGTGGAGATAATTCTCTGAGGAGTGATTGTAAAATTAAATAGTTTTAAAATCGAGGTTATAACTGCTCCAAGAATACCACCTGTAAAACCAAGATTATAGAGGTTCAGTCCTTCATGGAATCCAGCCATTTTTTTAGCTAGTGGAGTTACTATAAATCCGATAATGATACCGAGAGCTATAGCATTGATATATGATGTATCAGTTGTGTCAACTCTGAATGCCACCTCACTTACAAATGGAGCTAAGGCACTTGTAAAGGAGATTGTGACAAAGATATCCTTAAAATCAATATGCTCATATATACTATAGAGAATACCACCGAGATAGAATGGTAAGATATTTAAAATATTCTTTCCAAAGAAAGAAAAACCAAAGACTGTGAAAAAAGAAGCAATTAGAAGCCCATTTATCTCAACTTTAAGTAACCTAGATAGAGTAAAATTAAATAAAAAAATTAAAAATGCATTGAGAAAGGCAGCTCCTATTCCACCAATAACTAGAAAATCTGTAATTAAAATTGCAGGAGAGGCTATTATTCTTAATATACCTGAGATAACATTCTCCCGTTCATAAAAAACATATGCAGAAAAACCTAGAATAATAAGTCCAATGAGTAATATAGATATAAACTCAATTTTTTTAAGTCGATTTTTATTAAAGTTATCCATTAAACCTCCTTTCTATCTAGTCTCTTAATTAGATATTATTATTTTTTATATTAAAAGTCAAACAGGAATTTATAGATATTGTTTCAATTTTAAGAAAAATATTATAGAATATAGATATGGAAGATTTAAAAAAATATTATATTTATGTATTGAGATGTAAAGATTCCTCTCTATATACAGGAATAACTACTGATATGGAGAGAAGATATAGAGAACATATGGAAAAAAGAGGGGCTAAATATACAAAAAGTAGAGGAGTAGAGAGAGTAGAATTATATTTTATTTGTTATGGAAGAGGAGATGCTAGTAGAGTTGAATACTTTTTTAAACATTTAAAGAAAGAAAAAAAAGAGGAACTAATCCTTGATTTTACTAAACTAGAAGAGTGTATTGAAAAAAAATTAAAAATAAAAATAAAAAAATGTTGACACAAAATAAAAAATATGATAATATAATACATGTTCTGAAACGCAAAAGCGTTCTACATAAATGCCTGGATGGCGGAACAGGTAGACGCACAGGACTTAAAATCCTGTGGTATTTAGTTACCGTGCCGGTTCGATTCCGGCTCTAGGCACCACTTAACGCGGGGTAGAGCAGTCTGGTAGCTCGTCGGGCTCATAACCCG
>NZ_JAGIRL010000045.1 GCF_019012925.1 Fusobacterium sp.
GCGTTCATCCTGAGCCAGGATCAAACTCTTCGTTCAATCTATTTAACTCAGTAAAATTTACTGATAATTTACACCAATTTATTGTTGTGTTTGCATTTATTGTCTTTCTCTATTCTGTTGCTAATGTCCTTAACATTTTTTCGTACCGCTCTCTCGCGGACATAGATTATAATATCACAAATAATAATTTTCGTCAATACTTTTTTTAATTTTTTTTTAAAAAATTTGTGAAGGCATTAAATAAGCCGGGTTTTGTTTATGTTAATCATTTATCTAAGCCTATAATCTCTTATAGTTTTTAGCAACTTACCCTGAAAGCTGGACGAGCAGCCCTTAACCTTTCCTATTTAGTCTTGCTCCAGAGGGGGTTTACCTAGCTTTTTTAGTCCCCTAAAAAACTGGTGGTCTCTTACACCGCCTTTTCACCCTTACCCACTATAAAAATGGGCGGTCTATTTTCTGTGGCACTTTCCTTAAAGTTACCTTTAGCAGCCGTTAGCTGCCCTCTTGCTCTATGGAGCCCGGACTTTCCTCTCCTTAAAAAATTAAGCAGCGATTAACTTTAATACCTTCTATATATTTTTAATATTTTCTTCTGCTTACTATTTCCATCTCTTCTTTAAAACTTTTACGATATTTTATCATAAGCACTCTTATTATAATACCAAATATTACAAAAAATGCAATACCCATTCCTATAAAAAATCCATTTTTTTTCTCTTGAACCACTTCTTCTTCAACTACAATAGGCTCTTCAAACTTAATATTTTCTAGGACTCCATCAATACCAACTAGCACTTCTGTAATATACTCAGAATAATTTTTTTCTTTTAAACTTTTTTCATTTCCATTTAAAATATTGTCTATATCTTCTTGGACTTCTTCTAATTCCATATCTTTAGTCAACTTCAGTTCAACTTTTAAAGATTTCTCTTCAGGTTTTGTCAAATTTAAAATCACTAATTTTTCAGCTTTATCAGCAACAAATCCCTCATCTCCTGAAAAAGTGTTAACATATATATTTATTCCTCTTTTTTCAGAGATCTCCTCAATTTTCTTTTCAATACTTACCTTCTGCTCATCATTTAAAACTCCAAGTTCATCATTTACTTTGGCAAAAGTTAAGATATTCAATAAAAAGAAACTTAATGCTATAAGTTTTTTACTCATTCTTTACTCCTAATTAATAAATTTTAAATGTGGGTCCATCATTATAAATTATAACATCAATATTAATTTTTTCAAAGTAAGTTTTTAAAAGTCTTACAAAATGCTGTTCTCCCTCAAAATGACCTATATCTATTACAGTCAATCCACTCTCTTTAGCTTCTAGTGCCTCATGATAGCCTACATCTCCTGTTATAAAAAGATCTGCTCCCAAACTCTTAACTTTTCTCCAATAGCTCATTCCTGATCCATTTATAAGGGCCACTCTTTTTATTTTAACTTCATCACTTTCTGTTATTACCCTTAAATTTTCCAATTGAAATCTCTCTTTTAATTGAACAATATACTCTTTTAAAAGTGTTTCTTCTTTCAATTTATACAGTCTACCTATACCACAACTCTCATTTTCAGAGTTCTTATCAATGACTTTACTCTCACAGATGTCAAGTAAACTCAAAAGATAGTCATTCAATCCTCCCTGAGCTGAGTCTAAATTTGTATGTATAGAGTATACACTAATATCATTTTTTATTAAATCTCTTATCTTTTTTCCAATCGTTGTACTAAAATCAATATTTTTAATCCCTTTAAATATGAATGGGTGATGTGTTACTATCATATTTACACCATTTTTTACTGCATTTTCAATTGCTTTATCAGTAATATCCAAAGATAACTGAACTTTTTTTATCTCCTGCTTATTATCCCCTAATAACAGTCCAACATTGTCCCAACCTTCAGCCAATCTTTTTGGATATCTCTCCTCTAAACCGTTGATAATTTGTTGAGCTATCATAAAAACATCTTCCCTTCCATTGTAGATAAAATTAAAAGTGCTTGTTCAAAAATAACTTCACCATCACCTTTATTTAATCCTAGCTTCTCTTCAATCTCAAAAGTTGAATATCTTCTATCTACACCAAAACCAAAGTAGTAATTTAATACATCTATCTGTCTCTTACTTAATCTGTTTTTTAAAGCAAAGAAATCCATAGTTTTTTCCATAAGTTTTTCTCTCTTATCTATAGCTTCTAAATTCGGTAAAAGATCCTCCTCTGTCAAATAAACCTCTGATTTATCACTTTCTTCCTCTTTAGTTTTTCCAAAATTCTCTCTCTTATCTTTGAAAAAGCTTTTAAATTCATTTTTTATATCGTTTATCTTACTCTCTATGAACAGTACCATCTCTCTAACTATCCAATAATTTTTATAGTTATCGAAATCACCATGTATCTCACCTTTATAAGCTTCTATTCCCTTTATAAGACCCATTGTCCCCTCTTGAACAACATCTAAGTAGGCTACTCCCTCTCTCAAGTAATTAAAAGCAATTGAAGCCACTACTGGAAGATTTTGAACTACAAAATCCTCTCCCTCTATCTCATTTGTTAAAGTAATACTAGCTACCTCTTCTAGATAATCCAACACTGTCTCTTCTCCCAGTGTATCTAAATCCTCATCTTCCAGCTCTTTTAACTCAACTTTTGAATAATCTAAGTTTAATTCCTTTTTCCCATTTTTCTCCAAAAATTTTAAAAACTCTATATCTGATGTATACTCTGCTATTACACTTCTCTCAAAATCTAACACGTTAATTTTTTCCATTTTTCCTCCTATTATAATTTAAAAAAGAGACTGATTCTTTATTTTTATTGTATCAGCCTCTATTTTAGTTATTATACTTTAAAATCCTCTAATTTCTTTCTTCTGCTTGGATGTCTTAATTTTCTAAGAGCTTTTACCTCTATCTGTCTGATTCTTTCTCTTGTTACTTTAAATATTTTTCCAACTTCTTCTAGAGTCTTAGGTGAACCATCGTCAAGTCCATATCTATATCTCAATACCTTTTCCTCTCTACTGCTCAAACTATTTAGTACACCGTCTAATTGCTCTCTCAATAAAGATCTATTTGTTAATTCATATGGATTCAACATTTTGTTATCCTCAACAAAATCTCCTAATTCACTGTCTTCTTCACTTCCAACTGGAGTTTCCAACGAGATAGGATCTTGATTCATCTCTTGTATCGCTTTGACTTTCTCTATCTCCATTCCCAATCTTTCAGCTAAAACCTCTGGAGTTGCATCTTTACCTGTCTCCTGTAAGTATATTCTAGCTTCCTTCTTGATCTTATTAATTGTCTCTATCATATGTACTGGTATTCTTATTGTTCTTCCTTGGTCTGCTATAGCTCTTGTTATAGCCTGTCTAATCCACCAAGTAGCATATGTTGAAAACTTATATCCCTTTGTATATTCAAATTTTTCTACAGCTTTCATTAGACCAATATTTCCTTCTTGAATAAGATCTAATAACTTCAATCCTCTATTTGTATGTTTTTTCGCAATACTTACAACCAGTCTTAAGTTAGCTTCAATCAACTGTTGACTTGCCCATTCGTCTCCTTCTAGAGCTCTCTTAGCATACTCTAGCTCCTCATCATGATTCAATAGAGGAATCTGTCCTATCTCACGTAGGTACATCTTTATTGGCTCATCTACCTTCATATCTCCTGAAAGAGTGAATAAATCATCACTGATATAGTCCTCATCTCCTATATCTTCCAGATCATCAGGATTGAAATGATCAAAATCATCATCAAAATCATCCAACTTACTATCTAAAGCATCGTCAAAATCATCTTCATCTAAAAAGTCATCTTTTTCAAAACTTTCATTATCTTCATCTTTTAAATCATCATATTTTTCTTCGTCACTATAGTCCTCTTCAGGATCTTTCTCTTTCTTTTTTGTAACTTTCTTAGCAGTAGTTTCCTTAGTTTTCTTAGTTTTAGTAGCTTTTGCTAATTTTTTAGTTTTTTCTATATCCTCTTGTCTTACTATCTCAATACCTTGATCGATCATTCCTGTAATAAGCTGTTCTATCTTTTCAACAGGAAAATCATCTTTTAATCCATCATTGATCTCTTCATAAGTGATGCACTTGTTTTCCATTGCTTTTCTTACCAAGCCTAGAACCTTTTCGTTTTTTATAAACTCTCTCATTATTTGAGCCTCCTCTAAATAACTTATAGATTAATTAATAAATTATTAAAACCTTTATACAATTCTTCTATCTCATTAAATCCATTTACTTTGCTTAAATTTATCTCTATCTCTTTGATCTTTCTTGCCAACATCAATTTATCTATTATGTTTAGCTCTTTTGTCCCATAGAATCCACTATTTATCTTTACATAGCTCTCATCTATCTCCTGTTTAAACCAAGAGATAAAGCTCTCTCTCAATAGTTCCTCTATTTTTTTCTCATCTGAACAGTCTTCAATAACAGTACATCTCAATAGGTTCCACTGTTCTAATTCCTCATCTTTCAGATCATACTCTGTGGCAAAAGTTGAAATTATGTCTATACTGTCCTCTTTTTCTAAATAATCATATATTTTCTTTCCAATTGATGTTTTTATCTTTTTATCCTTAAAATATCTAAAATAATCTCTATTTACAAGAACTAAAAACAGGGTATCTCTTTCCAATCTGTCCAAAGCGACAAATTTTTCCCCTATACTTATATTTACTAAATCATCTTCAAATTTCCTTGATTTTTTTCTATTTTTATTTATTAAAATCTCTTTAAGGGTATCTTTTTCTAAATTAAGATTTTTTGATAATTTATCCAAATACAGCATTTTCTCAAGTTCTGTATCAATACATTGGAAAAAACTTTTAAATCTATTTACAAAATTTTGTTTAGACATAATACTACTAAAATCATACTCTTTTGAATAGTAGCTGAATAAAAAATCAAATATCTCTACTGAATTTTTTACACACTGTAAAAATCTCTCTTTTCCATAAGTTTTCAGATATTCATCTGGATCCTTTGCTCCATCTAGTTGTAACACTCTAATATTAAATCCCAAACTCTTTAAGATCAATCCTGCCCTCTC
This sequence comes from Fusobacterium sp., assembly GCF_019012925.1. Classification (GTDB taxonomy): domain Bacteria; phylum Fusobacteriota; class Fusobacteriia; order Fusobacteriales; family Fusobacteriaceae; genus Fusobacterium_A. Next base: position 5,075 of record NZ_JAGIRL010000045.1, read on the forward strand.
TGTTGCAGACTGACCTGGAGCATCTGAGTCAAAAGAGAGTATAACATTGGAAGTATACCTCTTTAAAATTGCTCCTTGTTCCTCTGTCAAAGCTGTTCCTAGAGGAGCTAAAGCTACATCAAAACCATAGATATTTGCTGACAAAACATCCATATACCCTTCCATCAGCATTGTATAGTTTTTCTTTCTTATTATTGAGCTTCTCTCCAATCCATACAAATTCTTTCCCTTCTTAAATATTGGGGTATCTGGTGAGTTTATATATTTTGGTGTCTCCTTATCCTTTTCAAGAGTTCTTCCTCCAAAAGCAATAACCTCTCCTTTTATAGAGTAGATTGGAAAAATTATCCTATTTCTAAAAGCATCATAATTATTTCCATTATCCCCCTCTTTTGTCAATCCTAATAATATTAGATCCTTACTTTCATACCCTTTACTTACCAGATAATCAGTTAAGTCGCTCCATCTATTTGAAGCAAATCCCAGTCCATTATCTTTTATTATTTTTGGATTGATAGCTCTATTGGATAGATACTCCAAAGCTGTTCTTCCCTGAAGAGAAAAGATATTATCTGTATAGTATTTATGAGCCTCGTCCATTATTTTATAGTATTTATCAAAATTCTCACTACTTTTACTTTTACTCTCTAACTCTTTTATTGGAATACTATATTTTTTAGCTAATTCATCTACAGCTTCCATAAAAGATATCTTTTTGTACTGAGAATAAAAAGAGATTGGATTTCCTCCAGCCCCACACACAAAACATTTACAAATATTTTTGCTTGGACTCACCATAAATGAGGGAGTGGTATCAGAGTGGAATGGACATAATCCCTTATAGTTTGCACCAGATTTTTTTAGCTCTACAAATTCTCCGACAACATCTTCTATCTTTAAAGAATCTATCAAGAGGTCTATATCTTCTGATCTATATCTCATTTTCCCTCCCTCTCATTTCTATTATAATTTTAATGTTATTCAGCTATATAGTATAATATATTTTCTGAAATAAAGCAAATAAAAAAATCAATAAAAAAGAGAGCAACCAATTATGGTCATTCTCTTTTTTCTATTTACATATATTTCTTCATTTCCTCTTGAGCCTTACTATTTAAGTAATCCTCTTTTACTCTATCCTTAACATCTTCATACTTAGCTTTTTTATATTTTACATCCTCAGTTTTATTGAAAATATAGATTTCGTTATCTATTTTTAAACTTTCCACTTTATTTAATGGAGCGTCTAATATAGTTTTTGCTAACTCCTCATTATAACCAAGTCCTGAAATATATCCAGCATTGTTAATTCTAAAGCTATTATTTTGAACTATATCTGTTCTATCCTTTGAGATATTTTTAAATTCTATCTCTTTATTTTGTATTTTTTCTCTTAAATTCTCAATATCTTTTTCTTTATCTTCAACTGTTTTCTTAGATATTTTAGGTGAGATTAAAATATGACTAGCTTTTACTTTATTCTCTTTTTCATTTTTATCCTCAACTAAAATCAAATGATATCCGAAAACTGTTTCTACAGGTGTAGGATATATCTTACCAACTTCACCTTCAAAGGCTGCTTTTTGGAATGGTTCTACCATATCTCCTTTAGAGAACCACCCTAATTCTCCACCATTTCCTGCACTTGGTCCTGTTGAATACTCCTTAGCTTTCTCTTTAAAGTTTTCTGGAGTAGCTTCTTTTAAGATATCTTCAGCTTGTTTTTTAGCTATCTCTTTGTCTTCAGCAGAAGGTTCTATCTGAACTTTTGCAATTTCAGCTTGTGCACTTGGGAAAATATCATATTTTAAATTATTGTTATTAAAATACTCTTTTAATTCCTCATCTGTTGGTTTAATTGTTGATTTTATATTGTTAAATAGCTCTCTTTGGAATATTTCAAATCTATACTCTAATGGTAGATCCTCAGGTACTACTATTCCTCTTTTCATAGCTTCTTTAGCTATCTTTATCTGATTGTCATAGTACTCTCTAACTTGAAGATCAGCCTTCTCCTTGTCTCCATTAGTTACATATAGAGCATTTAACATCTTCTTAGCAAAATCAATATTTGTTACCTTAAATCCATCTTTATCTATCTCTACTTTTGCTAATAATTCTTCGTACTCAGGAGAAACACTATCTATTTTTACTTTATCCTTACTTTTTTTCAATAGAACTAAGTATTCTTCCATTCCTTTTTGCTCTTTTAAGTTATTTATAACTTGATCTCTCACTTCATCTAGACTCTTACCATCATATAGAGTAGCAACTCCATTCTCATACTCTCTTTGGATCTCTTCATCTGTTGGAACTACTCCCTCTTTAATCTTTTGGAAAGTCTTTTCTATAAGAATATTATTTTTTATATCCTGTTTAAATGTCTTCTTAGTATATCCTTGTGCAGCTAACATTCTTTTAAACTGTTCCTTGTTTCCTATAGATTTCTCTATTGAATCGTATTGAGCATTAACCTCTTTATTTGGAACTTTAATATTTAACTCATCAGCTATCTCCAATGTTAAATTTCTATTGATAACTTCATCAAAAGCTAATACTTCTATCAGCTTTTTATCTAACTTATCTCCTAAAAATCTTGAATACCCCTGTACCAAGTTATTTTTAGTTCTTTCCACTTCCATTTTTGAAACCTTTTCTCCATCTAATTTGAAAGCATATACATTTGATCTATCATATGAACTTCTCATATTCATATATGCTAACATTCCAGATGAAAGTATAAATAATACTGTTATGAACCAAATAAATGGTTTTATATGTTTACGAAATTTTCTTATTGCCATTTTTCTATTCAGCAGAGCTGTCCCCTTTCATAGTATTAATAGTTTATTGATAAATTCTTTCTATTTAAAATCTAAACCATATTTTCTAATTTTTTCATAAAGAGTAGTTCTTCCAATTCCTAATAGTTTTGAAGTCTCTTGCTTATTCCATCTTGTTTTTTGAAGTGCAATTGCTATTACTACCTTCTCAACATCTGCTAAGCTGTATATCTCTTGCTCTAGAATATCTTTTAATGGTCCAACACCTACTACAGTTTTGTTTTCTACTGTGTCAGATTTCATTTTGATCTCTAATGGTAAATCCTCTACATCTATAACTTTATCAGTTGAAAGTATTACCATTCTTTCGATCATATTTTTTAACTCTCTTATATTTCCAGGATATGAGTATTCCATTAAATATTTCATAGCCTCTCCTGAAATTACTGGGGTATCTCTATGTAACTCTCTTACAACTTTATTTAAGAAGTAGTTTGCTAATAATGGTATATCCTCTTTTCTCTCTCTTAAAGGTGGAACCTCAATAGGGAAAGCTGTTAATCTGTGATATAGATCTTTTCTGAATCTTCCCTTTTCAGTTTCCTCTTTTAAATCCTTGTTGCTTGAAGCGATAAATCTTACATCAACTCTTCTTGTTTTATTTCCACCAACTCTTTTTAACTCTCCATACTCTATAACTTTTAAAAGTTTAGCTTGGCATCTTATATCCATAGCTGAAATATCATCTAAGAATATTGTTCCTCCATCTGCTTCCTCTAAAAGTCCTCTTTTACTTGAGTTTGCTCCTGTGAAAGCTCCTCTTTCATAACCGAATAACTCTCTTTCCATAGCCTCTTCACTCAATGAAGCACAACTTACAACTATGTAGTTATTCTTTCTTCTATCACTTTTTTTGTAGATCTCTTTTGCAACAATCTCTTTTCCTAATCCATTTTCTCCTGTAATTAATACAGCTAAATCACTCTCTGCAACTTTTTCTACTAAATTTTTTATATCTTTAATTCTTGAAGATTGTCCAACTATTTCGCTATCTTCCTCTAAACTTGCTAATTTTTCCTCTAATTTTCTCTTCTCTTTTAATATCTCTAAATTCTTAATAGCTGGTAATATTACTCTGTTCATCTCTTTTAATTCTACAGGTTTCATCAAGTAGTTGTAAATATCTGCATTTTTTAACTCTTGAATAGCTGTCTCAGTTTCATCCTCTAATAATCCAACTACCACAAAATCCTTTCCTAATCCACTTAATTTTCTCTTTGCTTCAGCAAAATTAAACCAAGTTAAATACTCGTCTAAAAGAATTATATCAAAATCACTCTCTCTTAACATATCTAGTGCGTCTAGTAAGTTGTTAAAAGTTATTATTTCATAATGTTCTGATAATTCTTTTCTTATTTGTTTTAAAGTTTCTTTTCTCTCTGAAATTGCTAAAATAGCATTTTTCATATAATACCTCCGTAACTAATTTATAAATAAACGTATTTTTTGACTACATCTTATACATGTATTATAATAGATTATTTGTATTTTTTCAAGACTATTTTTTTTATTTTGCACATTTGCCCAATTTTAGGGCATCTGTAAATTTTTATTTGACTAAATTGAAAATATCATTAGTTGTAATGAAGATAATTAGTCCAAATAATACAAGCATTCCTACCATATGAACTCTCTCTTCCAACTTTTTATTCACCTTTATTCCTACCATCTCTAGTAACACAAAAATTATTCTTCCACCATCAAGTGCTGGTAGTGGTAATAAATTTAAAACTCCCACATTAATTGATAGTAATGCCATTAGCCACAACACTATCCCAAGCCCATCTCTCGAAGCTTCTCCAACAACTTTTATTATTCCTATAGGTCCACTTATCTCCTTGGCTTTTACTTGACCAGTTATCATCATTTTTAGTCCTGCTACTGTGTCTTCTACTATTTTTACTCCACTTTTAAAAGTCAGTTCAGTAGCTTCAATTACAGAAAACTTTTCTATGGAATACTCTGGCAGTATTCCTAGCATATAATTTTTAGTGTTTGCATCATATGTTAAAGGTACTTCTAACTCCTCTATTTTTCCATCTCTCTCGAACTTTATCTCAACTTCATCAGCTTCTTTTATTCCCTTTAACTTTTCACTAATATCTTTCCAGCTATCTATCTTTTTTCCATCAATCTCAATTATTCTATCTTTAACTTTTAGGTACTCACTTGATTGAGCCTCTTTAAATATAGTGCCAATTATAGGTTTCTCACTTATAATTGGTTTTCCATTTATGTAGATAGAGCTAAACATAATAATAAATGCCAACAGAAAATTCATAAAAACTCCTGCTATCAACACTATAAACCTTGCATAAGCAGGTTTTGAATTAAATCCATCTTCAAGTTTGCTATCCACTTCCATTCCCTCAATATTTACAAATCCTCCAATAGGAATCGCTCTGAAAGAATAGGTAGTTTTGATAGTATCATAGGAATAAACTTGTGGTCCCATACCTATTGAAAACTCACTTACAGGCATTTTAAAAAATTTTGCTGTCATAAAATGTCCCAACTCATGAATAAATATAATTATCCCCAGTACTAAAATTGCTATTAGTATCTCCATTATTAATTCTCCTTACTTCTTAGTTAAATTATATCTCTCACAATTGAATATATCTCTTCTCCTATCTCTTCAATTGTCTTCAATCTTCCCTCATCAACACATTTTATCTCTTTCCACTCATATTTTCTAGCTATCTCACAAGCATTCTCATATGATTTTTTTAAATAATTGGTATCCTGTTCATGGATATCCTTTTTCTCTTCGCCTGTTATCTTATTTTTTCTCTCTGCCATCAATTTAACTGCCATCTCAGTTGGCATATTCAAAAATATAACCAAGTCTGGAGCGGGAATATTCATCTTTTTATATTCTAAATCTTCTAACCAATTTAAATACTCCTCTTTCTTTTCCTTATCCTCTATCTTTGATGCTTGGTGAACCATATTAGAAGTTGTATATCTATCTGTTACAACTACTCCTTCACTTTTATAGAAACTCTCCCATTCCATTTTGTATGAGGCATATCTATCTATTGCAAACATTGTAGATACAGGATAGGGATTTATATCTAAAGCCTTATCTCCAAATGCTCCAGCCAAATACATTTTTACTGGCTCACAAGCTGGACTCTCATAGTTAGGAAATGACAGTTTTTTTATCTTAATACCATCTCTTTCCAATCTTTCAAACAATCTCTTTGTTTGAGTCTCTTTTCCACTTGAATCTGTCCCCTCTATTACTATTACTCTTCCCATCTCTTACCTCTCATAATTTGAATATACCCATTCTCTTGTTTCTCTATCTACAGTTTTTATCAATTCAACTCCATCTATCTCAAGAGGAGTGTGTCTCTCCATAGCTTTTTCAATTATCTCATAAATAGTTAAAAACTTTATCTTTCCCTTTAAAAATAGCTCAACTGCAACTTCATTAGCAGCATTCAAAACAGCAGGCATAGTTTTCCCTATCTTTCCAGCTTTAAATGCCAACTGAATACCTTTAAAAGTTTTATGATCAGGCTTTTCAAAGGTTAAAGTTGAAACCTTCATAAAATCTAATGGTTCCATAGCTAAACTCTCCTCTCTACAAGGATAAGTGAAAGCATATTGAATTGGTAATTTCATATCTGGAGCTCCCAATTGAGCTATAACCGCTCTATCTTTAAACTCTACCATTGAATGTATTATACTCTGTGGATGTACCAATACCTCTATATCATCATAATCTACACCAAATAGCTCATGAGCTTCTATTACTTCTAGTCCTTTATTTACAAGCGTTGAAGAATCTATAGTTATCTTTTTTCCCATTGACCAGTTAGGATGTTTTAGAGCCTGTTCAACACTTACATCTCTAAGTTCCTCTTCAGTTTTTCCTCTAAAAGTTCCCCCACTTGCTGTGATTATTATTTTTCTTACCTCTTTTTTAGCTCCCCCTAGCATTGATTGAAATATTGCTGAATGTTCACTGTCTACAGGAACTATCTCCGCTTTTGGATTCTCTTTCAACAATCTATTTATATATGGTCCTGCTGCTACCATTGTTTCTTTATTTGCTAAAGCAATTCTTTTTCCTCTCTTTATACCTTCAACAGTAGCTTCTATCCCAATAGCTCCACTAACTGCAGTCAATAGTATATCATAGTCATCTTTTGAAGCTAGTTCCTTCAATCCCTCATCTTTTAAGTAAACCTCAATTTCAGGAAATTTTTCCCTTATCTTTTCATAGCCTTCATCTGTTCCAATAGACACATATTTAGGTTTAAACTCCTCTATCTGTTCAATTAATAATTTATAGTTTCTATGTCCACTTATTCCCACAACTTGAAATTTATCCTGAGATTTTCTAACTACTTCAAGAGCATTTGTTCCTATACTTCCTGTTGATCCCAATATTATAATTTTTTTCATAAACTCCTCCTTGAAAAAAAGTGGGTAAGTTACCTCACCCTTTTTACACTACAATATGATAAATTTTAATAGATAATACATCACTGGAGCTACGAAAAGCATACTGTCAAATCTATCTAAAATCCCACCATGTCCTCTCAACACAGTTCCAGAATCCTTTACTTTGAACTCTCTCTTGAACATTGACTCTCCCAAATCTCCAATTTGAGCTACTCCACTAATAAATATTCCCAATATAATTATATTTATTAGAGACATTCCACCCTCTACTAATATAAAATATCTATCCAATAAAAATAGTGATATTATTGTAAAAATTGTTCCACCCAATGATCCTTCAATTGATTTCTTAGGACTTATACTATTAAATCCTCTTTTAAAAAACTTTCTTCCAATAGCCATTCCTACAAAATAAGCAAAACTATCACAAACCCATACCATTATTTGAGCTGTTAACAACCATTTTCCTCCGTTTGGTAAAAAGCTTATTAAAAGCACATGAGAAAAAAGTATTCCTGTATATAGAGCTCCTAATACAGTATCTCCCAAGTCAGCACTAGCATCTTCTACTCTATTTTGAACAACTCTTGTTCCTATAGCTAAAACTGTTGCTATAGCCAATACTCCCTCTACTCCCAAAGAGAGTGTTCCAAGTTTTTCAAAAAATAGTATATTAGGAATTAAAACTGCCATCACTATTCCCAATATTTTATTTGGATTCTTTCCACCTATCTCTGACATCTGATAAAATTCATAAGCTCCCATTCCAACTATAATATTTGTAAATATCAAAAGTGGAAATCCACCGTGATATAATACTCCCACCAAGATTGGAATACCTATTAGAGCAACTATTATTCTACTTAGCATTATTTTACTCCTCCAAAACGTCTATCCCTTTTTGTATAATTTTCAATTGCTTTATCCAACTCATCCTCGTTAAAGTCAGGCCATAAAGTATCTGTTATATATATCTCTGAATAAGCTATCTGCCATAGTAAAAAGTTAGATATTCTCAATTCTCCACTAGTTCTAATTAAAAGCTCTGGATCTGGTATATCACTATATAAGTATTTAGAAAACTCCTCTTCATCAATTGAATCTTTTCCAGACTTTAAAATCTTATTTACAGCATCAACTATCTCAGCTCTTCCACCATAATTGAATGCTATATTAAAAGTTAATCCTGTATTATTTTTACTTTTTTCTTGAAGATTATCTATAGCTTCTAAAAGAGAGTTACTAACATTGTCTTTTCTCCCTGAAACCATAAATCTAATATTATTTTCCATAATATTCTTCTCTTCGTTCTTTATATAACTTTTAAATAGAAACATTAAAGCACTTACCTCTTCTTGACTTCTCTTCCAGTTTTCAGTAGAAAAGGCATATACAGTTAAATATTTAACTCCTAACTTAGCTGCATATGTTATTATTTTTCTAAGGGCTGCTGCTCCCTCTTTATGTCCAAAAGTTCTAGGCAGTCCTCTTTTTTTTGCCCATCTTCCATTTCCGTCCATAATTATTGCTATATGATTTGGTACATATCTCTCCATATTTTCACCTCACTATACTTCGTAAATTGTACCATATTTACACAATTTTTTCTACTAATTTCTTTTTTCTGCACAATATAAAATAAGCAACCATTAAACTTGTAGTCTAATGGTTGCTTATTTCTTACTCAACTATTTTTATTAAACAGTTGTTATCTCTTTTTCTTTTTTAGCAAATAACTCATCAATCTCTTTTATGTGAGCATCTGTTAATTTTTGAATTTCAGCTTCTAAGTTTTTAACTTCATCTTCAGAGATAGGATTTTCTTTATCTTTTAATAATTTTTTAAGATCATTATTTCCATCTTTTCTGATGTTTCTTACAGCTACTTTTCCATTTTCAGCTTCTGATTTAGCCATTTTTACATACTCTTTTCTTCTGTCAGCAGTTAATTCTGGCATTACTAATCTTATAACTTTTCCGTCATTGTTTGGAGTTAATCCTAAGTTAGCTGCGATTATTGATTTTTCTATTTTAGCTATTAGTGATTTATCCCAAGGATCGATTACTAATAATCTTGCTTCTGGAGCTGAAACAGATCCTACTTGATTTAAAGGCATCTCTGATCCATATTGCTCAACTTTTATTCCATCAAGCATAGAAACACTTGCTCTTCCCGCTCTTATTGATGCAAACTTATATTTTGTTGCTTCAACAGCCTTTCCCATTTTATCTTTACATAAACTTACTACTTCTTTACCTGTCATAAAATCCTCCTAATAATTAATCAGCTATTACTGTTGTTCCTATTTTTTCTCCCATTATTACTCTTTTGATATTTCCCTCTGTTAAAGAATCAAAAACTATAATAGGTAATTTATTTTCTCTACATAATGATATTGCTGTTGCATCCATTACTTTAAGATTTTTATTTAGAACTTCTGCATAAGTTACTGTTTCATATTTTACTGCGTCAGCATATTTTACAGGATCTTTATCATAGATTCCATCTACTTTTGTAGCTTTTAATACAACTTCTGTATTCATCTCTATAGCTCTCAATGCTGCTGCTGTATCAGTTGTAAAATATGGATTTCCTGTTCCTGCTCCAAATATTACAACTCTTCCTTTTTCCAAGTGTCTTTGAGCTCTTCTTTTTATGAATGGCTCAGCTATTTTAGGCATCTCAATCGCTGTTAATACTCTTGTTTGTACACCTAATTTTTCTATTGAGTTCTGAAGTGCCAATGAGTTTATAACAGTTGCTAACATTCCCATATGGTCTCCTGTTACTCTATCTACTCCTTGAGTTGCACCTGACAACCCCCTAAATATATTTCCTCCACCTATAACTACTGAAACTTCTACTCCTAAGTCTGCAATCTCTTTTATTTGCTTAGCATAAGATGAAATTACGTCAGATGAAATTCCGAACTCCTGTTCTCCCATTAATGCTTCTCCACTAAGCTTTAATAAAACTCTCTTATAAAACGGCTTCTCCATAACTCCTCCTAATTTGATTTTTTAAAAAAATGGGATGCTGTTGCATCCCATTATACTGTTAGCTATTATCCTTTGATTTGAGCTGCAACTTCTTCTGCGAAGTTCTCTTCTTTTTTCTCGATTCCGTCTCCAACTTTGTATCTTGTATAAGATAATACAGTTGAAGGTGCTGCGAATTTAGCAACAGTTTCTTTATTTTCTGCTCTTACGTAGATTTGGTCTACTAAACAGTTCTCTTCATAGAATTTGTTCATTTTTCCAACTAGGATTTTCTCAATAATTTGAGCTGGTTTTCCTTCAGCTTCTAATTGTTTTCTAGCTATCTCTTTTTCGTGCTCTAAATCAGCTGTTGTTACTTCAGACTCATTTAGGTATTTAGGATCCATAGCTGCTACGTGCATAGCGATATCTCTAGCTTTAGTTACATTCTCTTCAGTAGCTTCTCCAGATAGTTCAACTATAACTCCTAATTTTCCTCCTAAGTGGCTATAAGTAGCTACAAAACCATCTTTAGCTTCAGTTTCGTGGATTCTTCTGATGTTCATGTTTTCTCCGATTTTTGCGATTAAATCAGTTACTGCTTGAGCAACAGTTTTTCCAGCTTCTACTTCTGTCTCATTTAAAGCTTCTATTGTTTTTACGTTGTTTGCAATAGCAATTTCAGCTAATTTCTTTCCAAACTCTTTAAACTCTACGTTTTTAGCAACGAAGTCTGTTTCAGAGTTGAACTCAATTAGTACAGCTCTTTTGTGATCTGCTGATACAGCATCAAATATTAATCCTTCTGCTGCAACTCTTCCAGCTTTTTTAACTGCTTTAGCAATTCCTTTCTCTCTTAAGTAGTCAATTGCTTTATCCATATCTCCGTTATTTTCTTGTAGTGCTTTTTTACAATCCATCATTCCAGCACCAGTTCTCTCTCTTAGTTCTTTAACTAAACCAGCTGTTATTACTGCCATTTTTTCCTCCTAATAAAATTTTATTTTATTAATTTATGCTCAACAATCAGATGAGTAAAAATTACTCAGCTGATCCTTCTTCTACTACAACTTCTTCTTCAGTAGCAGGTGCTTCTACTACTTCTTTACCTTGGTTTCCTTCAACTATAGCGTTAGCCATTACAGATGAGATTAATTTTACTGATCTTATAGCATCGTCGTTTGCAGGAATTGGGTAAGTTATTAAATCTGGATCTACGTTAGTATCGATCATTGCGAATACAGGGATTCCTAAGTCAGAAGCTTCTTTTATTGCTAAAGTTTCTTTTTTACAGTCTACGATAAATATAGCTGCTGGAACTTCTTTCATATCTTTGATTCCGCATAAGTTTTTAGATAATTTTGCTAATTCTTTTCTGAAGTTAGCTGCTTCTTTTTTAGTGTAAGCAGTATCTAAAGTTCCGTCTGCTTCCATTTGCTCTAACTCTTTTAATCTTTCTACTCTAGTTTTGATAGTTGCGAAGTTAGTTAACATTCCTCCTAACCATCTGTTGTTTACATAGTACATTCCTGATCTTTCAGCTTGCTCTTTTACAGCTTCTTGAGCTTGTTTTTTAGTTCCTACGAATAATACTTTTCCACCTTGCTCAGCAATCTCTCTCATTACTGCATAAGCTTCTTCGATTTTCTTTAAAGATTTGTGTAAATCGATTACGTGGATTCCGTTTCTCTCTGTGAAGATGTACTTAGCCATTTTTGGGTTCCATCTTTTTGCTTGGTGTCCGAAGTGAACTCCAGCTTCTAATAGTTGTTTCATTGTTATTACTGCCATTTTTTCCTCCTAATAGTCTTTTGGTTTTTCTTCCATCAGTCTCAAAACTAAGCAATCTTTATAAAAGACACCTGGCTTAGAAATAACTGATGTGTGTATTTCACAACGGTTCATTGTATCATATTTTTTAAAAAATGTCAATAATTTCAATATATACTTATCTGTTTTCTAAAAAAATGGTATAATATTAGTAGTGTAATTTAAAAATATTTGGGTGGAGGAATTATGAAAGCTTTAATACTTGTTGATTTACAAAATGACTTCTGTAAAAATGGTGCTCTTGAGGTAAAAAATGGAGATGAGACTATTTCTGTTGCCAACTCTCTTATAAATAAATTTTCTCAAGAGAACAATTTAATTTTAGCCACAAAGGACTGGCATCCTAGTTCTCACAAGAGTTTTGCTATCAACTCTAATGGAACTATTGGAGAAATTGGAACTTTAAATGGGATTCCACAAGTTTGGTGGCCTGTACACTGTGTTGAAAATACAAAGGGAAGTGAATTTCATCCTAATTTAAACAAGGATCTAATATCTACAATAATATATAAAGGAACTAATCCTGAAATTGATTCATATAGTGGATTTTTTGATAATGGTAGACTTAATGAAACTACTCTAAACTCCATATTAAAAGAGAATAAAATTGACACTTTATATATTTTAGGATTAGCTACAGATTTCTGTGTTAAATTCACTGTTCTTGATGCTCTACAACTTGGTTATAAAGTATATCTTGTTGAAGATGGTTGTAGAGGTGTCAATTTAGAAGCTGATTCCTCTACTAAAGCGATTGAAGAGATGAAAAATTGTGGGGCTACTATCGGAAAAAGTATTGATTTATTATGATCAATTATTTGAAGGAGGTGCTAAATATTGGAGATTTCAAGAATTGAGGAATGGGTTAACTCTATGACTCATTATTTCGGTGTAGTTTTAGCTTTAATTGGTACTGGAGCATTATTGATACATACCTTACAGAGTGGCAACATTGGATATCTTATAGGATCTATGGTATTTTGTTGTTCCCTTATTCTACTCTATACTATGTCTGGTACTTACCATATTTTACCTATTGGTAAATTTAAAAGAATTTTCAAAATTCTTGATCACTCAGCTATATATGTTTTAATATCTGGCTCTTATACTCCCTATCTATTAGGATTCTTTGATGGCAAAATAAAATGGGTTCTTTTTTTTATACAATGGGGAATGACATTGATTGGGATTGTTTTTAAAATCTTTTTTGCAGGTAGGTTCAGATTTCTTTCAACTTTAATCTATTTATTTATGGGTTGGATGATAGTATTTGTTTTTGATGATCTAAAAACTTTTGTCAGCCCTATTTCCATAAAATTCCTTATCTGTGGTGGAATAGCCTATTCAGTTGGAACAATTTTCTATGGAATGAAAAATATTAGATTTATGCATGGAGTTTGGCATATCTTTGTATTAGTTGGAAGCATATTTAACTATCTATCTGTATATTTTATTTAATGTAATTATTAAAAAAAGGGAGAAAATTACTACAATATCAACTATTGAATGTAATTTCTTCCCTTTTATATATTTGAACTATTTTAATATCCCTTTATCATCTCGATAAAACTATATAGCAATTTTATTCCATATAAAACTATTACTACTCCACACACTCTATTTATCCAAGTTAAAATATTGTCTGTAAATTTACTCTTAAATATACTTAAAAATAGAGTCAATCCTAAAAACCAAGTAGCTGAAGCACTCATCACTCCTATTATAAAATTTACTCCTTCCTCTGGTAATAAAGATGCTCTAAATGCCCCCAACATCATACTTCCATCTATTATTGCTTGAGGATTAAACCAAGTTACAACACAGGCTGTTGTAATAACTTTTTTCAAAGGTATATTGACATCTGCTGTTTTGTCCATAACACCTTTAGACCTTATCAAACCATACCCAATATAGATTACAATAATACTTCCAACTAAGAGTATTCCTAGCTCTAAAATTTTAGACTTTTCCATTATTGCCCCTACTCCCAAAAAACAGGCTAAAGCTAAGGTAATATCAAAAAATATAACTATCATAGCCGTTATAACAGCCCTACTTCTCTTCTGTACCAAAGCTGTATTGATAACAAATAGATTCTGTAACCCTATTGGAGCAACGTAAGCTAATCCCATAGTAAAACCTTGTAGTAAATATTTCATCTCTTCTCCCCCCTCAATATTTTCCTTACTCTATTTTACCATATTTATCTTCTTATTTCCAAAACTAGATCCTGTTTTGTTGAATAATCTTTTGTTCCTACCCTTTTAAATCCTAACTCTTCATAAAGCTCTATCACTTTAATATTTTCAACACTATTTGTTGTTTGTATCCTTATTATGAAATCTCCATCTAAATATTTGTAACATTTTAAATTATCTATAAAATATCTCAGTAGACTTCTACCCAATCCCTTACCTTTTAATTCTCTTGAAATTGCCACTTCATTTATATAAAAACAATTTTCAGAGTAGAGTTTACTCTCCTCTCTTTCTCTCTCATACCCTATCAATACCCCAACAACTCTCTCTTTATCCAAAAGCACAAGACTATACTCCCACTTTCCATAAAGCACTCTTTCTCCCTTCTTTTCTCCTAAAATGTCTTCCAATGTATAGTGAGAATTTGGTATTAACTTTAATAGTTCTAATATCTCCTCTTTTTTTCTTTCCATCAAAGATTTATCCAATATTTTTAATTGATACTCACCAATTTTCTTTAACATATTCCTACCCCTCATATTAATTTTTTCAAATTTTATATTATACCATATTTAAAATTATTTTTAAAGAGCAAGTTTTTTATAAATTATGTTTATTAGTTAATACTTTAGTTACTATAAGCTTTATTTAATTTGGTTTTCTTATGCTCCCTATTCAGTTTCACAATAAAAATAACTCTCTGAAAATTTTACTTTTATCCAATTTTGTTCTATACTTCAGCTATACAAAGGAAAACAAATTTTAAGGAGTGATATATATGAATTTAGCAAAATTTCCAAGAAAAAGATACACTGTAGGAACTACTCCTATTGAAAAATTAGAAAACTTCTCTAAAGCTTTAGGGGGTCCTACTATCTACATAAAAAGAGATGACCTTTTAGGACTTACTTCTGGGGGAAACAAAACTAGAAAACTTGAATTCCTTATGGCTGATGCTATCGCTAAAGGTGCTGACACTATCCTTACTTGTGGTGCTGTACAATCTAACCACTGTAGATTA
>NZ_JAGIRL010000049.1 GCF_019012925.1 Fusobacterium sp.
ACTACAACAGCAGCTATCTCTAAAGTACTAGCAGACTTAGGACTAGCTCAAAGAGTTGACTTTGAAAACATCGACGTAGCACCAGAAGAGAGAGAAAGAGGAATAACTATCAACACAGCTCACATAGAGTATGAAACAGCAAACAGACACTATGCGCACGTTGACTGTCCAGGACACGCGGACTACGTTAAAAACATGATCACAGGAGCAGCTCAAATGGACGGAGCAATCCTAGTTGTATCAGCAGCAGATGGACCAATGCCTCAAACAAGAGAGCACATCTTACTATCTAGACAGGTTGGAGTACCTTACATCGTAGTATACTTAAACAAATCAGATATGGTAGATGACGCTGAGTTACTAGAATTAGTAGAAATGGAAGTAAGAGAGTTATTAACTGAGTACGGATTCCCAGGAGATGACATCCCTGTAATAGCTGGATCTTCATTAGGAGCATTAAATGGAGAGCAACAATGGGTAGACAAAATCATGGAATTAATGAACGCAGTAGATGAGTATATCCCAACTCCAGAAAGAGCAGTAGATCAACCATTCTTAATGCCAATAGAAGATGTATTCACAATCACAGGAAGAGGAACAGTTGTAACTGGAAGAGTAGAAAGAGGAATCATCAAAGTTGGAGAAGAAGTTGAAATAGTAGGAATAAAACCAACTACAAAAACAACTTGTACAGGAGTAGAGATGTTCAGAAAACTACTTGACCAAGGACAAGCAGGAGACAACATCGGAGCATTATTAAGAGGAACTAAGAAAGAAGACGTAGAAAGAGGACAAGTTCTAGCTAAGCCAGGATCAATCACTCCACATACAAACTTCAGATCAGAAGTATACGTATTAACTAAAGAAGAGGGAGGAAGACATACTCCATTCTTCTCAGGATACAGACCACAATTCTACTTCAGAACAACTGACATAACTGGAGCAATCACATTACCAGAAGGAGTAGAAATGGTAATGCCAGGAGACAACATCGAAATGAGAGTTGAATTAATCCACGCGATCGCAATGGAAACAGGATTAAGATTCGCTATCAGAGAAGGTGGAAGAACAGTAGCTTCAGGAGTAGTTGCTGAAATTCTTAAATAATAAATTACCTGAATAGGGTATTTTGAAGAGGAGCAGATACCTGCTCCTCTTTTTTTATCAAGGAGAGGGTATGGAATTTTTTATAAATTTGTTTACCAAAATTTCTTTAATGGGAATTTTTATCTCTTTTGCAGCTTTTTTTCTTGGTATAAAATTTCCTGATTGGGATTTTAAAATGAAATTAAGACATAGAAGTATACTTACTCATAGTCCCTTAATTTTATTGATATTTATAAGAGTCTATGAGCAGGATAAAAATATAAACTTTAGATATTTTTTGATGGGATTTTCATTGGCATTAGCTCTTCACTTTATATTTGACCTATTTCCAAAAGGTTGGGGTGGAGGGGCATTAATAAAAATCCCTATTTTAAAAATAAGTTGTAATCCAAAAATAAGTAAGATGATATTATTTTTCTCTGCAGTTATTAGTATTCTTGTAGCAATATGCTATACAGAGAACTTAGCAGAATTTTATTACCTATTTTTTTTAGGAGTAGTAACAATTTTAAAAGATACTATTAAAGAGAATAAACTGTTTAGACCGTTAATTTCATTCACAGTTTTTGCGATTGGAATAGCTTGTCTAAGACATAAAGAATTGTATTTATTGATAAGAGAGAGTGGAAAGTATATCATAGATAAAATATACATATTTTTTTAAGTAAAATAATAGCTTTTCTTGACAATATGTGAGATAAAATAATATAATTTAGAGAGAGTATAAAAATTTTGAAAGGAGAAATAGAAAACAGATGAGAGATATTAAAAATCTAGAAGCAACAGCAACAAACATAAGAAAATCAATAGTTAAAATGATTTGTGAAGCTAAATCAGGACACCCAGGAGGATCATTATCAGCAACAGATATTTTAACAGCTCTATATTTTGATGAAATGAATATAGATCCTAGCAATCCTAAAATGGAAAATAGAGATAGATTTGTTCTTTCAAAAGGGCATGCTGCTCCAGCATTATATGCAACTTTAGCTGAGAGAGGATACTTTGATAAAGAGATTCTAATGACTTTAAGACAGTATGGATCAATTTTACAAGGACACCCTGATATGAAAAAAGTTCCAGGAGTAGAGATCTCTACTGGATCATTAGGACAAGGACTATCTGTAGCTAACGGAATGGCTTTAAATGCAAAAATCTCAGATCTTTCATACAGAACTTATATAGTTTTAGGAGATGGAGAGTTACAAGAAGGTCAAGTTTGGGAAGCTGCAATGACTGCTGCTCACTTCAAATTAGATAACATCTGTGCATTTTTAGACTTTAACAATCTTCAAATTGATGGAAATGTAGATAAAGTTATGGGAGTAGAGCCTGTTGATGCAAAATGGGAAGCATTTGGTTGGAATGTAATAAAGATCGACGGTCACAATATGGAAGAGATATTAAAAGCTTTAGAAGAGGCTAAGACAGTAAAAGGTAAACCAACTATAATAATTGCTAAAACAGTAAAAGGAAAAGGAGTATCATTTATGGAAAACGTATGTGGATTCCACGGAGTAGCTCCAACAAAAGAGGAAACTGAAAAAGCATTAGCAGAATTAGGAGGGAATAATTAATGAGTAAAAAATCTACAAGACAAGCTTATGGTGAGGCTTTAGTAGAGCTAGGGCAAATAAATAAAAATGTAGTAGTTTTAGATGCAGATTTAACAAAATCAACAAAAACAAATTTATTTAAAGAAAAATTCCCAGAGAGACATTTTAACGTAGGGATAGCTGAAGCTGATTTAATAGGAACAGCAGCAGGATTAGCAACTTGTGGAAAGGTAGCTTTTGCTTCTACATTTGCTATGTTCGCAGCAGGAAGAGGATTCGAGCAAATTAGAAATACAGTTGCTTATCCAAAATTAAATGTTAAAATAGCTCCAACTCACGCTGGAATATCAGTAGGAGAAGATGGAGGATCACACCAATCAGTAGAGGATATAGCATTAATGAGATCTATTCCAGGAATGGTAGTATTATCTCCAGCAGATGCAGTAGAGACTAAAAAAATGGTGTTTGCAGTAGCTGAATATAATGGACCTGTTTATATAAGAATGGGAAGATTAGACGTTGAGACAATTTTTGATGAAGCAACATATGATTTCCAAATAGGAATTGCTAATACATTGAGAGAGGGAACAGATGTAACTATTGCATCTACTGGATTAATGACAGCTGAAGCTTTAAAAGCTGCAGAGATATTAGCAGAAGAGGGAATATCAGTTAGAGTAATTAATGTTGGAACAATCAAACCACTTGATGGAGAGACTATATTAAAAGCAGCTCAAGAGACTAAATTCATAATAACTGCTGAGGAGCACTCAGTAATTGGTGGATTAGGATCAGCTGTATCAGAATTTCTATCTGAAGTACACCCAACAAAAGTTAAAAAACTTGGAATCTATGACAAGTTTGGACAAAGTGGAAAAGCTAATGAATTATTAGAGAAATATGAGTTAACAGC
Source organism: Fusobacterium sp. (assembly GCF_019012925.1). GTDB lineage: Bacteria > Fusobacteriota > Fusobacteriia > Fusobacteriales > Fusobacteriaceae > Fusobacterium_A. The sequence goes on from NZ_JAGIRL010000049.1 coordinate 3,577, forward strand.
AGCTAAATTAGTAGCAATGGTTAAAGAAAATATGTAATAAATAAGTTTGGGAGGGCTGGCATAAACTCCTTTATGGTCAGTCCTCATCTTTTTATATAAACTTTAGAATGAGGTGGCTATGAATAATTTTAATGTGATAAGAGAGGGGAAAAAAATAGTGAAAAGTGGGATTCAGATAAAAAAGGTAACATTTATTTTAAATATTTTGGCTTTTATCATCTTAAACTTTTTCTTGGCTTTTTTCATCAATACTCAAGGGATAACTCAGAAAATAGAGAGAGAGTATTTTTTTACAGCGGACTTTCAAGGAAATGTAGCGGAGATAGATAAGGAAAAAACAGAGATTGAAGTATTAAAATTAGAGGGAGTTAGACAGGTTAGATATATTTCGAAAGAGGAAGCATTCCAAAAGTTACAGTATCAATTGGATGTAGCTATACCTAGAGGTGAAAATCCACTTTCAGATAGTCTAGTAATTTATTTTGAAAAACCTTCAGATATAGAGAAAATTCAAACTAGTTTAGAAAATAATCAAAATATTAAAGAAGTTTTTGTAGATGGAGAATTTATCAATTATAAGGGAAGGCAGTTAAAGTTTTATAGAATGATAATGGTAGGAATATTTGTAGGATGTATATTGCCTATGTTAGGAATTGTATACTACATATTCTATAGTGCTATTTCAATAGATTATATAAATAATATTGAGATAGGGAGAGATGATAACTCTAGTAAGGCTAGAGCAAGAAAGGTCAATTTGCTTCCGTTTACAGCTAGTTCAGTAATAGGAACTTTAATATTTTTTAATGTATATAGTTATTTTAGAAAAAATCTGCTTTTGATCAGTAGCAAATATCTATTGTTAGGATTGAAAGAGATATTTGTAATTCAATTTGTTATTATTTTTATTATAAATCTTTTAATCTGGTTAAAACCTATAAAGATTGGGGTGTTAAAGTGGATAGAAGATGGCAAAAAGTAATTTTATTTTTAATGGTGGCAACTCTTAGTTTTTCAGATACATTAACTGATATGGAGAAGAAGATAAAAGCCATAGACAGAGAGATTTCACAGAAAAACCAGAGGATAAAAAATATAGATGTACAGACTCAAAAATTGGAAAAACAGATCCTAGAGTTAGAGAGAGATATTTTAGAGATAGCTAAAGACAGAGAAAAGATCTTAAATGATATAAAGACAGTTTCTAAAAATATCGAATATGGTGGACAAAACCTAAATATAACCTCAAGTGAGTTAAAGAGAAAAAAACTTGAGTTTAAAGCAAAGATTATTGCTTGGAATAGATACTCTAAAGAGAGAGAAGAGAATCTAATAGAGGATACTTTGTTAAAGAAAGACTTTAAAAATCTCCTATATGGAGATTTGCAAAAGATGGAACACATTAAGAAAGTCCAAAGCAATATACAGAAAGTAAAAGCAGATATTGAAGGGGAAAAATTAAAACTTTCAAAGCTTAGAAATAAATTGGCTTTAAACTTGGAACAGATGGATAGTAAAAAAAGTCAGCATGGTAAACTAATTGATCAATTAAATAGAGAGAAAAGTGGTCATGTAAAAAGTATAAGTAAACTCCAACAAGAAAAAGAGAGAATTGAGAAGAAAATAAAAGAGATAATAGTTGCAAGAACTAAAACAGATAAAAAGATAGTGAATCAATCTCAAGCATATTCAAAATTAGGAAAAGTAATCAAACCAGTTACAGGAAATATTGTTGTAAGATTTAATCAGAAAAAACAACAAGAGGTAACAAGTAATGGAATAGAGATACAAGCTAGAATGGGATCTAAGATTAAAGCATCAGCAAAGGGAAAAGTAATATATGCAGATGTATTCCAAGGATTGGGAAATGTTGTAATGATAGATTATGGATATAATATGATAGGAGTATATGGAAACTTAATAGCAACTAAAGTTAAATTGAATCAACAGGTACAGCAAGGTGCAGAGATAGGAATTTTAGGATTATCTGTTGAGGGTAAACCAAACCTATACTATGAACTAAGATTTAATTTAAAACCTATTGACCCTGTTCCAATGTTTAAATAACTTTGGTGGAGGAATAATGAAAAAAGTTTTTATAATGTACAATATGGACAAACCAGTGGCTCAAGAGCTATATAATAAAAGTGTAGAGTATTTTAAAAAGAAGAATATAGAGATAGTGGACAAAGCTAATAAAGCTGATTTTGGAGTTGTTATTGGTGGAGATGGGACACTACTTAGAGCTTTTAGAAACTTTATATTTAAAAAAAATCTATATGTAATAGCTATTAATGCTGGAAGTCTAGGTTTTTTAACCGAGATAAAAAAAGAGAAGATGCTTGAAGAGTATGATAATTTTTTAAATGGAAAATTCAAGTATGAGAAGAGACATATATTGGAAGTGGAGCTTGATGGACAGATATACTATGCTCTAAATGAGGTAGTTATCTCAAAAGCTGGAATTACCTCTAGAGTATTGAGAGTAAATTTTAAAACAAATGGAGAGTATATGTGTACCTATAAAGGAGATGGAGTAATTGTAGCCACTCCAACAGGTTCAACTGCTTATTCAATGTCAGCAGGTGGACCCATTCTAAAATCTGATATGAAGGCTATTGTAATAACTCCAATAGCTCCACACAATCTTAATACAAGACCTATCGTAATAGGTTGGAATGAGAGGATTGAGATGAAGATTGAAGATGAGAAGAGAATGGGACAATTGATAATTGATGGTCAAACAAATAAGAAAATTGGAAGTATGGAAAGTATAAGAATGGAGTATTCTAAGTATACTTTAAATTTAGTTATTCCAAGGGATAGAAATTATTATAGTGTACTTAGAGAAAAATTGAAATGGGGAGATAATCTGTGTTAAGAGAGCTCAAAATAGAAAATTTAGCTATAATAGAGAAACTTGATTTAGAATTTGAAGATGGATTTATTGTTCTTACAGGAGAGACAGGGGCAGGAAAATCAATTATATTGAGTGGTATAAATCTTTTGATAGGAGAGAAGGCTACTACTGATATGATTAGAAGTGGAGAGAAGACTCTATCTGCTCAAGGTGTTTTTGAGATCAATGATGAACAGAGAGAGGAACTTATAGAAAAATTTGCAATTGATGCTGAAGATAACGAAGTGATAGTGAGAAGAACCTTAGATATAAATGGTAAGGGAAAAGTCTTTGTAAATGGGATAAGAGTTTCTCTTACAAATCTAAGAGAGATAATGGGATCTTTGGTAGATATAGTAGGTCAGCACTCTCATCAAATGCTTTTGAATAAGAACAACCATATAAAACTTTTGGATAAATTTTTAGGAGAGCAGGGAAAAGAGCTATTAAAAAGTAGTAATAGACTTTTTTCAAGATATAAAGAGCTAGATAATAAAATAGAGCAGATAGAAAAAAACAGAAAAGAAGCAATAGAGAAAAGAGAGTTTTATGAGTTTCAATTAGCTGAAATAGAGAAGATAAATCCTAAGAAAAATGAGGATACACTCTTAGAAGATGAGTATAAAAAACTTTTTAATGCTGGAAAGATAAAGGAGAAGATAGAAAATTCTACACTTTACTTGAGAGATGGAGAGGTTAGTGCTCTACATCTTATTCACAACTCTAAAAAAAATATAGAGGGTTTGTGTAAATATGGAAATGACTTCAGTGAACTTTTAGATAAGTTGGAAAGAGTGTATTATGAATTGGAAGATTGTGTTGACATTATGGATACTCTTGATGATGATATAGATATAGATGATAGAAGATTGCAGGAAGTAGTTGATAGACTGGATATAATCAATAAGATGAAGATAAAGTATGGAGCAACTATTGAGGAGATAATCGAATTTAAAGAGAGTATTGCACAGAAGATAAATCTATTGGAAGAGGATAGCTTTGAGATTCAAAAACTCCAAAAAGAGAGAAAAGAGATAGAGGAGAGCTATTGGGAAAATGCTCATCAACTTAGAAGATTGAGAAAAGAGAAGGCTATACAGATAGAGAAAAACCTGAAAGAGGAATTAAAATTCTTGAAGATGGGGGATGCCAAAATACATGTTGTAGTAGATGAAAGTGAAGGTATGGGAGCAAATGGAGCTGATAGTGTGGAGATCTTTATATCTACAAATATTGGTCAAGATATGAAGCCCTTATGGAAGATAGCTTCTGGTGGAGAGGTAAGTAGAATTATGTTAGCTCTAAAAGTTATATTTTCTAGAGTTGATAATGTTCCAATACTTATATTTGACGAGATAGATACAGGGGTTGGAGGAGAGACAGTTAGAAAGATAGCTGATAAATTGAGAGAGATAGGAGAGCATGCCCAAGTTGTTTCTATAACACACTCACCAGCTATTGCATCTAAAGCACACCAACAGTTCTATATAAAAAAATACACTTTAGAAAATAATACTTCAACAGTTGTAACTAGATTAGATGAGCGTGGAAGAATAGAGGAGATAGCTAGAATGTTAGCTGGAGAAAATGTAACAGAAGCAGTATTCCAACATGCTGAGGAACTTTTGAAAGAGAGTAGATAGTTATGGATTTTATAGAGGAATTTTTACAAAAAACAAAGGCTGATGGAAAGATAAATTCTTCAACTTTGGTTATATATAGAAAAGATATTGAGGATTTTGATGGATTTATAGTTGGAAAAGAACTGATAGATGTAGAGACTATTGATGTAGTTAGATATATTGAAGAGTTAAAAAAGAAGTATAGTGATATGTCTGTATATAGAAAGATCAGTTCTTTGAAGAGTTTTTATAAATATCTATTAAAGGCAAAAATAATTGATGAAACTCCTATAAAAGGGATAGAGTTGTCCAATCGTGTAAAGAGATCAACACAGGCTCTAGAAAAATGGGAGTTAAAAAAAATATTAGATGTTTGTAATGAAAATTATGAGGAGAGAAGAGACTCTTTGGTAATTAGATTACTCTATGAAACAGGACTGAAGATAGGAGATATTTTAAATTTAGATAGAGAGAACTTAGAAAAATATGAGTATAAAATGATAAACCTATACTCATCAACAAAGATTGTTACTGAAAGAGTGAGTGAAAAATTAGCTGAAGATTTGAAAAAATTTTCAGAGGAAAGTTCAGTAAAAATGTATACAAACAATAATAAAATTTTTTCTGGATTAACTAGAGAGAGTTTTCGTGTGAGATTTATAAATTATGGAAAAAGAGCTGAGCTAGATAGAGATATATCCCCAAATATGATAAAGAAAATCATAGTAGAAGAGAAGATAAGAGATGAAGAGGGATTATCATTTTTAGATAGAATAAGAGAGCAGTATATGAGAATAGGAATAGGAGATGATTAGATGAAAGCAGGATTTATAGCTGTAGTTGGAAGACCAAATGTTGGAAAATCTACACTGATCAATAAGCTTGTATCAGAAAAAGTAGCAATAGTTTCTGATAAAGCTGGAACGACAAGAGATAACATTAAAGGGATTTTAAACTTTAATGACAATCAGTATATTTTTATTGATACACCAGGGATACATAAGGCTAAACACCTATTGGGAGAGTATATGACTAACTCTGCAATAAGAGTGTTAAAAGATGTAGATGTAATATTATTTGTATTAGATGGATCTCAAGAGATAAGTACAGGGGATCAATTTGTAATGGAGAAGGTAAAAGAAGCTAGAAAAACTCCAAGAATACTTGTAGTTAATAAGATAGATAAATTGAATGATGAGCAGTTAAAGGCAAAAAGAATCGAGATTGAAGAGAAATTAGGAGAGTTTGATGGTATTGTTGAGATATCAGGTCAATATGCAATAGGACTTCCTAAATTATTAGAGAAAATAGATCCATTCTTAGAAGAGGGGATAAAATACTATCCTGATGATATGTATACAGATATCTCTGTATATAAGATAATAACAGAGATTGTAAGAGAGAAGATACTATTGAGAACGAGAGATGAGATACCTCACTCAGTGGCTATTGAGATTTTAAATGTTGAGAGAAGAGAGAATGGTAAAGATAAGTTTGATATAAATATCTATGTAGAGAGAGATTCTCAAAAGGGAATCATCATAGGTAAAGGTGGAAAAATGTTAAAACAGATAGGAGAAGAGGCAAGAAAAGAGATAGAAGAGTTAATTGGAGAGCCTATTTTCTTAACACTTTGGGTAAAAGTAAAGGATGATTGGAGAAAGAAAAAACCATTCTTGAAAGAGATGGGTTATGTAGAGGAAAAATAATATCTAGGAGAGGAGAAAGAATTAGTGAATAGTATTAAAATTGAAAAAGGAATGTTGAGTAAATTTATCTCTTATTACAGACCATATAAAAAACTATTTTTTATGGATTTGTTAGTGGCAACAGTTTCAGCATTGTGTGATTTAGTATATCCTATGATAACAAGAAATGTTGTAAATGTTGTTATTCCAAATAGAGAGTTTAGATTTATAATTGTATTTGGAGTCGTATTATTAGGTATCTATCTAATAAAGATGTTATGTGCTTATTGGATGCAGTATTGGGGACATCTAGTTGGTGTTGGAATGCAAGCTGATATGAGAAGAGATGTATATGAACATCTTCAAAAATTACCAGTGAAATATTTTGATAACAATCAAACTGGAAATATTATGTCAAGAATTGTAAATGATTTACAGGATATATCAGAGTTAGCCCACCATGGACCAGAGGATCTATTTATATCTTTCTTTATGATAGTTGGTTCATTTATAGTGCTTCTAAAAATAAATGTGGCTCTAACTATGATAGTATTTTGTATACTACCAATAATAATATGGTATAGTATGTACAAGAGAAAAAAATTATTGGCATCATTTATGAAAACAAGAGTGGAAACAGGGGATATCAATGCAAAATTGCAGAATAGCATATCTGGAATAAGAGTATCAAAAGCCTTTGTAATTGATGAAGATGAGAAAGAAAGATTTGAAGAGGGAAACCAAAAATTTGTACAAGCTAAGTCATATTCATATAAGGTAATGGCAGAATATACAGCTGGAGTTGGATTTTTTACAGATTTACTAGATTACTCTGTATTGATAGTAGGAGCTATTTTTACTTATAATGGTAAGATAAATATCGGAGATTTCCTAGCTTATTTACTATATATCAAGATATTTACTCAACCTATAAAAAGATTGATAGCTTTTGTAGAACAGTATCAAAATGGTATGAGTGGATTTAAAAGATTTATGGAGATCATAGAGGTAGATAGAGAGAAAGATAGAAAGGATGCAAAAGATTTAGAGAATATATCTGGAGAGATAACTTTTGAAAATGTAAGCTTTAGCCACGAAAATAAAAAGGTTCTTGACAATATCAATTTAAATATTGCTCAAGGAAGAATGTTAGCATTAGTAGGACCTTCTGGTGGAGGAAAGACAACTCTATGTAACTTAATACCAAGATTTTATAATGTTGACAGTGGAGATATAAAGATTGATGGTAAGAGTATATATGATGTTAAGGTAGATTCATTAAGAAGAAATATTGGAATAGTTCAGCAAGATGTATTCCTATTTACAGGAACTATTAAAGAGAATATCTTGATAGGAAAAACTGATGCGACTGATGAAGAGGTAATAGAAGCAGCTAAAAAAGCTAATATACATGACTTAATTATGGAGATGCCAGAAGGGTATGATACAAATGTAGGAGAGAGAGGAACAAAACTCTCTGGAGGACAGAAACAGAGAATAGCAATAGCCAGAATTTTCTTAAAAAATCCACCAATATTAATATTGGATGAGGCTACTTCTGCATTGGATAATATTACTGAAAGACTTATTCAAAAGTCATTAGAGGAACTATGTAAGGGAAGAACTACAATTGTTGTTGCTCATAGATTATCTACAATTCAAGCAGCTGATGAGATAATTGTTTTGACAGATAACGGAATACAGGAGAGAGGAACACACAAAGAGTTATTAGAGAGCAAAGGTTTCTATTACAAATTGCATAGTATGAGCCAATTGTAAAACTTTATTTTACAAGAGAAAAAAAATATGTTATAATATTAGATATTAAATAATAGGCGATGGAGTTCGCCTTTAAGTGCGAAAGCTAATGACTCCTACTCTTTAAGGGTAGGGGTCTTTTTATTTTTAGGAGGTTACATATGCAGTATTTGATTACATTAGTTTTTTTAGTAGTATTAGCTTTTTATTCAAACTTTATTGGTAAGTTGTTTGAAAAATTGAGATTACCTTCATTGCTAGGAATGATGGCGGCAGGGCTTATAATAGGACCATATGGTTTAGATAAGATACCAGATTTAGCATTAAAAATATCACCAACTTTAAAAGATATTGCTTTGGTGACAGTTCTTTTTATAGGTGGATTGGGAATAGGTGTTGATCAGATAAAAAAAATTGGAAGACCAGCTGTTTGTTTAAGTATTATTCCAGCTACTTTAGAGGGATTTACAATAGCTTATTTAGCTACAATATTTTTAGATTTTACCTTTGTTCAAGGGGCTATTTTAGGCTTTATAATAGCAGCGGTAAGTCCAGCAGTCTTGATACCAGCAATGGTAAATCTAATTGAGAAGAAAGTTGGTCAGAAAAAATCTATTCCACAACTACTATTGGTAGGAGCTTCAGCAGATGATTCAATAGCTATAACACTATTTACCTCTTTTTTAGCTATATATTTTCAAGGGATAAATGGAGGAGATTTTAATCTGAAGTTACAGTTAATAATCCTTCCTATCTCAATAATAGTGAGTCTTTTAGTGGGAGCTTGTGTAGGGTATATTGGAAGTAAAAGTTTTTTACTTATAAAAAATATAAAGCTTAGATTAGTAACCGTGTTTTTAATTTGTTTAGGATTGAGATATATTGAAAATAGATTTCATTTTAATCTATATAACTCTCTTTTGACTATAATGTCTTTGGGATTTTTTATACGTTATTATCAAAAAGAAAAGTATAAAGAGATTCATCAAGGTATGAATAATATTTGGAAATATGGAAAAATATATCTCTTTACTTTTGTAGGAATGGCAATAAATCCAAGACTTATAGGTGGATATTTCTTTATTGGTGTAGTGATATTATTTTTCTCTCTAACAATTAGATCTATTGGAGTATTGATATCTCTAATAGGAACAGATTTAGATTATAAAGAGAGATTATTTTGTATAATAGCATATCTTCCAAAGGCAACTGTTCAGTCAGCTAAAGCTGGAATTCCTCTTCAAATGGGAGTGATAGGTGGAGAGATTATGCAGGCAATAGCGATCTTAAGTGTGTTAATAACTGCACCTTTAGGAGCTATTGGAATAAACTTGACTTATGATAGATTGATAAATAGAGATTAAAAAATGGAGTAGCTTTAAAAGTTACTCTATTTTTTATTATAGAGAATGAACTTTATATTTTTCTTGAAAGATTTTGAAAGAAAATAAAAGATTTTGAAAGAAAATATTGTTTTTATTATAAAAATGTGATAATATTGTCTTGAGGTGATAAGATGTTAAGCGTAGAGAGATATAACCTTATATTAGAGTTAATAAAGAAAAGAAAAAATATAAAATTACAAGAGATTGTTGAAGAATTAAAGATATCTGAAGCAACTGCAAGAAGAGATTTAAATTTTTTAGAAAATAAGAAAAAAATAAGAAGAATTCATGGGGGAGCAGTTTTAGTAGAAACAAAGGAAGAGGATATTGGTTATAAAAAACTGATCAATATTGAAGAAAAGGATATTATAGCAAAAAAAGTAATAGAGTATATAGAAGATGGGCAGATGATATATATTGATGCTGGAAGTACAACTGGAACCTTAATAAAATACTTAAATAATTATAAAGAGTTGAAGATAGTAACAAATAGTTTTCATCATATAAAGGAGTTATTAAAATTAAAACATAGTGAAGTGTATCTTTTGGGTGGAAAAATGAAGGAAAAAACAGGAGCTATGATTGGTGGAATAGCGGTTAATTCACTTAAAAATTTTAATTTTGATATAGCTTTTTTAGGAGCTAACGGAGTAAGTGAAGATGGATATTTTACCCCAGATCCAGATGAAGCACTTGTAAAAGTAGAGGCTATAAAAAGAGCAAAAGAAAAATTTTTCTTATGTGATCACACTAAATTTTTTAAGAAAAGTTTTATAAAGTTTGCAGAATTAAAAGATGGAAAAATAATATCTGATAAAGATATACCAGAAGATATAGGAGGAGAAAAATGATTTATACAGTAACTTTAAATCCAGCTGTTGATTATTATATAGGACTTGAAGATTTTCAAGAGGGAGGATTAAACCAAGCTAAATCTGCCTATACACTATCAGGAGGAAAGGGTATAAATGTATCCAAGGTTCTTAAAAATTTTGGAGAAGAGAGTATAAACTTAGGATTTGTAGGAGGATTTACAGGGGATTATATAAAAAATAATCTAAAATCTGAAGGAATTCAAGAAAATTTTGTAAATATAGAAGATATGACAAGAATAAATTTAAAAATAAAAACTTTGTCAAATGAAAGTGAGATAGCTGGAAAATCTCCAAATATAAGCAGTGAGAAGTACAAAGAATTTTTAAATAAGATAAAAGATATAAAATCTGGAGATATGTTGGTATTATCTGGAAGTATACCAGGTTCTCTTCCTCAAAATATATATGAGCAAATAATTTCTGAACTACCTCAAGGAGTAAAAATTATCTTAGATACTAGAGGAGAAACTTTAAAAAAGGTTTTAAAGGAAGGAGTATTTTTAGTTAAACCCAATAATCATGAATTAGAAGATTTTTTTGGAGAAAAATATACAACTGATGAAGAGATTATAGAGGCTGGGAAAAAATTATTGAAATTAGGAAGTGAAAATGTTCTAGTATCTTTGGGAAAAGATGGATCTATCCTTATAACAAAAGATGGGGTATATAGAGGAAATGTACCCAATGGGAAACTAATCAGCTCAGTAGGGGCTGGAGATTCAATGGTAGCTGGAATAATTTACGGAATTTCAACAGGAAAAACTATAGAAGAATCATATAGATATGGGATAGCTTCAGGAAGTTCGACAGCTTTCTCTCAAGGATTGACAGATTTTGAAAGTATGAAAAAACTATTAAATGAAATAGAAATAAAAAAAATTTAGGAGGTAAAAATGTTAAAAGATATGCTTATTAAAAATTGTATGAATTTAAATCTTAAAGGAAAAACAAAAGAAGAAGTCATAGATGAAATGATAGGTATGTTGATGGATAATGGTAGATTAAATGATAGAGAAGAGTATAAAAAAGAGATTTTAAAAAGAGAAGCTCAAAGCTCTACTGGACTAGAAGAGGGGATAGCTATTCCTCATGCTAAGACAAAAGCAGTGAAAATTCCAAGTATCGCCTTTGGAAGATCTTTAGAAGGTGTTGATTATGATTCTCTTGATGGAGAACCCTCAAAATTATTTTTTATGATAGCTGCTCCAGCTGATGCAACAGATTCACACATAGAAGTACTATCAAAACTTACAACTCTATTATTGGATGATAATTTAAGAGAAAATTTACTTAAGGCAGAAACAAAAGATGAGATTTTAAATTTATTATTAGACGAGGGAAAGGTTAAAGAAGAAGAGAAAGAGTATAACAATCAAAATTTTACAGTTTTGGCAGTTACAGCTTGTCCAACAGGAATAGCCCATACATATATGGCAGCAGATACCCTTATGAAAAAAGCTAAAGAGATGGGAATAGCTATTAAAGTAGAAACAAATGGTTCTACTGGAGTAAAAAATAGATTAACTGATGAAGAGATAAAAAATGCTAAAGGAATAATAGTAGCAGCAGATAAAAATGTTGAGATGGATAGATTTCATGGGAAACATGTTGAGATTGTTCCAGTTGTAGAGGGAATAAAAAATCCTGAAAAGCTTATAAAAAATGCAGTTGAACAAAAAGCAAAGATATATAAAGCTCAATCTGGAAAAACAGCAGGTAGTTCTGGAGAGAAAAAAGGATTTTACAAGCATTTAATGTCTGGTGTTTCAAATATGTTGCCTTTTGTTGTAGGTGGAGGAATATTGATAGCACTTTCATTTATGTTTGGAATAAAAGCAGCAGATCCAGCAGATCCAAGTTTTAGTCCAATAGCAACATTATTAAGTGATATTGGTGGTAAAAATGCCTTTTTCCTAATGGTGCCAGTAATGGCTGGATTTATAGGAATGAGTATAGCAGATAGACCTGGATTTGCACCAGCAATGGTAGCTGGACTTATTTCAGCAAATAATGGAGCTGGATTTTTAGGTGCATTAATTGGTGGATTTTTAGGTGGATATATAGTTCTTTTATTAAAAAAAGTACTGAGAGTTTTACCTGAAAGTTTAGAAGGATTAAAACCTGTTTTATTCTATCCCGTATTTGGAATCTTAATAACAGGAGTATTGATGTATAAAGTTATTTTAACTCCTGTAGTATTTCTTAATAATGGAATGACATCTTTCTTAGGTGGACTTGGTACAGGAAACTTAGTCTTACTTGGAGTTATTGTTGCAGGGATGATGGCTATTGATATGGGTGGACCTATCAATAAAGCAAGTTTTACATTTGGTATTGCAATGATAGCAGCTGGAAATTATTATCCTCACGCAGCAGTAATGGCTGGTGGAATGGTTCCTCCTTTAGGAATAGCTTTAGCAACAACTATATATAAAAATAGATTTACTAAAGATGAGAGAGAGGCAGGAAAAACTTGTTATATAATGGGAGCTTCATTTATAACAGAGGGTGCAATCCCATTTGCAGCAGCAGATCCAATGAGAGTTATTCCAGCGTGTGTAATAGGAGCGGGATTAGCAGGGGGATTATCAATGTTATTTAAGGTGCAATTACCAGCACCACATGGAGGATTATTTGTACTTCCAGTGATGACGAATCCAATGATGTATCTAGTGGCAGTAATAGCAGGATCAGTTGTTACGGCTTTATTATTGGGAATGTTAAAAAAACCTATAACTGAATAATTATTATTTACAAAAAGAGGATAGAAAATTCTACCCTCTTTTATTTTTACTCTTCAGTTGTTTTTGGAACGTATACTTCTCCAGGACTAGGGTGTTGAGATATTGGTCTAACATTGATATTAGCTCTATACTCAGTTTCAGCCCATAATATTCTTTGTGCAACTAGAGCTTCTGGATTTAATTTAACTCCATCTAGGATAATCTCTTTGAATTTTTGATATCCAGCTCTATCGATTAGATGTCCACCATGTATATAGAAAGGTTTGTGATGAAGTACATTAGCACAGAAATTTTGCCAGTTTTTAACCACTGCAACTACAACATCTTCAGTAACCCAGTTTAAGAACATTTTTCCCATTCTAGGGTATTGTTTACCTGTTCTACCTCCTAAAATTACTCTATATAATTTTTGTTCAGGTCTTACCCAAGCTGATGCAGGACAAGCTTCAACACACTCTCCACAACCTACACAACAGCAAGTATCTTTTTCAATTCTGTTATTAACAAGTTTTAAAACTCTAGTAGCAGCATGTTCACACACTTTAACACATCTTCCACAACCGATACATCTATCTTTTAAATATATAGGTTTAGTTACACCGATTATTCCAAAGTCAGTAAAGTGTCCTTTTCCACAGTCATTAGGACAACCAGAGATAGACATTTTGATATGGTAGTGGCTAGGGAATATCTCTTTTTCCAATTTTCTTGCTAACTCCCAAGTATTTATATTTCCTTTGATACAGTGAGAGTTTCCGATACAAGAAGTTATATTTCTAGCTCCAATAGTTGGATAACCAGAGCAATCAGATTCCATATCAGCATCACATAGATCTATTTCAATATCTTTAATATAGTCTTGTAAAAAAGCATTAACAGCTTCTATATTTTCATATTTAATTCCAGGAGCATTAAAAGTTTGTCTCAATCCAAGGTGGAAAGTTCCATTTCCCCATTTTTCAGCAATCTCTTGAATTACAGATAGGTATTTAGCATCTATTAATCCACCAGGAACACGCATTTGAAGCATAAATTCTCCAGGAACTTTAGATTGACGAAAACAGTTTGTTTTTAATTTATTTATATTAATATCATGATTCATAATAACCTCCTACCGACTAATCTACCATATGTTTAGCCTTAGTATAATTAAATACAGGTCCGTCTAAACATACATAGACTTCATCTATTCTACAATGACCACACTTTCCAACTGCACAAGACATTTTTCTCTCAAAAGAAAGCCAAATTTTGTCTGCTGGAACTCCCAATTTTTCAAATTCTAAAGCTGTGTATTTCATCATATTAGGTGGTCCTACTATTATAACTTCCACATTATCAAAATCATCTGTAGTTAATTTTAATTGAGGAACATATTCAGTAACTAAACCAACACATTCACCATCAATTCCACACCCTTTATCAACTGTTAAAATCATAGGATGATCTTTTCTCCAGTTAACAATTTCATCTTTGAATAGAATTGAATTTTGATCTTTAAATCCGAATAATAACTCTAGTGATTCCACTTGTTCTGGATTTTTATTGATATGATGAATTAGAGATCTAACAGGTGCTAATCCAGATCCACCAGTAACAATGATAACTTTTTTACCATTTATATCAACTTGATCAAATCCCTTTCCATAAGGACCTCTCATAGGAATTATATCTCCAGGTTGTAAATTAAAGATCTCATCTGTAACAACCCCAACTTTTCTGATTAAAAATTCTGCCCAACCCTCTTCTGCAGAGAAATTAGTAACAGATATTGGACACTCTCCAACCTTAGGTAAAGATAGTTGCATAAATTGTCCAAATTTTATATTTTCAGCAAAAGGGTATTCTACTCTAAATAGATACTCTATATTTGTCATTTTTGTTATATTTAAAATTTTATATGGTTTTGGCATAATGATATTTTCCATAATACTACTCCTCCCCTCTCTTCAATTTGTCTACTTCGTCAGCTAATCTATTAACAGTTGTTGAGAAAGAGATAAATACAGGACATCTATCATCACATCTTCCGCAACCTACACACATATTATGAGTTTTAAATCTAGCCATATGATCATGTATCTTATGCATAACTTTAAATCTCATTCTCTCTCCAGCAGTTCTTCTAAAAGAGTGACCTCCAGCCATATCTGAATATCCATCAACATGACAAGAAGCAGTTATTCTTCTTCTTTCACCTGCATCTGAATCTGGTGTGTAGTTTACATCATATGTTGTGAAACAAGTGCAAGTAGAACATGCTACAGTACAACTTCCACACATTAAACAACGCTTATCAAATTCCTTCCACATATCTAAGTTTTTAACTTTATTTCTAAGTTCAGGAGTATCAATATTTGGAATTCTTACCTTTCTTATATTCTCTTCAACAAAAGAGATATTGAAATCCATTTTTTCCTGATTTTCAAAATATTTTGAAAACTCTTTATCTTTTATTTCGATAGAAACACTATCTCCATCTACTTTTATACCGAAGATGTAGTTGTCAGTTTTATTTGTTCCCATAGATACACAGAAACAAGTATCCCAACCATTTGTAGGACACTCCATAACTACAAACTTCACTTTTTCTCTAACTCTTTTATAGTAATAATCTTCAAACCCACCATTCTTTAAAAAGATCTCATCAAATCTTTCAATAGCATGGATATCACATGCTCTAGCAAATATTATGATAGGTCTATCATCAGTAACTCTTTTTTCTTTGTAATCTCCATCGTTAAAATATAAAATAGTTTCAGTTATAGGGTGATATACTTCTTTTGTAGCATAAGTAGATTTAAGATCAAATACAATCTCTTCAGCTGATTTAATTTTGTCGTATCTAATTATATCAGTATCAGAGTATCTCCCTTGTTTTGGAAAACATTTAGGAGCATAGATCTTATTCTCCTTACTTAATTCTTTTAAAACTTTGCTAAATTCATCAAAAGTTAACTTATAACCCATTAAAACTCCTCCTTTTCTTTTAATGGTTTCAATATTTTAATTTACCTTTTTCAATTATATCACTATTTAGAGTTTAACTGATCAAATTTAAGACTTATTGATGAAAAATTAACAAATATATATTACTTTTAGTTGTATGTTATATAACTTTTTTTTATTGAACTTTATTTTTTTAAAGAGAGTTCATTGATCAACTTCCTTAAGTTTTGAGATAGTAATTTATTTTTATGATACACTAAATTAAAAGTTCGAGTTAAGTTAAAATCTTTTAGTTTTATTACTTTTAATTTCCCTTGGGCTAACTCCTCTTGTACCCAACATTCAGAGATAACAGTTATTCCATAATTGTTTATAACACCCTTTATAATCACACTAGTTTCACTACATTCCCAGCCAATATTGAGAGAGTAACCCCTATCTTCTACATATTTTACAAAGATATCTCTAGTTCCACTTCCCTGTTCACGTATTATAAGGGATTCATACTGCAACTCTTGTAGTGTTATCTCCTCATCTCTTTCAAAATATTTATGATTTTTTCCACAAACTAAGATTAATCTATCCTCTTGTATAGGTTTAACAATGAGATGATTACTCTTAACAATTCCCTCTACAATTCCTAGATCTAATTCATTGGCTAATAATTTTTCCTCAATTTTATTGGTATTATTAACTAAAACTTTCAGTTTATCTCTACCTTTATATGTATTTAATATCTTTTCTAAAAAGAAATTTCCAATTGTAATAGTCACTCCTATCTGTATAGGTTGAACATAGTTTGAACTTTTCATTGTTTCTTCTAAGATATTGCAGAGATTAGTAATTCTTTTAGCATGTACTAAAAATAGTTTTCCAATATCTGTAATGCATAATTCTCTTGGATATCTTTCAAAAAGTTTCACATTATAATACTCTTCTAAATCTAAGATAGCTTTGCTTACTGCAGGCTGTGTCATAGATAGTTTTTTTGCGGCTAGACTCATTTTTTTACAAGAAGCAACCTCAATAAATATGAGTAAATGTTTTAAATTCATAATTCTGCTACTGAATAAATTTCAGTAACTCCCTCCCTATTTTAAAGTTTTATTAAATCTCTCCAAAATATTATAAATTTAAATACTAAATAATAGGTAGAACAATTATTCTACCTATTATTTAAAAGAGTTTATGTCAAAATTAGAGTAATTTTTCTCTGTATTTTTTATTTTTTGTGAAATATTATTTGTCTCTTCCGATAAGAAAGAGATATTGTGTTGAATTTTATATAGTTTTTCATCATCAATATTAAATTTTTTAAAAAGTGTATCGTGGATTCTTTTAAAAAAACCTTGAAAGTTTGATATAGTATTATTAGTAATAAAATTTCTTAGCTTAAGTCTCCACAAAAAATTATCAAATTTACTAATACTATTAAAGCAACGTTTACTTGTTTTCATACCAATTTCTTGATAATCTAAGAAGTTTGAGAGTTTAGAAGAGAGTTCATATAAAAAATTAGCAGCATATTCAATATTTTCATATGGAATTATCTTAACCTTTTTTAGGGCTGTAATGTATTTTTCTTCATCTATATTTAACTCTCTAGCTATCTCTTTAAATTTATTCTCATCAGGTTTTTCAGATAGTATCTGACCACATAGAAAACAACCTACAATCTCTCCTTTTATAATGATAGGACTAGCAAAATCAATAAGACCAGCATGGCATTTATAGATGATAGGTTTTTTTATTTCCTTGGCTTTATTTCCACCATAGGAATCACACTCCATACATCTTCTAAATCCTAATTCTGTTCCTCTGATACATTTGCTACAAAAATCTGAGAAATTACTCTGTTTTGTTAACGGTTTTCCATTAATATCAGTAATAATACTACCAATTCCAAATTCAAATGCTAATTTATCCTGAATAGTTTGAAAAAATTCAATATCTAAATACTCTGATAAATTTTCTTTATTTTTCATAAGAATACCTCAACTTTATTTTAAAATATATCCAAATCCACGTTTAGAAACTAAAAAATCATTAAGTATAGGTAATTTTTTCCGTAATCTTTTTAAGCATTGATCTACAGCTTTATCACTGATATCAAAATTATCACTCCAAACATTGTCTAAAATGTTTGTCCTAGATAGTAGAAGCCCTCTGTTCAATATGAAGTATTGAAGTATTTCAAACTCATTTTTAGATAGAGTGACAAATACATCATTGTATTGTACAGTTTTGTTATTAGGGAAAAGCTTAATATTTTCATAGGATATATAATCTTTTACTATAGGAACTCTTTCAATAAATTTTTCAATACGTATAGATAATTCAGTAAAATCAAAAGGTTTTTTAATATAGTCGTCACAACCAAGTCTAAGATTTTTGTTGACACTCTCTTGAGATGTATCAGCAGTTAAAGCTAAAATAAATGGATTCCCATAAATATTGGGACAAGTTCTGATTTTACTACAGATCTCACTTCCATTACCATCAGGTAATGAGAGATCTAAAAGAATAATATCAGGTATGGTTCTTTTTATCTCTTCTATAGCTGTAGCTAAACTGTATGCTTCAGAGATATCCAAATTGGTATTTTTTGAAAGTACCATTTTTAAGAGCTCTCTTGTCTCTTCTGAATCATCAACTATCAATAATTTTATCATTGTAATTCCCCTTTTTCATCTGGTAATAATTTCTTCCAATTGACTACATAATATAGATAACTAAAAAGTACAGACTCATTTATAGGTTTGGTAATATATCCTTCAAAACCATATGGTAAGTATTTTTCTTTATCTCCAATAATAGCTTGAGCAGTTAGAGCAAGTATTGGTGTGTTGGTGTATAGATGCTTATCACGAATATATTTTATAGTTTGAAGTCCATCCATAACAGGCATTCTAATATCTAGGAATATGGCATCAAATTTTTTAGTCTGTAGTTGCTTTAAGGCAAGTAAACCATTCTCAACACAGGTAACCTCAATATTTTCTGAAACTAAAATTGATTTTAAAAACTCTCGATTATCTTCTACATCTTCAGCTATTAAAAGAGAAAGTTTTTCCTCTCTAAAATTGAGATATTGATTAAATAGATCAGAGTAATCTAAGGTATGAGTCATTTTCTCCATCTCTTCAATCAAATATAAAATAGCATTAAAGTTGATGTTCTCTTTTTTTAGTTCTGTAGATATCTTGAGAGATGTTTCATAGATCAAAGTGAGATTAAGATTACCGTAAGTTCCCTGAATAAGGTGGTTAGTCTCTCTCAAAAGATCTATATCTTGCTTTTTATAAGCATCTTTCAATTTCTTTAATCTGATTGGAAATTTTAAGATACTCATAAGAATAATAGATTTTAGTTTTTCATTATTTGAATTGAGAAGTTTATTTAAAGCTGCTGAAAAATTCTCACCATATTTATAATAAACTTCAATAGGTATTTTTATTTTAAATGTTGTTCCAACATTTGGTTTACTTTCTACCTGGATTGTTCCTAATAAAATTTCAATTAATTTTTTACTAATGCTTAAACCGAGTCCAGCCCCAGAAGATAGTTTATTAATCTGTCCAAAGCTTTCAAAAATATATTCTAAATTCTCTTTTTCAATACCAATACCACTATCATAAACATTAAAATATAGGTAATTATCTTTAATATCAATTTCACATAACACAAATCCTTTTTCTGTATATTTAATAGAATTATGAATAATATTTTTAGCAATTTCATAAATTTTCATCTTATCTGAGTATATATATTTATCTTTTTGTAAAAACTCCAATTCAAACTTAAGATTTTTTTGTAAGGCGAGAGCATTGTGTTCATAGTAAATCTCTTGAAAAAGTTCATTAACAGAGAAACTTTCATAATTTAAATCAATTTTTCCCAACTCTATTTTAGAAAAATCAAGAAGTTCATTTGTAAAGTTTAGTAGCTTAACTCCAGAGGTATGAATGATATCCAATTTTTCTTTGAAGTTAGGATCCACATTTTCTTTGAGAAGTAATCTTGAATAACCAATAATAGGTGTGAGTGGTGTTCTCATCTCATGGCTAATTTTGGCTAGAAATTCATCTTTTGCTCTATTTGCTGATTCTGCATTCTCTTTGGAGATACTTAATTCTTTCGTTCTTTGTAAAACGATCTCCTCAAGATTTTTATTTAATTGCTGGAGCTCATCACTTAAAAGTTGGGCTTTCTCCTTCTCTTTTCTTATCTCTCCCTCTTTGACTAAGATATCTAAAATATCAATCTTAATAGAGGAGAAAACTTGATAGAGACACTCTTCCATATTTGCAAACTCTTTTTTTAATTCAGTAATAAACTTTTCGTTTACAAGAGAGATGATCTCATCAAATCTCTCTATTGTTTTATAGATATTTAATAGAGTGAATTTTGCTAAAAAATTTGAGATTAGAAAAAAAATAACAGTTGTAAAAAAAATCTTAACATATAAAAAGTTATTAAATATCGAGAAATTTTCTTGAGGTTTTAAAAGATAAATTATCAATAAAGTATTTAAAGAAAAAAGAATCGTATTGAAAAAAGCTATTTTTTTATGTATTTTCATAACCTACCCCACTAAGTATAAATTTTAGTTATAATGTTTTAAAAAAATATATAGTGACATTGATGTGACATTTTACTTTAATAATATATGAATATTAAAAATATAGCAACTACTTTTTTTTAAGGGGGTATAAAAATGGAGATATTTCAGGCAGATACAGAGATATTTGCAGGGATAGACACAGAAAAAGTTTTAGATCAAATATCTTGTAAAAAATATTTTTTTATGACAGATCCAATGATGGAAAAAATTGGAATGAGTAAAAAAATAGAGGATATTTTAAAAAGAAAAGGTATTGTTTATGAAGTATTTAGTGAAATTGAAGTGAATCCATCATTAGATTCTATAAAAAAAGCACTAGAGAAAGTAGTTGAGTTTTCTCCAGAAAAGATTATAGCTTTAGGTGGAGGATCAACACTGGATTCTGCTAAGGCAGTTTCATATTTTATGGGGAGATCTGGAATAGAGCTTCCAGTGATAGCTATTCCAACTACTTGTGGAACAGGGTCAGAGGTTACCTCTTATGCAGTTATAACTGATACAAAAAATATGGTGAAGATACCAATTAAAGATAATAAGATGATACCAAAGATAGCTATATTGGATCCAGAGTTTACAAAAACACTACCAAAATCAGTGGTAGCAGATGGTGGAATAGATGCATTAACTCATGCAATAGAAGCATACACCTCTAAAGGAGCAAATCTTTATACACAGATATATGCACTTTATGCAATAAAAACTATATTCAAAAATCTTTTAAAGATGTTTGAGAATATAGCTGATAGAGATTCTAGAGTGGAGATGGGAAAAGCTTCATGTATAGCTGGATTTTCTTTTGAGAAGGCGGGGTTAGGAATAAATCATAGTATAGCCCATAATATAGGAGGAAAATTTCATAAGGCTCATGGAAGAGCAAATGGAGTAGTTTTACCATATGTGATTAGATTCAATTCAACAGATTTAGAAACAGCAAGAAGATATTATGAGATAGCTAAAGAGTTGGAGTTACCAGCAAATACAATTGAAGAGGGAGCAAAGAGTTTAGCTATAGCTATAGAGGTATTAAATGAGAGATTAGGAATTCAAAGCTGTGTTAGAGATTTGGGTGTAGAGGAGAGTTTGTATAGATCTCTTATTCCTGAGATGGCAGAGGTAGCTATGAATGATATATGTACATCAGGAAATTTAAAGAGAGTTACACTAGAGGATATGAAAAAGATTTTTGAAATGATATATTAAAAATCTGTTTTATTAAAAGTAAAAAATGACATTTTTCTGACATTTTACATTTTTATAATTACAATGTGATATGTTTTTTTTATAGAGACTAGTATTAAGGGGGGTAATTTAATGCAAGACAATTTAGTTGAAAAAATGATGGCAGAAGTGATGGAAAAATTAAAAGAAAAGAGTGGAGAAGCTCCAAAAGTTGAGTGTGTACCTGCAAGAGAGTGTCGTTTAACTGAATTTGTTGGAGTAACAACACATGGAGATGGAATAGGGCTTGTAATAGCAAATGTAGATCCAGCTCTTCACGAAGCTATGGGATTAGATAAAAAATATCGTTCAATTGGAATAATTGGAGCTAGAACAGGTGCAGGACCATTTATTATGGCAGCAGATGAGGCTGTAAAAGCAACTAATACAGAAGTTATTGCTATTGAACTTCCTAGAGATACAAAAGGTGGAGCAGGACACGGATCATTAATATTATTTGGTGCTGAAGATGTGTCAGATGCTAAAAGAGCAGTAGAGGTTGCAATAGCAGCAGTAACTGAAAAATTTGGAGATGTATATGGAAATGATGCAGGGCATATTGAATTACAATATACAGCAAGAGCATCATATGCTTGTAACAAAGCTTTCAATGCACCACTAGGAAAATCTTTTGGTCTAATAGTTGGAGCTCCAGCAGCAATAGGGGTAGTAATAGCAGATATAGCTCTTAAAGCAGCTAATGTTGAAGTTTTAGGATATAGTTCACCAGCCAAAGGAACAAGTTTCTCAAATGAAGTAATATTAACAATATGTGGAGATTCTGGAGCAGTAAGACAAGCAATACTTGCAGCTAAAGAAGTAGGAGTTAAATTACTTGAAACTTTAGGAGGACCAGCTCCTTCATCATCAACTCCATATATTTAGAGAGAGGCTCATTATTGAAGAATAGATATGGAGGAAATAAATAGGAGGTTATAATGAGATCAAAACGTTTTGAAGTGTTAGGTGAAAGACCTGTAAATAAAGATGGATATGTAAAAGAGTGGCCAGAAGTAGGGTTAATATCAATGAACTCTCCTTTGGATCCAAAACCAAGTGTAAAGGTTGTAAATGGAAAAATAGTTGAACTAGATGGGAAGAGAAGAGAGGACTTTGACTTACTAGATCACTTTATAGCAGATTATGGAATAGTAGTAGAGAATGCAGAAAAAGTTATGGCTATGGATTCATTAGAAATAGCTAGAAAACTTGTAGATATAAACGTATCTAGAGATGAGATATTAAAGATAACTCTATCTCTAACTCCTGCAAAAGTTGCAGAGGTAATGGGAAAAATGTCTGTACTAGAGATGATGATGGCAGTTAACAAGATGAGAGCTAGAAAAACTCCTTCTAACCAATGTCACGTTACTAACTTAAAAGATAATCCAGTACAGATAGCTGCAGATGCAGCAGAAGCTTCATTGAGAGGATTTGCTGAAGAGGAAACAACAGTAGCTGTAACAAGATATGCTCCTTTCAATGCAATAGCTCTATTGGTTGGATCACAAGTTGGTAGACCTGGAATACTTACTCAATGTTCAGTTGAGGAAGCTACAGAGTTATTATTAGGAATGAGAGGACTAACTGCTTATGCAGAAACAGTATCAGTATATGGAACAGAGCCAGTATTTATAGATGGTGATGACACTCCATGGTCAAAATCTTTCTTAGCATCAGCTTATGCATCTAGAGGATTAAAAATGAGATATACATCTGGAAGTGGATCAGAGGTATTGATGGGATATGCTGAAGGATGTTCAATGTTATATCTAGAAGCTCGTTGCTTGTTCATAACTAAAGGAGCAGGGGTTCAAGGAATTCAAAATGGTTCAGTAAGTTGTGTAGGAGTACCGGGAGCAGTACCAAGTGGAGTAAGAGAGATATTAGCTGAAAACTTAGTAGCTATGATGTTAGACCTAGAGTGTGCATCAAGTAATGACCAAACATTTACTCACTCAGATTTAAGAAGAGTAGCAAGATCACTAATGCAAATGATTCCTGGAACTGACTTTATCTGTTCAGGATACAGTTCAACACCTAACTATGATAATATGTTTGCAGGATCAAACTGGGACGCAGAAGACTATGATGACTGGAATATAATTCAAAGAGACCTTAAAATAGATGCTGGATTGAGACCGGTAAAAGAGGAAGATGTTGTAAGAGCTAGAAATAAAGCTGCTAAAGCAATTCAAGCTGTGTTTGAAGCATTGGGATTACCAGAGATCACAGATGCAGAGGTAGAAGCAGCAACATATGCTCATGGAAGTAAAGATATGCCTGAAAGAGATATGGTAGCAGATATGAAAGCTGCAACAGAGATGATGGAAAGAGGAATTACAGGAATGGACGTTGTAAAAGCTCTTAAAACAAAAGGATTTGATGATGTTGCATCTGATCTACTAAAACTTATGAAATTAAGAGTAGCAGGAGACCACTTACATACATCAGCTATCTTAGATAGAGATTTCAATGTAATCAGTGCAGTTAATGATAGAAATGATTACAGTGGACCTGGAACAGGATATCAAATCTCTGCAGAAAGATGGGAAGAACTTTCAAATATTGGAAATGCAGTAGATGCATCAAAAATCAAATAGTAGTAGGAGGTAACAGATGCAACTTAATGAAAATGAAATCAGAGGATTAATAGAAGAAGTTATAAGAAGATATGCAGGACAGGAAGTGGCTACTCCTACTCCAGTAAAAGAGGAGAAAAAAGTAGTTACATCTGGAAATTTAGTTATAGAGGAAGTTGGAGAAGCTAAGAAGAGTACAAAGAGTGATGAAGTGGTAATAGCTTTAGCACCAGCTTTTGGAAAATTCCAAACTGAAACAATAACTCATATACCACATATAGATGTATTAAAAGAGTTGATGGCTGGAATAGAGGAAGAGGGATTAACTCCAAGAGTAATTAGAGTTTTAAGAACTTCAGATGTTTCTATACTAGCAAATGACGGAGCGAAATTAAGTGGATCAGGAATAGGAATAGGAATACAATCTAAAGGGACAACAGTAATTCACCAAAAAGATCTATTCCCATTAACTAACTTAGAATTATTCCCACAAGCTCCATTATTAGAGAGAGAGCACTACAGAATGATAGGAAAAAATGCTGCTAAGTATGCTAAAGGAGAATCTCCAAAACCAGTAACTCAAATGAACGATCAGATGGCAAGACCTAAATATCAAGCTATTGCAGCATTATTACATATCAAAGAGACTGAACACGTTGTAGTAAACGCTAAACCAGTTGAATTAAAAGTAAGTTTCAAATAAGAATTTAAGGGTGGTGAATGATTTGGACCAACAATTACTTGAAAAAATGATAAGAGAAGTTATGCTTTCTATGGCTAAAGGAGAGAGCAATAGTATAAATACAGTAACAAAAACTTGTGGAACAACAACTAAAGAAGATTATCCATTGAGCAAGAAAAAAGCAGATGTAGTAAAATCAGCTACTGGAAAGAAATTAGATGAGTTTACAATGGAAAATGTAATGAATGGAACAATAGGAGCAGCAGACTGTAGAATAGCTCCAGAAACTCTTGAGATGCAAGCTCAAGTAGCTGAGAGTGTAAATAGACACTCTTTTGCAAGAAACTTAAGAAGAGCAGCAGAATTGATATCTATACCTGACGATAGAATATTAGAGATATATAACTATTTAAGACCATATAGAGCAACAAAAGCAGAGTTATTAGAGATAGCTGATGAGTTAGAGCATAAATATGCTGCAAAAGTAAATGCTGAATTTGTAAGAGAGGCAGCAGAACTATATGAAAAAAGAGATAGATTAAGAAAAGATTAATCTTTCCAGTAGGGAGGAAGAATGAAACTTATTATAGGGATAGATATAGGAAATGCAACAACAGAGAGTACTCTAGCTGAAGTAAATGGAAAAGATATAAGAGTTTTGAGTAGTGGAATAGCTAAGACAACTGGAATAAAAGGAACTAAGGAGAATGTGAAGGGAGTGTTCTCATCTTTAAATGAAGCTTTTAAAAAAGCCGGAAGAGATATCTCTGAACTATCTTTGGTGAGAATAAATGAGGCAGCTCCAGTAATTGGAGATGTGGCTATGGAAACTATAACAGAGACTATAATAACAGAATCTACTATGATAGGTCATAATCCTACTACTCCAGGGGGAGCAGGGATAGGAGTGGGGATATCCACTCCTATTGAAAAAATAGATAATACTATGATTGGAAAAGAGATAGTAGCACTTATTTCAAAAGAGATAGACTTCCAGGAAGCAGCTAACATAATAAATATGTGGGTGGAAAGAGGAGTTGAGATAAAGGGTGCCATAGCTCAAAAAGATGATGCAGTCTTAATAAATAATAGATTGAATAGAAAGATGCCAATTGTAGATGAAGTACTTTATTTTGAAAAGATACCAGTAAATATGTTGACAGCATTGGAAGTGGCAGAGAAGGGGAAAGTAATCTCAATGCTTTCCAATCCATATGGAATAGCAACTTTATTTAAGTTAAATTCAGAAGAGACTAAAATGATAGTTCCAATTTCAAGAGCATTAATAGGAAATAGATCAGCAGTTGTTATAAAAACTCCAAAGGGAGATGTAAAATCAAGAGTTATTCCAGCAGGATCTATACATATAGCTGGTGAGAGTAAAAATAGAGATATCCCTGTGGATAAGGGTGCTGAGGAGATAATGGAAGCTTTAGAAGTTTGTTATCCAGTAACTGATATCTGGGGAGAAAAGGGAACTAATGCTGGTGGAATGTTGGAGAAAGTAAGAATTGTAATGGCACAACTTACTAACCAAGATCCTAAAAATATCAATATTCAGGACCTATTGGCAGTGAATACTTTTGTTCCTAAAAAGGTCAAAGGGGGAATTGCAGAGGAGTTTTCAATGGAGAATGCCATTGGATTAGCTGCAATGGTAAAGGCTGATAGATTACAAATGGAGATGATAGCCAATGATCTACAAGAAAAACTCCAAAAGAGGGTTGTAGTTGGAGGAGTAGAGGCAGAGATGGCAATAATAGGAGCTTTAACAACACCGGGAACAAATAAACCACTGGCTATAATAGATATGGGAGCAGGGTCAACAGATGCTTCTGTAATAACTAGAGATGGAAAGATAGCTTCTTGTCATTTGGCAGGGGCTGGAAATATGGTAACAATGCTAATAGATAAAGAGCTAGGGTTAGGCAACTTTGATTTAGCTGAAGATATAAAAAAATATCCATTAGCAAAAGTGGAGAGTTTATTTCATATAAGACATGAAGATGGAAGTGTTCAATTCTTTGATGAACCACTGGATCCAAAAACATTTGCAAGAGTAGTAATCTTAAAAGAGGGGGCAATGATTCCATTGGAATTAGATGAACCTATTGAGAAGATTAAGAGAGTGAGAAGGGATGCTAAGGAGAAGGTCTTTGTGGTAAATGCTGTAAGGGCATTGAAGAAAGTTACTCCAAGTGGAAATATAAGAGATATAGAGCATGTGGTACTTGTGGGAGGTTCATCACTTGACTTTGAAGTTCCTCAAATGGTTACAGATAAACTATCATACTATGGAGTTGTAGCAGGAAGAGGAAATATAAGAGGAGTAGAGGGACCAAGAAATGCAGTTGCAACAGGATTAGCTCTCTCTTATGAAGGTGAGTAATATGCAGAGAGGAAAAAAAGAGGAGATAGGAATTAATATTTTCTATTTTTCAGAAATAGAGATAGATGAGAGATTGAGTAATATTCTATGGGGAATAGAAGAGGAAGAGATACCATTTATACTAAGGAGCTGTAATGAGCCTGATGCTAAGATATTGGGGTATAACGGAGCAAAAGAATCTAAGCTACAGGTAGGAATAGGGATTGGAAGAGAAGAGATCACTCTTTATCATGAGAAGTTAAAATTAGAAAAACCATTATTTAAATATGATATTCATAGTAATAATGATATCCTAAGAGCTTTGGGAATTAATGGTGCTAGATTGATCAAGGGAAATCCATTTATTATCCCAGAGGAGACAGGAGGGGAAAAATGATAAGTTCACTAGGATTGATAGAGGTAGTTGGTCTAGTGGGAGCAATAGAAGCAGGAGATACAGCTGTAAAAGCTGCCAATGTAAGATTGATAGGAATTGAGCTTACAAAAGGTGGTGGAATGGTTACTGTTAAGATAGAAGGAGAGGTATCTGCAGTAACAGCAGCAGTAGAAGCTGGAGTTATGGCTGCTGAGAGATTGACTACTGTAGTTAGTAAATTAGTTATAGCAAGACCTTCTGTTGAAGTGGGACAAATGGTAGAACCTACTGAAGTGACAGAAGAAGTAGTGGAAGAGATAAAAGAGGAAGTAGAAGAGAAACAGGTAGAAGAGGTTGTAGAGCAAGAGAAAGAAGCTACTGAAATAGAGGTAGTTGAAACAACTGGTAAAAAAAATAGAAAAAACAAATAAAATGATAAATAATAAGGAGGAATCAAAATGGGAAACGCATTAGGATTAATAGAAACTAAAGGATTAGTAGGAGCAATAGAAGCAGCAGATGCAATGACAAAATCAGCTAATGTAGAGTTAGTAGGATATGAAAAAATAGGATCTGGATTAGTAACTGTTATGGTAAGAGGAGATGTAGGAGCTGTTAAAGCAGCGGTAGATGCAGGAGCAGCAGCAGCTGAGAGAGTAGGAAAAGTAGAATCAGTTCATGTAATTCCAAGACCACATACAGATACAGAAAAATTACTTCCAAAATTAGTTAAATAGTGATGAGTTATGAAATCATTAGAGAGTACATTGAGAGAGGTTCTAAATGAAGTTATCTCTGATGAGGTGGTAGTTGGAGTTTCAAATAGACATATACACCTTTCTCAAGAGGATTTAGAAGAGCTTTTTGGAGTGGGATACAGCTTATCTAAGATGAAAGATATGAAACAACCAGGTCAATTTGCTGCAAAGGAAACAGTGACTATTGAGGGACCAAAAGGAAGATTTGAAGGTGTGAGAATCTTAGGTCCTGTGAGAAAAGAGACACAAGTTGAGGTATCAATATCAGATAGTTTTAAAATAGGAGTTAAACCTCCAATAAGAGAGTCAGGAAAATTGGATAGAACTCCTGGAATAAAAATAATAGGTCCAAAGGGAAGTATTGTTAAAGAAAGAGGAGTAATAGTAGCTGGAAGACACATACATATGCCTAAATATATAGCTGATATAAAAGGGTATAAAGATGGAGAACTTGTGAAAGTAGAGACTTCTGGCGAAAGAAAAGTAGTGCTATACAATGTACTTTTGAGAGTAGGAAGTAATATGGCAAAGGAGATACATTTAGATATGGACGAAGCCAACGCTGCTGGACTTAAAAATGATGATTATGTAAAAATAATAAGGGATTAAGAGAGGACACCTTAGGGTGTCCTCTAAATAAAAACCCTGATAAAAGGGGTGTAAAATGGAATTTAATCTTATGGTAGATTATATAGTAAAAGAGGTATTGAAGAGATTAGAGGAAGAGAGTATTTCTAAAAAGAAGAGAGGATTAGTAATAATAAATGGTGGAACTGCTAATCTTGATCAAATATTAGTAGAGTTAGAGAAGATAAAACAGGAGTATGAAGTAGAGGTAATTTTTTCAGA
The DNA here is from genome assembly GCF_019012925.1 of Fusobacterium sp. Lineage (GTDB taxonomy): Bacteria > Fusobacteriota > Fusobacteriia > Fusobacteriales > Fusobacteriaceae > Fusobacterium_A. Next base: position 32,954 of record NZ_JAGIRL010000049.1, read on the forward strand.
AGCTGGGAAAAAGATAGTTGGAGAGGAAAAATTAAAAAACTTCGAGATAAAAGAAAACATTACAATGGAGAATTGTAGTAGCTTGATAAACCAAAATGAAATTATCTTGTTACCACTATTGACTAAAAATACTTGTGCAAAAGTAGCAGTGGGAATAAGAGATAATATCTCAACCTATGTGATATCAAAGGCGATTTTAGCTGGGAAAAAAATAGTTGCTGTGTATGATTCATGTAGAGTTAGAGATGATAATGAGTATGGAAAACAACTAAATTTAAATATAAAGAAATTACAAAGTTATGGAATAGCTTTTGTAGAAAGTAAAGATTTAGCTGACTATGTATTGAAAGAGCAAAAAAATCAATACTTGAATTTGAAGGATAAAAAGATAATTACAGCAGATGATATCTTTAGTATAAAAGATAAGAAAGTTATAATTTCTAAAGAAGCTATTGTTACAACATTAGCTAAAGAGAAAGCTCAAGAGAATAGAATTTTGTTTAAGCAGGAAAAATAGTGGAAGGTGGTCTTATGTTTTTAGCAAAAGTGGTTGGAAAGGTTGTTTCTACAACTAAAGATGAGGGATTGAATGGAAAGAAGATCCTAATTACAGCTCCAGTAGATATGGACGGAAATCTAGTAAATGAAAAGAGGATTGTAAGCATAGATAGTGTAGGAGCTGGAATAGGAGATTTAGTTTTAATTACAACAGGAAGTGTATCTGCTTATGCTTTTGCTGAAAATGGAAATGTAGCTATTGATTCTGCTATTGTGGCAATAATAGATACAATAGAAAAAAATTAGGTGGTGATACAGTTGAAAGATGTCTACACCAATTTGATAAAGGTATATACAAAAAAGGGTGACTCAGGAGAAACAGGATTATTTGGAGGAAGTAGAATTTCCAAAGATAGTCTAAAAGTGGAGGCTTATGGCAGTATAGATGAAGCAGCAGCCTTTATAGGAGAAGCTAGAGCCAGATTAGAAGATAGGGAATTAAAAGATATTCTATATAAAATACAGGAAAAATTTTTAGTAGTAGGAGCTCATCTAGCTAGTGATAAAAAAGGGATAGGAAAGCTCAAAGAGAGTATAGAGGATAGTGATATTGAGGAGCTAGAAAGAGTGATAGATAAGTATTCTAAGACACTACTTCCACTATATAAATTTATAATCCCTGGAGAGAGCATAGAGAGTGCAAGTTTACATATAGCTAGAACAGTAGTGAGAAGAAGTGAAAGACGAATGGTAGCTCTAAAGGGAGAAGAGGGTATCGACCCAAGACTATTAAAATATGTAAATAGAGTATCAGATGTGTTATTTGTAATTTCCAGAGTAGTAGAAGATAATATAAAAGTAAAAACAATTTCAAAAGTGATTTTAAATAATTTAAATATTGTTCAAAAAAGATTAAATTTAGAGAGTGCTAAAAAGATAGTAGAAGCAGGAGAGAAAAAAGCTAAGGAGTTAGGATTAGATTTTGTTATTGCAGTAGTGAGTAAAGATGGAAAACTTATCTTGGAAGCAAAGATGGATGAAGCTATTTTTGCAAGTATAGATATAGCCTTTAAAAAAGCTTATACAGCAGCAGCTTTAAAAATAGCTACCTCTGATTTAACAGAATTAACTAAACCAACAGGATCACTATATGGACTACAAAATGATAGTAGATATATAGTTTTTGGTGGCGGTGAACTACTGAAGATAGATGGAGAGATAGTTGGAGCAGTAGGAGTCAGTGGTGGAAGTGTTGAAGAGGATACAGCAGTAGCCAAAGCTTGTGTTGAAGCTTTTGAGAAGATATAGGAGGAAAAGATGAATATAGATGCAAACAATATGGAAACAGTAGTTAATTTAATAATGAAAGAGCTTAATAAGCTAAATCTTGAAGGAGATAATACAGTTTGTTGTGGAAAAAATGGAGTGTTTCACAGTGTTGAGGAGGCAGTAGCAGCAGCTAAAAAGGCTCAAAGAGAGCTATTTGATTCAAGATTGGAAGTTAGAGATAAGATAATAAAATCAATAAGAGAGCATCTAGCAAAATATGTTCAAGAGTTAGCAGAATTGGGAGTAGCTGAAACTGGAATGGGAAGAGTGTATGACAAGGCTCTAAAACATCAAGTTACAATAGAAAAAACACCAGGAGTTGAAGACTTGAGAGCATTTGCTTTTAGTGGTGATGATGGATTAACAGTTTTAGAATTAACTCCATATGGGGTAATAGGAGCAATAACTCCTTCAACAAATCCAAGTGAAACAATACTATGTAACTCAATAGGAATGATAGCAGCTGGAAATGCTGTAGTTTTCGCTCCACATCCAGGAGCAAAGAAAACATCTTTAAGAGCAGTAGAGCTTGTAAATGAAGCTATAAGATTAGCAGGAGGACCAGAAAACTTAGTGGTAACTATTGATGAGCCAAGTATAGAGAATACAAATAAATTGATGGCTCACCCAGATGTTAAGATGCTAGTTGCAACTGGAGGACCAGGTGTAGTAAAAAGTGTAATGTCTAGTGGAAAGAAAGCTATTGGAGCTGGAGCTGGAAATCCACCAGTATTAGTAGATGAAACAGCAGATATAGAAAAGGCTGCAAGAGATATAGTAGCAGGATGTAGTTTTGACAACAACCTTCCTTGTATAGCTGAAAAAGAGGTAGTGGCTGTAGACTCAATTACAGATTATTTAATATTTGAGATGCAAAAAAATGGTGCATATTTAATAAAAGATGAGGAACAAATAAAAAAATTGGCAGAGATAACATTAAAAAATGGAGAACCTAACAGAAAATATGTGGGAAGAGATGCTAAAGTTATACTAAAAGATATAGGAATAGAAGTTGGAGATGAAGTTAGAGTAATCATAATGGAGACTTGCAAAAAACATGTTTTTGCAGTTAAAGAGATGTTGATGCCTATTCTTCCAATTATAAGAGTCAAAGATGCTTGGGAAGGAATAGAAGTTTCTAAGGAGTTAGAGCATGGCTTAAGACACACTTCAATGATACACTCAAAAAATATAGATGTATTAACAAAATATGCAAGAGAGATGGAGACAACTATTTTAGTTAAAAATGGACCTTCATATGCAGGAATAGGAGTAGGTGGAGAGGGACATACTACATTTACTATAGCAGGACCTACTGGAGAGGGATTAACTTCTGCAAAAAGCTTTGCTAGAAATAGAAGATGTGTTCTTGTTGGAGGACTTTCAATAAAATAGAAAAAATTTGAGTTTTGATAGGAAGGATGAAGTTTTCATCCTTCTATACCAAAATTTGAAAGGAGGACATGGATGAAAAAAACACTTTTACTTTTAGAATTTAGGAGTATAGGGACAGGATTTGTATTTTTAGATGAGATTACTAAAAATTTTAATGTAGATATAGAAAGAGTGGGTATCCTATGTCCAGGAAAATATATGATAGTATGTAGTGGATTACAGGGTGAAATTGTATCCCTAGATAATTATCTTGAAGAGCTAAAGTCAAAATATTCAGATAAAAATATAAGCAAAATAGTTGTCAGTGGAGTGAGTATCAGTATTTTAGGAAAGTTAAATAGGGCTATAAAATATGAAGACAAGGTTAGAAGTTTGGGGTTAATAGAGTTTTCAAACAGTATTAGAGCTATTGAGATAGGAGATTTTTTAGAAGATGAGAGTCCAGTTGAGATTATAACAATTAGAGCTGGAGTTGGAATGTTTGATAAGGGTGTTGTTTTATTTGAAGGGGACACATCAGCAGTAAAAAATGCAATTGAGAGAGTAAAAAGTAGAGGGATAAAAGAGTTGGTAAGTGCAGAATCTATAAACTCACCTTCTGAAAATTTTTTAAAGAGCTTTAAAATCTAAGGAAAGAATGGAGAGAGTATATGGATTTAAATAGAGTAAATGAGTACATTAAAAGATTTGATCAAGTTATAGATAAACCAATTTTAGATTTTGATAAGAGCGAATTTTATGTTGGTGTAGACTTAGGAACTGCTAATATTGTCATGAGTGTTGTAGATAAAGATGGAAATCCAGTAGCTGGTGAAGTTTATCAATCTTCAGTGGTAAAAGATGGAATAGTGGTTGATTTTGTTGGAGCAATAAGAATAGTAAGAGAGATGAAGGCAAGATTAGAGGAGAGATTGGGGATTGAGATAACAAAGGGATATACAGCAATTCCACCAGGAGTAGAGAGTGGGAGTGTAAAAGCTATAGTGAATGTTATTGATTCTGCTGAAATAGATGTAGAAAAGGTAGTAGATGAACCAACAGCAGCAGCACAAGTTTTAAAAATAAAAAATGGTGCAGTAGTAGATGTAGGTGGAGGAACAACAGGTATAAGTGTGATAAAAGATGGAGAGGTGATATTTACAGCTGATGAGCCTACTGGTGGTACACATATGTCATTGGTATTAGCTGGAAATTATGGGATAACTTTTTCTGAGGCTGAAGAGTTGAAAAAAGATAGTTCAAGAGAGAGGGAGATCTTTCCAATAATAAGACCAGTAGTTGAAAAAATGGCTCATATAGTAAAAAGATTCCTACAAGATTTTGATGTGGAAGATGTCTATATAGTTGGAGGAGCTTGTACATTTACAGAGTTTGAAGAGGTTTTTAGAAAGGAATTAAAGAAAAATATCATAAAAACATATAAACCATTATTAGTAACACCACTAGGAATAGCTTTAACAGGGTTAGAGATACAATAATCTATTAGGAGGTAAAGTATGAATGTTTATTTGGCAGAATTTATTGGAACAGCAATGGTAACTGCTTTTGGGGGAGGAGTTGTAGCCAATGTTGTTTTGACAAAATCAAAGGCAAAAGATGCTGGTTGGATGGTAATAACAACAGGTTGGGCATTGGGAATAGCTGTGGCAGTATATACTGTAGGTTGGGTGAGTGGAGCTCATCTTAATCCAGCTGTGACTATAGCCTTAGCAACTATAGGAGCTTTAGATTTACAGTTTGTACCTGGGTATATAATAGCTCAATTATTAGGGGCAATGTTTGGAAGTCTATTGATGTTTTTAGCTTATAAAAAGCATTTTGATGAGGAAACTGATTCAGGAGCATTATTAGCGATCTTTTGTACAGGTCCTGCTATAAGAGATTATCTGTGGAATACTGTTACTGAGGTAATAGCAACAGCAATATTTATATTTTCAATCTTAGGATTAGGAAATTCACATAATACTTTAGTTGAATTTACTCTTTCAAATGGAGATAAGGCAACAGGAAGTATTGGAATTTTAGGAGCATTATTAGTTGGATTTTTAGTGTGGGCTATGGGACTTTGTTTTGGTGGACCAACAGGATATGCTCTAAACCCAGCAAGAGATCTAGGACCAAGAATTATGCACGCCTTATTACCTATAAGACATAAAGGGGGATCAGATTGGGGCTACTCTTTAGTACCAATAGTTGGACCTATCCTTGGAGGGGTAATAGGAGCTTTAGTATATCAAGCTTTATTTAGTTAAGATATTTGAAAAAATGGGAGTTTTCAAAAATTTGAAAGCTCCTATTTTCAGTTTTAGTGGCTATATGTTTTGTATCATAATAATTTTATCAAAAGGAATTTTTTTATTTACTTTTTTTCTTTTCTATTATATACTATACTTATAATACACACTATACATATGAGGAGGTATATTATGGGAATTGCTCTAAGAAAAAATATTACTTTATCAGAAGAAGAAAACCAAATCATTCAAGATTTTTGTAAAAAAATAGGAAAATCTTTTTCTGAAGTGATGAGAACAGCAACTCTTAATTATATAAAAGAAACTGAAAAACAGGATCTAGCTCAATTCTTAGCTAATAATTGTGAATACGTAGATAGCAAAGAGCAAGATGAAATTGATGAATTAATGAAAAAATTAGAAAATGATACTGATGAGGGTAGGGAGATTTCTTTAGATGAGTTATTACAATTATAAGGTTCTATATAAAAAGAGTGCTGAAAAATTTTTAATGTCTAATAAAATTGAAGGATTAAGGTTTTACAAGGCTTTTAAAGAATTGACTGAAAGTAATGAGAATGTAAAAAAATATAATATTAAAAAATACCATTGTTCTAATGACTATACCTATAGATTAAGAATTGGAAGTAATAGAGCTCTATTTGAAGTTCATCAAGATAAAATTGTAGTTATAGTATTAGATATAGGAAGTCGTGGAGACATTTATAAAAAAGGTAAATAAAAAACTCTAATTAAAAAGATTCTTTGTCAAATAGTATTGATAAGTAAAACAAAATAAAATTTCAATGAGGCTTTAGCAATTTATTAAAAAAATTACTAAGGTCTCTTTGTATAAAGATAACCACTTGCTAAGCGAGTGGTTTAAAGAAGCCGGAAGGCTATGCATAGACAAAAAAATCTCCTTTGATATAATAAAGTTAGGTTTGCTGACCAATTAAATTAAGCAAAAGAGGATATCATACATATGTTAGTAAGTATTCTACCAAAATTAAGTGTATCAAGTTTTATGGGTTATTTAAAAGGAAAAAGTTCAATAACCAATCGCTTGAAAAGTTTGAACTTGAAAAAGAGTAAATTTTATATTATAATTAAAAATATTAATAATAGGAGTTTCTAGGTTATGACTAAAAAAAATTAGAGAGTTACTAATAACAGAAGGAGAGTTTATCCAAAAGGAAGAGTTGGAGTGAATAGTAATCCTAGATTTAGATATCAACATTATAAAACTAATAGTGTTGGAAGTACTCAAGAGGATTTTGTTTAAATTTACTAGAAGCTTTATTATATTATAGATAAAATACTGTATTTGAAGGAAAAATATAATTTATTAAAATAATATTTTGGGGGAGTTTTATGAAAAGAGTTTATATAATGTTAGTGTTAGTTTTATTTCTTTTAGTAGGTTGTTCCAATACTCTAATAAGAACAGAATTTTTGACAAATAATAAAAATTTAGTTAAAATAGAAGTTACTCAAGAAAAATTAGGTCTTTTAGATAAAGGAATAGGATTAATTATAGAAAATCTAACAAATGAGGTCTTGGAAATAGATTGGAACTCTTCTAGTTTGGATGGAGATTCTGTTATTATAAGTGGGCAGTTATACAGTCAAAGAAATACTTTGTTACCAAAGACAGTTTTAGCTCCGTACTCAAAAACTACAAAATCTATAAATAAGACAAGTAATATTGATGATTTCTGGGTAGAGGGGGGAGAAAAAGCACTTGAACTTCCAGTTAAACTTGTATTACATATAACAGTAAATAAGAAAGAAGAATATGTAATTTTGAATCTTATTGAAAAAATAAAATAATAGTGGAGGTTGCAAATCAGTAGTTAAAAATTATTAGTTTGCAACCTTCTTTTATATTAGATATTATCAAAAATCAGAAAGTATAATTGTTTTATCTTTTTGACTTAGAGCTATCAAATCTTCACTAAATCCTTCTTTAGAAAATAGGATAAAATACTCTTTTCTACTATTGTTGTTCCAGTTTACTTTTTTACTCTTTTCTTTCAATGAAAATAAGACACTTAAACCTACTTTTTTATTACTCCACTTACATTCACCAAAAATTATATCTTTATCACCCAATGCAACAATATCAATCTCCTCATTATTGTTCCACCATCTTCCAAGTTTTTTTATAGGGAATGGAATTTGTAAATTACTGAATAAAGTTTCTCTAGCCAATTCCTCATATATTTTAGATACCCAAAGATTAAATTCATTTTTAATTTTATCTAGAGGATAGGTTAAATTTTCGATTTCTAAATAACTTTGATAAGGATAAACATAGCTAAACCAAAATTTCAAATAGTTATCTTTAATTTTATATAATCCTTTTTTACTATTTTCTAAATTTTCGGTAACAGGAACTTCCTTTTCTAATATATCTAAATCTATTAATTTAGTAATATAAGGTGTTATTCCATTTGAATTTAATTCAAGATTAGAGCAGATAGAAGATAGCTTAGTATTTCCTGAAGCTATAGAATTTAATATAGAAAAATATCTTGATAAATCATTAATCTCCTCTTGAAGTAAAAATTTTGGTTCTGAATACAGGAAGTTATCTTTATTAAAAATATTATTCTCTATATTCCACAGAGGAGATTCGGTTTTATCAAATTCTAAAATGTATTTTGGAATTCCACCAGTTATTGAGTAAAATTCAATACGTTCTTTTTTTGATTTATTTTCAAAGAAATCTTTATAGTATTCAAAAGTAATAGGTTGAAGCTTTATTTGAGCTGTTCTTCTTCCATAGAGAGGACTATCATAGGATAGAACCTCAGAATACATCATAGAAATTAAAGAACCGCACAGAATAACCATAATATTTTTATGACACATTTTTTCATCATATATTCTCTGAAATATAGAGGAAAACCCCTTATTTACAGAACATAGATATTGAAATTCATCTATAACTAGAATAAATTTTTCATCATCTCTAATTTTATTTATAAAATAGTCAAAAATTGTGTCCCAGTCATTAATTTCTATTTTTTTTAAAAATTCATCTTTAAAATATTCTGCCAATTGCTTTTTAAATCTACTAATTTGAAGTGATTCATTTTGTTTGTCAGCAAAAAAATAAAAAGCATTTTTATCTTTTATAAATTCTTTTATAAGTGTAGTTTTTCCTGTTCTTCTTCTTCCATATAAAACAACAAAACTTTTTTCTCGAGTATATTCTTTTTCTAAGGTAGCCATCTCTCTTTTTCTGTTAATAAATTTCATTTTATCACCTCGAAAATTATATTCTACTATATTATACCACTTTAATAAATATAATTCAAATTATGATAATTTAAATTATCATAATTTAGATTATCTTTTTTACCGATTATAAAAATTTATCATTTTTTATTTTTATATAATTTTTTATACTAATTTATTTTTTTACATAAAAAAAATATATCAATATCAATTTTTTTTATTAATAATTTATAAAAAGTTAAGAATTTTTTGAAAAATATTAAAAAAGTAATATATAAAATTGATTTATTCTATTGATAAATTTGAAGTTATAAAGTATAATCATATAGACGAACTTTAAAATAGGGGGGATAACAATGAAGAAAAAATTTAATATGCCTGACACGTATGTGATAATATTTTTTGTTGTAATATTTGCAGCAATACTTACACATACAGTTCCAGTGGGGAAATTTCAGATGGAAAAGGTAACTTATATTACTGAGACAGGTGCAGAAAAAACAAGAGTAGTTCCAATTGCAGGAAGTTTTTCTTATGAGTTAAATGAACAAGGAAAGCCACTTGTAGAGGGAGTAAAGTTTTTTGAGCCTGGAGGAGAAGTTGGAGTTTCTAACTATGTATTTGAAGGGATTGTAAGTGGAGATAAATGGGGAACAGCTGTTGGAGTAATAGCTTTCTTGATAATAACAGGTGGAGCATTTGGAATTATCTTAAGAACTAAATCTGTAGAAGCTGGATTATTTTCATTGATTAAAAAGACAAAGGGATCAGAATATCTATTACTTCCAATTGTATTTTTCTTCTTTTCTTTAGGAGGAGCAGTATTTGGAATGGGAGAGGAAGCGATTCCGTTTGCAATGGTATTGATACCAATAGTAATTGGAATGGGATACGATGCTATTACAGGAATATTAATAACTTATGTTTCAACTCAGATAGGGTTTGCAACTTCTTGGATGAATCCATTTAGTGTTGCAATAGCTCAAGGGGTAGCAGGAGTACCAGTATTATCAGGAGCTGGATTTAGAATATTTATGTGGGTATTCTTCACAGGATTAGGTATAGCATATACATTGAGATATGCTAAAAAAGTAAAAGAAAATCCAGAAAGCTCTATTTCATATGCTTCAGATGCATTTTATAGAAATGAATTTAATCTATCAGAACAACAAGAGATGGAATTTAAATTGGGACATAAATTAGTTTTACTAGTTGTAGCATTAGGTATGGGTTGGATAATATATGGAGTATTAAAATTTGGATATTATTTACCTGAGATAGCAACTCAATTTGTAATAATGGGAGTAGTTTCTGGAATCATAGGAGTTTTATTCAAACTTGAAAATATGTGTGTAAATGATATTGCACACTCATTTAAAAAGGGTGCAGAAGATTTAATAGGAGCTGCAATTGTTGTTGGTATGGCTAAAGGTATTGTATTAGTTTTAGGTGGTTCTGAAGCTGGAGAGCCAAGTGTTTTAAACACTATACTTAACTGGGTAGCTGAAGGATTAAGTGGACTACCAGCAGCATTCAGTGCTTGGGTAATGTATATATTCCAATCAGTATTCAATTTCTTTGTTGTATCAGGATCAGGACAAGCAGCTTTGACTATGCCTATAATGGCACCATTATCTGACTTAGTTGGTGTACCTAGACAAGTTGCTGTTCTTGCTTTCCAACTTGGAGATGGATTTACAAACCTAATAGTTCCAACATCAGGAATTTTAATTGCCATATTAGGAATAGCAAAACTAGATTGGGTAGTTTGGGCTAAATATCAAATTAAACTACAAGGAGCTTTATTCTTCTTAGGTTCTTTATTTGTTGTAGGTGGAGTTTTAATGAACTTACAGTAATTTATATTATATTTTAAGTGACCAATTGATAGTAGTGATATCTTTTGGTCACTCTTTATTTTAGGAGGTATAGTGCAACAATTTTTTTATATTTTATGTTATTTAAGTTTTCTTTTAATTTTGGGAGTTATTATTAAATCAAAATTTAAAATTTTTCAAGATCTATTTATTCCAGCATCAATTATTGGTGGAACAGTTGGTTTACTAATAGGTCCTGAAATTATGGGGAGAGTATTTAATATCTCTACTCCAGTAGTGTGGAGCAAAGAGATCTCTTTACTCCCAAGTTTATTGATTATTCCAGTAATTGCGAGTATTCCCTTAGGAATGAATCTAAAGATAAAAAATAGTAAGGGTGAGTTTAGAGATATTTTAATAACAGGATTCATTCTATTCATAGTCACATTTCTTCAATTGTGGATAGGGTATTTTGTAAATTTTGTCTATAAATATATATTAAATAAACCCCTATATGAAACTTTTGGTGCTGAATTAAATACAGGATTTGCTGGTGGTCATGGAACAGCAGGAATGATAGGAAGAGTTTTGCAAGAGATGAATATGGGGTATTGGGAGACAGCTCAAGGAATAGCTACAACCACTGCTACTTTTGGACTTATAGGTGGAATTTTATTTGGAATAGTTTTAATTAATAGAGCATGTAAAAAAGGAGAAACAGCTATATTAAAAAATCCAAGTGATATACCTTTAGAGTTGAAAAGAGGGTATTATACAGATATTTCAAAACAGAACTCATTGGGAAGAGAGACTATGTTAGCATCATCAATTGATACTCTAGCTTTTCATATGGCACTTGTTTTCTCAGTATGTGGTCTTGCTTATATAATTTTAAGCTTAGTGAAGAAATATAGGGTGCCAGTTCTTTCATCAATATCTATTTGGATATTTGCAATGTTATTAATGATGATTGTATGGCAGATTATAAAGAAATTAAATTTAGAGTGGTGCATAGATGTGAAGGTGAAGAGTAGAATCTCAAGCTTATTTACAGAGTTTGCAATAGTGAGTGCCATAACTTCACTTCCTCTTAAAGCGGTATTTACATATTTTTATCCAATAATTATCATGGTAATTTTGGGATTTTTAGGAACTTGGTATTGTATAAAATACTATTGTTATAGATATTTCAAAAATAATTACCCATTTGAAAGAGCAATATCAATGGCAGGAACTAGTTTTGGAGTATTTTTTACAGGTATGTTACTTTTAAAAATCTGTGATCCAGAGTTTAAGTCACCAGTATTGGGAGATTACTCTTTAGGATTCTCTTTAACAGCATTAGTTGGACCGTTTATGATCATATATTCGATAACTTTGAGTTCGCTATATAATCCAGTGATACCAGTGATATTCCATACTATATTAATTATAGTTTTCTCACTTGTAATTTATAATATAAATAGAAAAAAATAATCTGATTTTTATATTGACAGTAAAAAATTATTTTTATATTATATAGTAATAAATATAGTATTCTATGTAAATATTAATAATTTTGGAGGGAGAAAATGTATAAAAAGAAAGATGTTATTATAACGGGTTTTGCTCTTTTTGCTATGCTTTTTGGTGCTGGAAATCTTATTTTTCCACCTATGGTAGGATTTATCAATGGAGATAAATGGGCTCTAGCAACAATAGGATTTATATTGACAGGAGCTGGATTTCCACTTTTAGCTATATTTACTTCAGCTTTTGCTGGAAAGGATTTAGATAGCTTTGCTAAGAGGGTGTCACCTAAATTTAGTAAGTTTTTTAATGTGGCTTTGATACTTGCTATAGGTCCATTGTTAGCCTTACCTAGAACAGGAGCTACAGCCTTTGAGATGATTTTTTCAAAGGGTGGTAGTAACTATAACATGTATAAAATTATCTTTATTGTTGTTTTCTTTGGAGTATCACTTTTATTCTCTTTGAAATCTAGTAAGGTAGTGGATAGAGTTGGAGCTATATTGACACCAATATTATTAGCAGTACTTGCAATAATAATATTTAAAGGGGTATTTTTTCCTATTGGAAACTCTATTACAACTGTAAAAGAGTTAGCACCATTTAAATATGGATTTTTAAATGGTTATCAAACAATGGATACATTGGCAGCTATTGTTTTTTCAGATATTATTTTAAAATCAATTAGAAAAGATAAGAACCTTTCACCTAAGCAAGAGTTTTTATTTTTACTACAAACGAGTTTAATTGCTATTGGAGGATTGGCTATTGTCTATGGTGGTTTGAGCTTTATAGGAAGTACAATAACAGATGAGGCATTGAAAGGTGCTGGAAGTGTTGAGCTACTAACTTCAATAGTGAAAACTTTATTGGGAAATAGTGGAAAAATAATTTTAGCAATCTGTGTTACAGGGGCTTGTATAACAACAGCAATTGGATTAACTGCTACTGTGGCTGATTATTTTAGTGAACTTACAAAGATATCATATGAGAAATTAGCAGTGATCACTACTGTTATAAGTATTATCTTTGCAATGTTTGGAGTGGATATAATAATAAAACTAGCTGTTCCTGTACTAGTTTTTCTATATCCGATTGCAATAGCTTTGATATTTTTGAATATATTTAAAAATAATATAAAAAATGACAATATTTTTTTTGGAACAGTTATTGGAGCTGGGGTTATAAGTGGTTATGAAGCTTTACAAGCTATGGGATATAGTATAGAATTATTTGATAAAATATATTCAGTAATTCCATTGACATCTTTAGGATTAGCTTGGGTATTACCAGCAATATTAGGAGGAGTAATTTTTAAGTTCATTCCTAAAAAATAGAGCGATTAGAAAAAATTATTAATTTAAGACAATAATAAAAAGAGCAGGTTGGTACTTGCTCTTTTTAGCTAATTATTTATCTAATTCAGCTTTTAATCTATTCAACTCATTTTCATCATTAAAACCAATATGAAATATTTGAGTAGCTCCAGCTATTTTTAACCACTCTTCACACATCTTAATATTTTGACCCTTATCAATTTTGGTGATTACCCCAATTATTTTTTTGCCCATAAACATATTGGAGATATTAGGAGGAAACATTGTTTGAGTGTCCTCTGAACTCTGAACAAAGATGACCTTTTCAACATTCATAGAGCTTACAAGTAGATTTCTAAGCATCATCTTGTTCTCAAGATACTCACCAGGAGTATCAATATATCTATCATCATAGGATATCATCTGAGTTTTTGAGTATTTAACTTCACTACCTTTTAATCTTTGTATGAGAGTAGTCTTACCACTTCCTGTTTTTCCCACTAGCATTATCTTCATACTATGACCTCGTACACTCACAAATTGAGAATTTTAAAGTGTTTTCTAAAAAATTTAAGACACTGTTAATAGATGTTTCAACACTTGAGACCTTACCATTAATAACAAGTGTTCCACTGAATCTATCCAAGAATCCGATCTCTATTTCTCCTGCTTTAGTAGCAATATCAGCCCCTATGATTGCAGCTTCCCCAGGTGTGATTGTAAGTATTCCAATAGCTTGAGTTGTTTCAATATTTAGCCCCAATTTGTTACAGATATCCTTATCTGGATGTGCAATAATATGTGCAAGTGTTATCTGCTTTCCTGGTACATATTCCTGTATAACCCTATTTTTTTCCAAATTTACTCCCCCTTACTATATTTATCAACTATCTCCTTCTGATAATTTTTTGATATTCTCATCATATTTGTAATTAGATCTACATAGTATTTTTCATATTTTTTTTCCTCAATGAGTTTTTTATTTCTTTCAATAACCTCATTTTCTCTAGAAGAATCTAAAATGTCTAAGTTGTTTTCAATTTTGAAATTAATAACCTCTTCAACAGCTTTCATTCTCTCTTCAAAAAGCTTAGCAATCTCTTTATCTACCCTATTTATCTCTATTCTAGCTAATTCTAATCTATTCATACATCTCTCCTTTTTTTAATTATACCACTATTATTTAATAAAAAAAAGTTGTAAAATATAATAAAATTTTAAATTAAGGAGAATGAGATGAAAGTTAAAATATATCCGTCTAAAGCTGAAGGAGATATAAAGCTCCCACCTTCTAAAAGTATGGCTCATAGAGCGATAATATGTGCTACTTTAGCTAGAGGAAAAAGTAAAATAGAAAATATAGCATATTCAGAGGATATTTTAGCAACTATTGCAGGAATGAGAAAATTAGGAGCAAATATCTCTGAGATGGAAGATAGTCTGATAGTAGAGGGGATTGAGGATTTTTCAAAATTTGATGATAATAAAATTGATTGTAATGAGTCTGGCTCTACACTGAGATTTTTTATACCTATCTTCTCTCTCACTGGAAAAAATATAGAGTTTTATGGGAGAAATAGATTATTAAAAAGACCACAGAAGATATATGAAAAAATATTTAAGGATCAGGGGTTAGTATTTGAGCAAGATGATGAGAAGATTGTAATAGATGGAAGTTTAAAGTCAGGAGAGTATGTAGTAGATGGAAATATCAGCTCACAATTTATAAGTGGACTACTATTTATACTTCCTTTACTCAATGGAGATTCAATAATAAAAATCAATCCTCCATTTGAATCAAAATCATATGTGGATTTAACGATTGATATGCTTAAAACTTTTGGTGTAGAGGTTGAATATAGAGATGAACTGGAGATTTACATCAAGGGAAATCAAAAATATAGAGCAACTGATTATAAAGTTGAGGGAGATTATTCACAACTTGGATTTTTTGCAGTGTTGGGAGTTTTGAATAATGATGTAGTTTGTAAAGGGTTGAAGTTAGACTCAAAACAGGGAGATAGAGAGATTATAAATATCATAAAAAGAGCAGGGTTAAAAGTTGAAGAGCAAGAAGATGGATATAAATTTTATAGTGGAACTCCTAAGGAGATGGATATAGATTTAGAGAATTGTCCAGATCTTGGCCCTATTTTAACAGTTTTGTTAGCTTATGGAGAGGGAAAATCTAAAATTTATAATGCTCAAAGATTGAGACTGAAAGAGAGTGATAGAATTGAAGCTATGGAGATTGAATTAAAAAAAATGGGTGTTGAGATCTCCTCTGATGAAAGTAGTATAACTATTGTTGGAAAGAGTAGTTATAACTCTTGTATAGATGTTTTTGGACACAAAGATCATAGAATTGTAATGAGTTTGGCTATAATGGCTACTCTCTTAGATAAACCTCTTACTATTGAAGGAGCAGAGGCTATTAATAAATCTTATCCTAAATTTTTTGAAGATTTATCAAGCTTAGAGATAAAAATAGAGTATTTATAAAAAAAGAATGGGGCTGTTGCAAACTTAATAGCTATATGTTTTAAAATTAGCTAAAGAGATTTTTTAATCTCTTTGGCTTTTTTATTTTTAAAATAAAAAAAGGTATAAAGTACTCGAAATTTTTTCAAATTTCTAATACAATATACC
>NZ_JAGIRL010000027.1 GCF_019012925.1 Fusobacterium sp.
TGCTGTTTCATACTCTATGTGAGCTGTGTTGATAGTTATTCCTCTTTCTCTCTCTTCTGGTGCTACGTCGATGTTTTCAAAGTCAACTCTTTGAGCTAGTCCTAAGTCTGCTAGTACTTTAGAGATAGCTGCTGTTGTAGTAGTTTTTCCGTGGTCAACGTGTCCAATTGTTCCAATGTTAACGTGCGGTTTGCTTCTTTCGAATTTTTCTTTAGCCATTTAAATTCTCCTCCTAATTTTTTATTTATTAGTTTTGGTTGGTGATTTCTCACCAACCTTTTTAATTTTTATTTTAACAAAGATTATTATTTTCCTCTTTGTTCTTGAATAGCTTTTTGGATAGAAGCTGGTACTTGTGTATACTCAGCAAATTCCATTGCATAGTTTGCTCTTCCTTGAGATTTAGATCTTAAGTCAGTTGCATATCCAAACATCTCTGATAAAGGTACTTTAGCAGAAATTATTTTAGCTCCGTTTCTATCGATCATTCCACTGATCATTCCTCTTCTAGAGTTTAAGTCTCCTATGATATCTCCCATGTACTCTTCTGGAGTAGTTACTTCTACTTTGAATACTGGCTCAAGGATTATTGGGTTAGATTTAGCAGCAGCTTGTTTAACAGCCATTGATCCTGCTACTTTAAACGCCATCTCTGATGAGTCAACTTCGTGGTAAGATCCATCATAAAGAGTTACTTTTACGTCAACTACAGGATATCCAGCTACAACTCCACTTTCTAGAGCTTCTTTACATCCTTTTTCTACTGCTGGAATATACTCTCTAGGAATAACTCCTCCAGTGATTTTGTTAACAAATTCAAACTCTTTTCCAGGATTTGGTTCAAGGATAATTTTAACGTGTCCGTATTGTCCTCTTCCTCCTGATTGCTTAGCATATTTAACTTCTTGGTCAGTTGTTCCAAGTATAGTTTCTCTGTAAGCAACTTGAGGTTTTCCAACTGTAGATTCAACTTTGAATTCTCTCTTCATTCTATCTACGATAATTTCAAGGTGAAGTTCTCCCATTCCTGAAATTATTGTTTGTCCTGTTTCTTCATCTGTCTTAACTTTGAAAGTAGGGTCTTCCTCAGCTAGTTTTGATAAAGCGATTCCCATTTTCTCTTGGTCAGCTTTTGTTTTTGGCTCAACTGCAACAGAGATAACTGGCTCTGGGAATTCCATTTTCTCAAGAACGATTGGTGCATCTTCAGCACAAAGAGTATCTCCAGTAGTAGTCTCTTTTAATCCTACTGCTGCTGCGATATCTCCACAGTAAACTGCGTCGATCTCTTCTCTTTTGTTAGCGTGCATTTGAAGAATTCTTCCCATTCTCTCTTTTTTACCTTTTGTAGAGTTTAGAACATATGATCCTTTTTCTACTATTCCAGAGTAAACTCTGAAGAATGTTAATTTTCCAACAAATGGGTCAGTCATTACTTTGAATGCTAATGCTGCAAATGGAGCCTCATCTGACATCTCTCTATCTATTTCGATAGTAGGATCTTTCATATCAGTTCCTTTTACCATTGCAACGTCTGTAGGAGCTGGCATATAATCAACTATAGCGTTTAATAGTGCTTGAACTCCTTTGTTTTTGAACGCAGTTCCACAAGTTACTGGAACGATTACGTTGTCTATTGTAGCTTTTCTTAAAGCAACTCTGATCTCATCTTCGCTGATCTCTTCTCCACCAAAGAATTTTTCCATTAACTCATCGCTAGTTTCAACTATTGACTCTAACATGTGTTGTCTTAATTCTTCAGCTTTCTCTGATAATTCAGCTCTGATCTCTTTTATTTCATAGTTTTGTCCGTTGTCTGAGTCAACTGGCCATACTACTTCTTGCATTTTTATTAAGTCGATTACTCCTTCGAAGTTATCTTCTGCTCCGATTGGTAATTGAATAGGTACAGGGTTTGCACCTAATTTTTCTTTAATATCGTTTACACACATGCTGAAGTCAGCACCAATTCTATCCATTTTGTTGAAAAATGCGATTCTTGGTACTCTATATTTGTCAGCTTGTCTCCAAACAGTTTCTGATTGAGGTTGTACTCCATCAACTGCTGAGAATACTGCAACAGCACCGTCTAGAACTCTTAGAGATCTTTCAACCTCTACTGTAAAGTCCACGTGTCCTGGTGTGTCTATTATATTTATTCTATGCTCTCTCCAGAAACAAGTTGTAGCAGCTGAAGTAATTGTTATACCTCTTTCTTGCTCTTGCTCCATCCAGTCCATTGTAGCTCCACCTTCGTGAACCTCTCCAAGTTTGTGCTCTACTCCTGTATAGAATAGGATTCTTTCAGTAGTAGTAGTTTTTCCTGCGTCGATATGAGCCATGATTCCAACGTTTCTAGTCATATCTAATGAAACTTTCCTAGCCATTAAAAATTTCCTCCTCGAATTTTTTAAAACGAAATAATTGTCCTATACAGAATAATTAGATTTTATAGTGTGCGAAAGCTCTGTTAGCTTCTGCCATTTTATATGTATCTTCTTTCTTCTTAATAGTAGCTCCCTCGTTGTTAGCTGCTGCGATTAATTCTGCTGCTAACTTCTCGATCATACCATACTCTTTTCTTTGTCTTGTATAAAGAGTTAACCATCTGATAGCTAAAGTTTGTTGTCTATCTGCTTTAACTTCTACTGGAACTTGGTAAGTAGCTCCTCCGATTCTTCTTGATCTAACTTCGATTTGTGGTTTGATGTTTTCTAAAGCTTGTTTAAATACATCGTACCCCTCTTGACCAGTTTTCTCTTTTATTAAATCCATAGCTGAATAGAATATTCCTTCTGCTATTGCTTTTTTACCATCTAACATTATTGAGTTGATAACTTTAGTTACCACCTTATCAGAATATCTAGAATCAGGTAGTACATCTCTTTTTACTGCTGCTCTTCTTCTTGACATTTTTAACTGTTCACCTCCCTATAATTACGCTTTTTTAGCTCCATATTTAGATCTTGATTGTTTTCTCTTAGCAACTCCAGCTGTATCTAAAGCTCCTCTTATAACTTTATATCTAACCCCTGGTAAGTCTTTTGTTCTTCCTCCTCTTACAAGTACGATTGAGTGCTCTTGTAAGTTGTGTCCCTCTCCAGGAATGTAACAAGTAACTTCGATTCCATTAGTTAATTTTACTCTGGCAACCTTTCTTAAAGCTGAGTTAGGCTTCTTAGGTGTAGTAGTATAAACTCTTACACAAACTCCTCTTCTTTGTGGGTTTCCTTGTAATGCTGGTGATTTTTTCTTTTCAGATAGAGTATCTCTACCATTTTTTACTAATTGACTTAAAGTAGGCATTTTACCCTCCTTCCTAATTTTTTTATTTTATTTTAATATTATTATAACTTGAATATTATAATCATTTATTTTCAAAAAGTCAATAAAAATATAGCTACATTTTATAAATCCTTCTCATTATACCATATATTTTAAAAAATATAAAGTTTTTTTTATCTTTTCTAAAAAGAAAAGGGAAAAAATTACTCTAATGAACTTTGTATAAATACTGGTGATTGAAAGTAAGATTTTCCCTTTATCTGATTTTTTAATTTAACAGTTTTTTACTATTTTACTAATAAAGATTTTCCATTCATCTCTTCTGGTTTAGCTAGTCCAAGTATCTCTAACATAGTTGGAGCTATATCACATAGTTTTCCATCTTCTAATTTACAGTTTTTATATTTATCAGAAACTAGAATAAATGGTACATTGTTTGTTGTGTGAGCTGTAAATGGAATGTGTGTTTCTGGATCTTCCATTAACTCTACGTTTCCATGGTCAGCTGTAATTAATAGTGTTCCTCCAAGCTCTAAAACTTTTTTAGATACTTTTCCTACACATCTATCTATTTTCTTTACAGCGGCAACAGCAGCATCAAATACTCCTGTATGTCCTACCATATCTGGGTTAGCATAGTTAACTACTATTACATCATACTCTCCAGAATCTAGAGCTTCCATAAGTCCCTCTGTTACTCCACAAGCTGACATCTCAGGTTGTAAATCATAAGTTGCTACCTTTGGAGAAGCCACTAATTTTCTATCCTCACCTGCAAATTGCTCCTCTTTTCCACCGTTGAAGAAGAAAGTTACGTGAGCATATTTTTCAGTTTCAGCAGTTCTTAATTGTTTTAATCCAGCCTTTGATAAGATTTCACCAAAAGTATTAGTTATCTCCTTTTCTCCATATATTACTGGAGCATCTATTGTAGCATCATATTGACGCATACAGTAGTATTTTATATCCATATACTCTCTCTCAAATCCAGTAAAATCTTTATCATTCAATGCTCTTGTTATCTCTCTAGCTCTGTCTGGTCTAAAGTTGAAGTTTATAAACACATCTCCTTTTTTAACTAATCCTTGAGAATCTACTACTGTTGGAACAACAAACTCATCAGTTTTTCCTTCAGCATATGATGCCTCTATAGCTTGTACAGCAGATTCAGCTTTATTTCCCTCTCCTAAAACTATTGCATCATAAGCAAGTTTTACTCTATCCCAGTTTTTATCTCTATCCATAGCATAATATCTTCCTGAAAGAGTAGCTATTTTACCCTCTCCAATCTCTGACATTTTTGCTTCTAACTCTTTTATAAATCCTTCTGCAGATTTTGGAGCAGTATCTCTTCCATCTAAAAATGCATGTACATATGCTTTTACTCCATATTTTTTAGCCATAGCTAAAAGTCCATATAGATGCTCTATGTGAGAGTGTACTCCACCATTTGATAACAATCCACCAAAATGAACTGTTTTACCATTTTTTACTGCATATTCAAAAGCCTCTTTTAAAACAGGGTTATTATATATTGTTCCCTCTCTTATATCTTTTGAAATCTCTACTAATGGTTGATATATTACTCTTCCTGATCCTATGTTTAAGTGTCCAACTTCTGAGTTACCCATCTGTCCTTCAGGTAGTCCTACTGCCTCTCCAGAAGCTTGTAATTCTGAATGAGGATACTCTTTCATTAAATTATAGAAATTCTCAGGGTTAGCAGCAACTATAGCATTTTTTTGCTCTGGGTGCTTATTTATTCCCCAACCATCTAGTATCATTAACATTACTGGTTTTTTCATTATTTTTTACTCCTCCTACTTCCTACTATTTAGCAGCTAAAACTATCTTAGCAAATGAAGCTGCCTCTAAAGAAGCTCCTCCTATTAATCCACCATCGATATCAGCTTGAGCTAATAATTCTACTGCATTTTCAGGTTTCATTGATCCACCATATTGAATTACCATCTCATCTGCAACTGCACCAAACATAGATCTTAATACTTCTCTTATCTCTTTATGAGTCTCTTGTGCCATCTCTGGAGTAGCAGTTTTTCCTGTTCCTATTGCCCAAACTGGCTCATAAGCTACGATTATATTTTTAGCTTCTTCAGCAGTTATATCTTTTAATCCCTCTCTGATTTGAGTTTCATTTACTTGTGCTGTTCTTCCAGCTTCTCTATCTTCTAATTTCTCTCCTATACATAGGATAGGTGTCATTCCTGCAGCAAGTACAGCTTTTACCTTTTCATTTATAAATTCATTTGATTCACAGAAGTACTCTCTTCTCTCTGAGTGTCCTAATATTACATATTTTACACCTATTGCTTTTAACATTAAAGGTGAAACCTCTCCAGTATAAGCTCCTGATGATTTAGGATATACGTTTTCTGCTGCTATCTCAACATTACTTCCTTCAACAGCTTTTACAGCATCTGATAGAGCTGTAAATGGAGCTCCAATTACTACTTTTACTCCCTCTACATCTTTTACTAATCCTTTTAATTCAGTAAGCATCTCTACTGCTTCTGCATTTGTTTTATTCATTTTCCAGTTTCCAGCGATTACATTTGTTCTCATGATTTTACCTCCATGTGCAATTTATTATATTATTCTCATTCTAAATATTATCATAGTAATTGTCAATTTTCAAATATTACATTGATCACTTACTAACTCTTAATTGGGCAATCTTTTACGATTTTGCTCATCTATAATATCCATATAGTAATTTTCGGCATTTTCATAAAAATCCTTTAACAGATCTCCGATAGAAAATTCCAACATCTCAACAAAAGTTTCATAGTCTTGAGCATCATAAGCTTTCTCAGCTTCCTGCATCTCCTGTTCAAAATCATTTATATAATCATCAAAATCACTGTACACAAAGTCCAAATCTCCACTTGACTTCATAAGTAACAGTAAATTATAGAACCATCTTAAAAATATTCCTCTCTCAATTATCTCTATCTCACTGATCTCTATTGCTACTTTTTTATCAGAATCATCTTCGTCAAATACTTCAAAAAATAGATCTATCTGCTCTTTAGCTCTCATTATTGAGTCTAGTAGCATCTCTCCCTCTGTCTTTGTTATTACCTCTACCAATTTTAAATCCTTTAGATTTATAATTGTATTATCTCTTAATTTTTCTCCATTCACATAGAATTTATATGGAACCTTATTGTCTAATGTTAACTGTTTATTTATCTCACTTACCATTCTACCAAAACTTTTAAACCGTTTCTGTTTTAGCTCCATTTTTTTATTGTCTACATATAACTCCATTTTTACTCCTTACTTCTCTACTCTATGGTTTAAAAATTTTTGAAACTGCAAAAGAAAAAATATATATCTGTTTTGGAGTACTCTTCTTAGTTAACTCTTTTATCATCTCTTTAATTGTACTTCCAGTAGTTACAATATCATCTACTATCAGTATAGTTTTTCCATTCAAATCTAATCCCTTATTTTGAAATGCTTTATATATATTTTCTTTTCTCTTTTCTTCATTTAAAAACTTATACATATGTTCAGTATTTTTCTCTCTATACACCTTTTCATATGAGATCTCACACTCTTCTAATAACTCTTCAACCTGATTAAAGCCTCTCTCCCTCTCTCTTGCCTTACTTATTGGTACTGGTAAGACAATATCTACATTTTTTTCACCTATAAGAGAGTTCAGTGGTTTTTTCATTAAAAGTGCTATCTCTTTTCCCAAACTTTTTCTATTTTTTAACTTAAAATCAGCTATTAATCTCTTTATGCTCTCATCATAATAATAAAGGTAGTAATAGTTTTCTATGTTCTTTAGACTACCCTTTCTCTTTAAATCTCTATAACACTCAAAACAGATGTAGTGAGAATCACTATTTGATCTTAAACAAATTGGACATCTCTGAGAAAAAATCAACTCTTTAATACTCTGGACAAACTTTTTTCTTATCATCTTTCTCCAAATTTACTATCTTAGCTGAATATATCTCTGTATATCCACAATCAAGGCAAGTTTTTAGATAGTAAGTTCCTATCTCCAATTTTAATCCTGGGTTTTTCTCTGGGATAACAGTAGTTTTTACTTGGTATCTCTCACTACCACACTTCATACATCTAAAATCCAATTTCATCACCCCACGCTATATCCTTTGTCCAAGTTATTTTTTTCTTCAAAAAACTTATACAATCAAATCTAACTCTACTGGAACACTCTCTATTCAATGTTAAATAAATTTTAGCTGCTCTATAAATTCTTCTAATTTTTCTTAAATCTACCGCTTCTATACCATAGCCAAACTTCAGATTACTTCTATACTTTACTTCAACAAATACAATAGTCCCATCTTTTTCAGCTATTATATCTATCTCTCCACCCTTGACCCTATAATTTTTTTCCAAGATCTGATATCCATGTGAAAGTAAAATATTCTCTGCTTTTTTTTCATAGATATCCCCAATCTCTTTAGTTGTTTTCATCTGTTCCAAGTATTTTCTTTAAAAAACTTTTTCTATGAATTGGAGTAGGGCCAAGTTTTACTAAAACCTCTCTATGAGCTTTTGTTCCATATCCCTTATGCTTTTCAAAGTTATATTCAGGATATTTTTCTGCTTCGTTCACTAAGATTCTATCTCTGGTTACTTTGGCTATTATTGAAGCTGCTGCTATAGCTAAACTTTTGGCATCTCCTTTTATTACAGCTTCCTGCTTCCCCTCATACTCTCTAATTTTGAAATTTCCATCAACAAGTATCAATATATCATCTGCCCCAACTTTATTTTTTAGCTCCTCTATAGCTCT
Organism: Fusobacterium sp.; assembly: GCF_019012925.1. Taxonomy (GTDB): domain Bacteria; phylum Fusobacteriota; class Fusobacteriia; order Fusobacteriales; family Fusobacteriaceae; genus Fusobacterium_A. The sequence goes on from NZ_JAGIRL010000027.1 coordinate 8,087, forward strand.
TCTCATAGCTAAAAAAGTGGCATTAAGTATGTTTATCTCATCTATCTCTTGAGGTGTTGCTATTCCAACTCCAACCTCAAAGCTCTCCATTATCTTATCAAAAAGTCTCTCTCTTTTTTTCTCAGTTAATTTTTTTGAGTCATTTATCTCTTGTAACTCCTCTGAATAGCTTTTTAACTTTACTGCTGCTGCTACAACTGGTCCAGCTAATGGTCCACGCCCAGCTTCATCTACACCAATTATCTCTTTTCCCTTTTCTAAATCAAATTGATAAAGTAAATTATTCTCCATCTCTTTTCTCACTTTCTATCTTAGAAATATCTAATCCAACGTGCTTTGTAGCTCTTTTAAAGTCCTCTGGTAAATCTGCCACTGCCAACATCTTAGTATTTTTTGTAGGATGAGTAAAGTTTAAGCTATATGCATGTAGCATCTGTCTTTTTATCCCTTCACTCTCATTTCCATATGTACTATCTCCTAATATTGGGTGGTTTAGATACTTCATATGAACTCTTATTTGATGTGTTCTTCCTGTCTCTATCCTAACTCTTACTAGAGAGTGATTCTTACTCTCATCTAATACTTCATAATTAGATATGGCATTTTTCCCATTCTCTTGAACTACAGCCATCTTCTTTCTATCTCTTGGATCTCTACCAATTAGAGTTTCTATCCTTCCACTCTTCTCTTTAAATATCCCTTTTACTATACAAACATAGGTTTTTTCCAATGTTTTTTCTTTAAACATCTCTGACAATCTTCCATGAGCCTCATCATTCTTAGCCACTACTATTACTCCACTTGTATCTTTATCCAATCTGTGGACTATACCAGGTCTGATTACCCCATTTATTGTAGAAAGATCTTTTACATGGTATAAAAGTGCATTTACTAAAGTTCCTGAATAATTTCCATGAGCTGGGTGAACAACTAAGTTAGGACTCTTATTTATAACTACAATATCACTATCCTCATAGATAATATCTAATGGGATATCCTCTGGAATCAGATCTAACACCTCATCTTCAGGTATGTTAACAGTTATAACCTCTTTTCCTTTTAGCTTATTTCCACTCTTTGTGACCTTTTTTCCTTGAATCTCTACAAGTCCATTATCTATAATTTTTTGAATATAGGATCTTGTAGCATCCTCTATTAACTCATTTAAAAACTTATCTATTCTTTTTCCCTTATCATCTTCATTAGCGTTTACTACTAAGCTCTCTTTTATTACCATCTCTGAATCTCTACTCCTATCTTCAACTTTTACATTAACATTATATCATTTTTTTCTATAATTAGATAGAAAAAAGAGGAGTCATTTATCCATACTCCTCTTCTTTTAATTTTTATATAAACTAAACCCCTAGTTTAACACTATAAATTATTTCAACGTATATTTATATGGGTTAAAAGCTACTTGTACTAATTTAAAATTCTGTATTCCTAATGGTATACCAATTATTGTACAACATTGTGCAAACCCTATTACTAAGTGTGAAATCGCTAACCATATTCCTGCAAATACTATCCATAAGAAAGCTGTTATTGGTCTTGCTGGCTCTCCAAAGCTACTTTTTAAGACAACTCTTTTTCCAAATGGAGTAAGACAAGAACCTGCCATCTCAAAGCAACCTCTAGCAAAAGGGATTGTTATTATAAAGATAATACATAGTACACCTGCTATTATCCACTCAAAAGACAATACTAATCCTCCTAAGAAAAGCCAAATTATATTCATTATAGTCGACATTTTTTAATCCTCCTCTGAAAATAAAAATAGACATACCTCAGTATATCCTTCTTTCCTCAATATATATCTTTTGAATAAATGGCGGGAGTGACGAGGGTCGAACTCGCGACCTCATGCGTGACAGGCATGCGCTCTAACCAACTGAGCTACACCCCCATAAAAAAAATGGTGGTCTCAACAGGACTTGAACCTGTGACCCCCTGCTTGTAAGGCAGGTGCTCTCCCAACTGAGCTATGAGACCATTTCTTAAGTGGTGCCCAGAGGCGGAATCGAACCACCGACACGGGGATTTTCAGTCCCCTGCTCTACCGACTGAGCTATCTGGGCATACTTTATGGCGGAAGACCAGAGATTCGAACTCTGAAGCCTTGCGGCGCCGGTTTTCAAGACCGGTTCCTTACCAATTAGGATAGCCTTCCAGCCTTAGAAACACTTATTTAAAATGGTACCCCGTAGGGGAATCGAACCCCTGTTTCCAGAGTGAAAATCTGATGTCCTTACCACTGAACGAACGGGGCAGTGGTGGATCCAGCTGGAGTCGAACCAGCGACCACTCGGTTATGAGCCGAGTGCTCTGACCAA
>NZ_JAGIRL010000038.1 GCF_019012925.1 Fusobacterium sp.
GTATACGTATTAACTAAAGAAGAGGGAGGAAGACATACTCCATTCTTCTCAGGATACAGACCACAATTCTACTTCAGAACAACTGACATAACTGGAGCAATCACATTACCAGAAGGAGTAGAAATGGTAATGCCAGGAGATAACATCGAAATGAGAGTTGAATTAATCCACGCGATCGCAATGGAAACAGGATTAAGATTCGCTATCAGAGAAGGTGGAAGAACAGTAGCTTCAGGAGTAGTTGCTGAAATTCTTAAATAATAATTGATATGAAAGGGAGCTTTTAAAGCTTCCTTTTTTTTATAGAAAAAGATATAAAACAATAATAAAGATTGAAGATTGGAAATTTTTTACTAGTTGTTTCTTTAATAAAATGATCTCTAAATCTATATTTGAAAAAAACTCAAAAAAACTTTAGAAAAAAATAAAAAAAAGCTTTTCTTTTTTGGGAAAGTATGATATACTCTTTAAAGTGTATAAGGATATTTGAAAAAATCCTTAAAGATAATTTTCAAGGAGGTGTAAAGAATAAATGGCTTCTAACAAATTAAGAATCTACTTAAAAGCTTATGATCACACTTTATTAGATCAATCAGCTAAGAAAATAGCGGAAGTTGCTAAAAAGTCTGGAGCGGAGATCGCAGGACCTATGCCATTACCTACTAAAATTAGAAAGTACACTGTATTAAGATCAGTGCATGTAAACAAGGATTCAAGAGAACAATTTGAAATGAGAGTACACAGAAGAATGGTTGAAATCAACAATTCTACACAAAAGACAATAGCTTCGTTAACAGCAGTTAACTTACCAGCTGGTGTTGGAATAGAAATCAAACAAATCTAGTTGATTTTTAGAAAAACATTGTAAGGTTATATTTCGAGAATTTGATTTGTTTGATAAGATGATTATCGGAATAAAAAATTTCCTTACAGAATAATACAAGTTGGCGCTTTTTTTAAAGCAAAGTGGTAGAACCACGAGGTCAAGTTGTCAACCAATATATTATTTGATGGAGGTAGAAAAATGTCAGGAATTTTAGCAAAGAAAATTGGAATGACTCAAATTTTTGAAGACGGAAAATTCATTCCAGTAACAGTTGTTGAAGCTGGTCCTAACTTCGTACTACAAAAGAAAACTGTAGAAAACGATGGATATACAGCTCTACAATTAGGATTTGATGAGAAAAAAGAGAAAAACACTACTAAACCAGTAATGGGAATCTTCAAGAAAGCAGGAGTAAATCCTCAAAGATTCGTAAAAGAATTAAGAGTTGACTCAGTTGAAGGTTATGAATTAGGTCAAGAGATCAAAGTTGATGTACTTGCTGAAGTAGCTTATGTAGATATTACAGGAACTTCAAAAGGTAAAGGAACATCAGGAGTTATGAAGAGACACGGATTCGGTGGAAACAGAGCTTCTCACGGGGTATCTAGAAACCACAGACTAGGTGGATCTATCGGAATGTCAAGTTGGCCTGGTAAAGTATTAAAAGGAAAAAGAATGGCTGGACAATATGGTAACGAAACAGTAACAGTTCAAAACTTAAAAGTAGTTAAAGTTGATGCAGAAAACAACTTATTACTAATAAAAGGTGCAGTACCTGGAGCAAAGAACGGTTACATAGTTGTTAAACCAGCTGTAAAAAAATAATTCATTAGTAGATGTGGAAGGAGGAAAATAATGGCAGTTTTAAACATATATGACTTGACAGGAACTCAAACTGGAACTGTAGAAGTTAAAGATACAGTGTTTGGGATTGAGCCTAATCAAGCAGTACTTCATGAAGTACTAACTGCAGAATTAGCAGCTGCTAGACAAGGAACTGCAGCTACTAAGACTAGAGCAATGGTTAGAGGAGGAGGAAGAAAACCTTTTAAACAAAAAGGAACTGGTAGAGCTAGACAAGGAAGTATCAGAGCTCCTCACATGGTTGGTGGAGGAGTAACATTCGGTCCTCACCCAAGATCATACGAGAAAAAAGTTAACAAGAAAGTTAGAAACTTAGCATTAAGATCAGCTTTATCTGCTAAAGTTGCTAACGGAGATATCTTAGTTCTTGAAGGAACTATCGAAACTCCAAAAACAAAAACAATAATCGCTTTAACAAATGCAGTTAATGCAACTAACAAGCAATTATTCGTAGTAAATGATTTAGCAGAGTTAAACGATTACAACTTATACTTATCAGTAAGAAACTTAGAGAACGCAGTTGTATTACAACCAAACGAGATCGGAGTTTACTGGTTATTAAAGCAAGAGAAAGTAATCGTAACTAGAGAGGCACTAACTACAATAGAGGAGGTGCTTGGATAATGACAGCTTATGATATCATCAAAAGACCTGTTATCACTGAGAAAAGTGAAATGTTAAGAAGAGAGTATAACAAATATACTTTCGAAGTAAACACAAAAGCAAACAAAATTCAAATAAGAAAAGCTGTAGAGGAAATATTTAACGTAAAAGTTGAATCTGTATCTACTTTAAACAGCAAACCAGTTGTTAAAAGACACGGAATGAAACTTTACAAAACTCAAGCTAAAAAGAAGGCTATTGTTAAATTAGCTCAAGGAAGCACAATCACTTATTTTAAAGAAGTGTAATAGATTAACGGCTAAAGATATATATAGGTCTAAATATAAAGGAATTTTTTCGGAGGTTAAGCAAAAATGGCTATTAGAAAAATGAAACCTATTACTAATGGACAAAGAGGAATGTCAAGATTAGTTAATACGGATTTAGATAATGTAAGACCTGAAAAGTCTTTAACTGTACCTTTAAAATCTGCATATGGTAGAGACAACTATGGACACAGAACATGTAGAGATAGACAAAAAGGACACAAAAGACTTTACAGAATTATCGATTTCAAGAGAAATAAATTAGATATACCTGCTAGAGTAGAATCTATCGAGTATGATCCAAATAGAACAGCTAATATAGCTCTTTTATTCTACGTTGACGGAGAGAAAAGATATATACTAGCTCCTAAAGGACTAAAAAAAGGTGACATGGTTATGGCAGGATCTCAAGCTGAGATTAAACCAGGAAACGCACTTAAAATAAAAGATATGCCAGTAGGGGTTCAAATTCACAATATTGAACTACAAAGAGGAAAGGGTGGACAATTAGTTAGATCTGCAGGAACTGCAGCAAGACTAGTTGCAAAAGAAGGAACTTACTGTCACGTTGAGTTACCATCAGGTGAATTAAGATTAATTCACGGTGAATGTATGGCTACAATCGGTGAAGTAGGAAACTCAGAACATAGCTTAGTACAAATTGGTAAAGCTGGAAGAAACAGACATATGGGAAAAAGACCTCATGTAAGAGGATCTGTAATGAACCCTTGTGATCACCCTCATGGAGGAGGAGAAGGAAAGAATCCTGTAGGTAGAAAAGCTCCTTTAACACCTTGGGGAAAACCTGCTTTAGGTGTTAAAACTAGAGGTAAGAAAACTACAGATAAGTTTATCGTAAGAAGAAGAAACGATAAGTAATTCTAAATTCGAGAGGAGGCTAATAAGGAATGGCTAGATCATTAAAAAAAGGACCTTTCTGTGACCACCACTTAATGAAAAAAGTAGAAGAGGCAGTAGCTTCTGAAAACTTAAAAGCAGTTATTAAGACTTGGTCAAGAAGATCAACAATATTCCCTAACTTCATCGGAATCACTTTTGGTGTATATAACGGGAAAAAACATATCCCTGTTCACGTAACTGAGCAAATGGTTGGACATAAATTAGGAGAATTCGCTCCAACTAGAACTTACTATGGACACGGAGTAGACAAGAAAAAGAAAAAATAATTTCAATTAAGCATATATTTGAGAAAGTAAAGAGGAGGTTGGACTAGTGGAAGCTAGAGCAATTACGAGATACGTAAGAATGTCTCCTAGAAAAGCTAGATTAGTAGCTGACTTAGTGAGAGGAAAATCAGCACTAGAAGCATTAGATATTCTAGAATATACAAATAAAAAATCAGCTAGATTAATAAAGAAGACATTAGCATCAGCTATTGCTAATGCAACTAACAACTTCAAAATGGACGAAGATAAGTTAGTAGTTTCAACAATTATGATAAATGATGGACCAGCTCTTAAGAGAATAATGCCTAGAGCTATGGGAAGAGCAGATATAATCAGAAAGCCAACAGCTCACATTGTTGTTGCTGTTTCTGAAAAGTAGTTTAAGGAGGTAAGACTGTGGGACAAAAAGTAGACCCTAGAGGACTAAGACTTGGAATAACAAGATCTTGGGATTCTAACTGGTATGCAGATAAAAAGGAATACGCTAAGTACTTCCATGAAGATGTAAAAATCAGAGAGTATGTCAAGAAAAACTACTTCCACGCAGGAATAGCGAAGGTAAAGATCGAAAGAACTTCTCCTTCAAATGTAGTAGTTCTTGTTTACACAGCTAAAGCAGGAATAATCATCGGAAGAAAAGGTGCTGAAATAGATAACTTAAGAGTAAATCTTGAGAAATTAACAGGAAAGAAAGTAACTGTAAAAGTACAAGAAGTTAAAGAATTTAACAAAGATGCTGTACTAGTTGCTGAAAACATTGCTACATCTATCGAGAAAAGGGTAGCATACAAAAGAGCTGTAAGCCAAGCTGTAATGAGAGCTATGAGAGCTGGAGCTAAAGGAATCAAAGTTATGGTTTCAGGAAGACTAAATGGAGCAGAAATTGCCAGAGCTGAGTGGGTAGTTGAAGGAAAAGTTCCTTTACATACATTAAGAGCTGATATTGATTATGCAACAGCAACAGCTCACACAACTTATGGAGCTCTTGGAATAAAAGTATGGGTTTTCCATGGTGAAGTTCTTCCAACTAAAAGGGAAGGAGGAGAAGCGTAGTCATGTTAATGCCAAAAAGAACAAAACATAGAAAAATGTTTAGAGGTAGAATGAAAGGTACAGCTCAAAGAGGTAACACTGTAGCGTTCGGAGATTACGGACTACAAGCTCTTGAGCCACACTGGATAACAAATAGACAAATAGAATCATGCAGGGTTGCAATCAACAGAACATTCAAAAGAGAAGGAAAAACTTTCATAAGAATATTCCCTGACAAACCTATCACAGCTAGACCAGCTGGAGTGAGAATGGGTAAAGGTAAAGGAAGCGTTGAAGGTTGGGTAGCAGTAGTTTTACCTGGAAGAATGATGTTCGAAGTTTCAGGAGTAACTGAAGAGAAAGCTATAGCAGCATTAAGAAAAGCTTCTATGAAACTTCCTGTAAGATGTAAAATAGTAAAAAGAGAGAATGGTGGTGAAAACTAATGAGAGCTAAGGAAATAAGAGAAATGTCAACTGAAGACTTAGTTGTTAAGTGTAAAGAGCTTAAGGAAGAGCTATTCAACCTAAAGTTCCAACTTTCATTAGGTCAACTTACTAACACTGCTAAAATCAGAGAAGTTAGAAGAGAAATTGCTAGAATAAATACAATCTTAAATGAAAGATAATCTCATTCAAAGTATAAATTGATTCTTAGGAAGAGGAGGTTAATGTCTTGAGAAACGAAAGAAAAGTTAGAGAAGGAATAGTTGTTTCTGATAAAATGGATAAAACTATCGTTGTTGCAATAGAAACAATGGCTTTACACCCAATCTATAAGAAGAGAGTAAAAAGCACTACTAAGTTTAAAGCTCACGATGAAAATAATGTAGCTCAAACTGGAGATAGAGTAAGAATTATGGAAACTAGACCATTATCAAGAGATAAAAGATGGAGACTAGTAGAGATTGTTGAGAAAGCTAGATAATTCCAATTATTGTGAGAGGAGGATAATTTAATGGTACAACAACAAACTATCCTTAACGTTGCTGATAACTCAGGTGCAAAAAAATTAATGATAATCAGAGTATTAGGTGGATCTAAAAAAAGATTCGGAAAAATTGGAGATATCGTTGTAGCATCTGTTAAAGAAGCGATCCCTGGTGGAAACGTTAAAAAAGGTGACGTAGTTAAGGCTGTAATAGTTAGAACTAAAAAAGAATTAAGAAGAGAAGATGGATCATATATAAAATTTGATGATAACGCAGGAGTTATAATCAATAACAACAATGAGCCAAAAGCAACAAGAATATTTGGACCAGTTGCAAGAGAGTTAAGAGCTAAAAACTTTATGAAGATTTTATCTCTAGCTCCAGAAGTAATCTAATAAATAAGAGAGGAGGCTAATATCGTGGCTAAACCTAAAATTAAATTTATACCAGAAACTTTACACGTAAAAACAGGAGATATGGTTTATGTAATCTCTGGTAAAGATAAAGGTAAAACAGGTAAAGTTGTAAAGGTATTCCCTAAAAAAGGAAAAGTTGTAGTTGAAGGAATAAATATAGTAACTAAACATATGAAGCCAACTCCAATAAACCCACAAGGTGGAGTTGTTAGCAAGCCAGCTGCTATATTCTCATCTAAAGTAATGTTATTTGATGAGAAAGCTGGAAAACCAACAAGAGTTGGATACAAAATGGTAGATGGTAAAAAAGTAAGATACTCAAAAGTATCTGGAGAAGTTCTATAAGAAGGGAGGAAAACGTAAGTGTCTAAATACGTTTCTAGATATCATAAATTATATAATGACGTTGTAGCTCCAGCTTTAATAAAAGAGTTAGGAATTAATAACGTAATGGAATGTCCAAAGCTAGAAAAGATAATAGTAAATATGGGAGTTGGAGAAGCTACTCAAAACTCTAAATTAATAGATGCTGCTATGGGAGATCTAACTATTATTACTGGACAAAAACCAATAGTAAGAAAGGCTAAGAAATCTGAAGCAGGATTCAAATTAAGAGAAGGAATGCCAATCGGAGCAAAAGTTACTTTAAGAAAAGAAAGAATGTACGATTTTCTAGATAGATTAGTGAATGTGGTTCTTCCAAGAGTAAGAGACTTCGAAGGAGTTTCAGCTAACTCATTTGATGGAAGAGGAAACTACTCTTTAGGATTAAGAGATCAATTAGTTTTCCCTGAAATCGAATTTGATAAAGTTGAAAAACTTTTAGGAATGTCTATCACTATCGTTTCTTCTGCTAAAAATGATGAAGAAGGAAGAGCTTTACTTAAGGCGTTTGGAATGCCTTTCAAAAAGTAATAGTGAGGAGGGTAAAGAATAAATGGCAAAGAAGTCAATGATCGCTAGAGATGTTAAAAGAGCTGAACTATGCGAGAAATATGCTGAAAAAAGAGCTGAGCTAAAGAAGAGAGTTGCTGAAGGTGACATGGAAGCTATGTTCGAATTAAACAAACTTCCAAAAGATTCTTCTGTAGTTAGAAAAAGAAATAGATGTCAGTTAGACGGAAGACCAAGAGGATTCATGAGAGAATTTGGAATTTCGAGAGTAAAATTCAGACAGCTTGCAGGAGCTGGAGTAATACCAGGAGTTAAAAAATCATCTTGGTAATATTATAGGAAGGAGGATTTTCGTAGATGTATTTAACAGATCCAATTGCTGATATGTTAACAAGAATCAGAAATGCAAATGCAGTAATGCATGAGAAAGTAGATGTACCTCATTCAAATTTAAAAGATAGATTAGCAGAAATCCTAAAAGAAGAAGGATATATAGCTAACTATAAAGTTGTGACTGATGGGAACAAAAAAAATATAAGAGTTTACTTAAAATATGATGGTAAAGAGAGAGTTATCAAAGGAATAAAAAGAATCTCTAAACCTGGAAGAAGAGTGTATTCTTCAGTAGAAGATATGCCAAGAGTATTATCAGGATTAGGAATTGCTATCGTATCTACTTCTAAGGGAATTGTTACTGACAGAGTAGCTAGAAGAGAAAACGTAGGTGGAGAAATTCTTGCATTTGTTTGGTAATAATAACTTAGGAGGTGTTAGTAAATGTCAAGAGTAGGTAAAAAACCTATTATAGTGCCTTCTGGAGTTGAAGTAACATTAAACGGAAACGTAGTTACTGTAAAAGGACCAAAAGGTACTCTAACAAAAGAATTTAATTCAGAATTAACTATAAAAAAAGTAGAAAATGAAATCGTTGTTGAAAGACCAAACGATTTACCAGCTGTAAGAGCTATACATGGAACTACAAGAGCTTTAATCAACAACATGATCGTAGGAGTTTCTCAAGGATTTAGAAAAACTCTTAACCTAGTTGGAGTTGGATACAGAGCAGCTGCAAAAGGAAAAGGATTAGAATTAGCACTAGGATACTCTCATCCAGTTATTATAGATGAAGTACCTGGAATTACATTCACAGTAGAAAAGAATACAACTATCCATATCGATGGTAGCGAAAAAGATGTAGTAGGACAAGTTGCTGCTGATATAAGAGCTAAAAGAGCTCCTGAGCCTTACAAAGGAAAAGGAGTTAAGTATTCTGACGAAGTTGTTAGAAGAAAAGAAGGAAAAAAATCGTAAGGTAGCTTAACTAAAAGGAGGTAAGACAGTTGTTTAAGAAGGTAGATAGACAAGCTGTAAGAACAAGAAAGCATTTATCAATCAGAAACAAAATTTCTGGTACAGCTGATAGACCAAGACTTTCTGTATATAGATCAAACAACAATATCTTTGCTCAATTAATAGATGATGTTAATGGAGTAACTCTAGTTTCTGCATCAACTATTGATAAAGCATTAAAAGCAAATATTGCAAATGGTGGAAATACAGAAGCTGCTAAAACTGTAGGTAAAGCACTTGCAGAAAGAGCGGCAGCTAAAGGAATAACTAATATCGTATTCGATAGATCAGGATACAAGTACACAGGAAGAGTAGCGGCTCTTGCTGAGGCAGCTAGAGAAGCTGGATTAAGCTTCTAATTCTATTAGAGAGGAGGATTTCACTTGTCTAAGTTAGCAAATAGAGAAGAAAAACAATATCAAGAAAAATTATTAAAGATATCAAGAGTTTCTAAGACAACTAAAGGAGGAAGAACTATATCTTTCTCAGTTTTAGCAGCTGTTGGAGATGGAGAAGGTAAAGTTGGATTAGGATTAGGTAAAGCTAATGGTGTACCTGATGCTATAAGAAAAGCACTTTCTTCTGCAAAGAAAAATTTAGTAGATGTTTCTCTAAAAGGATCTACTATTCCTCATGAAACTGAAGGAAAATGGGGAGCAACAACTTTATGGATGGCACCAGCTTATGAAGGAACTGGAGTTATCGCTGGTTCTGCAACAAGAGAGATATTAGAGCTTGTTGGAGTACATGACATTTTAACTAAAATCAAAGGATCTAGAAACAAACATAACGTTGCTAGAGCTACAATAGAAGCTTTAAAATCACTTAGAACAGCTGAGCAAATCGCTGCTTTAAGAGGTAAAGAAGTTAAAGATATCTTAAGCTAGGAGGGAATTTAGAGATGGTAAAGCTTAGAATAGAGCTTGTAAAAAGCATAATCGGAAGAAAGCCTAACCACATAGCAACTGTAAAGTCGCTAGGGCTTAAGAAGATGAATGATGTTGTGGAGCATGTAGAAACTCCTGAGTTAAAAGGTAAACTAGCTCAAGTTTCTTACTTACTTAAAGTAGAGGAGGTGCAAGCTTAATATGAAATTAAACGAATTAATGCCTTCTGTACCAAGAAAAGCTAGAAAAAGAATCGGAAGAGGAGAATCTTCTGGATTAGGTAAAACAGCTGGAAAAGGAAGCAACGGACAAAAGTCTAGAGCTGGTGGAGGAGTAAAACCTTACTTTGAAGGTGGACAAATGCCTATCTATAGAAGAGTTCCAAAAAGAGGTTTCTCTAACGCATTATTCAAGAAAGAGTATGCTGTAATTACATTAGATCTTTTAAATAGATTTGAAGAGGGAGCAGAAGTTACTCCAGAAATCTTATTCGAAACTGGATTAGTTAGAAAAATGATGGACGGTATCAAAGTTTTAGGAAACGGAACTTTAGATAAAAAATTAACTGTAAAAGCTCACAAAGTTTCTGCATCTGCAAAAGCTGCTATAGAAGCAAAAGGTGGAGTAGTAGAAATTATAGAAGTTAAAACTTTTGCTGACGTTGCAAAGAATAACAAGTAATAATAACTTGCTAAAACCTAAAGCGAGGTGAAGTTGTTTTGACTTTAATGGAAAAATTTAATACGAAATTGAGTAGCATTATGAGGATTCCCGAATTAAGGGAGAGAATCGTCTTCACCTTGTTGATGTTTTTAGTTGCAAGAGTTGGGACATATATTCCTGCACCAGGAGTAGATGTCGACAGACTTGCAACTATGACAACACAAAGTGATATATTAGGTTATATAAATATGTTCTCAGGTGGAGCTTTTAAAAGAGTATCTATTTTTGCTCTTGGAATAGTTCCATACATTAACTCATCAATTGTTTTCAGCTTATTAGCTGTGATTATTCCCAAGATTGAAGAGATTCAAAAAGAGGGAGAATCAGGAAGAAACAAGATTACTCAATGGACTAGATATTTAACAATTGGAATAGCAATAATTCAATCTTTTGGAGTTTGTATGTGGCTACAATCAGTAGGACTAGTAACAACTCCAGGAACTGCATTTTTCTTAACTACTATAGTTACTTTAACAGCAGGTACTGTATTCTTAATGTGGATTGGGGAGCAGATCTCTATTAAAGGAATAGGAAATGGAGTTTCACTTCTAATCTTTCTAAATGTAATATCTGGAGGACCTTCAAACGTTGTTCAGACTATTCAAAGTATGAGAGGAAGTAAGTTTTTAATACCTGTATTATTATTAATAGCCCTAGCTGGAATATTAGTTGTAGCAGGAATAGTTGTTTTTCAGTTGGGACAAAGAAAAATACCAATTCACTATGTAGGAAAAGGGTTTAATGGAAGAGGAGGAATGGGACAAAACTCATATATACCTCTTAAGTTAAATAGTGCAGGAGTAATGCCTGTAATCTTTGCTTCTGTAGTTATGATGATACCATCAGCTATAGTTAATGCAATCCCATCAGAGTATACTCTGAAGACTACATTGGCGATGATATTTAATCAGAGTCACCCAGTATATATGATATTATATGCTGCAGTAATCATATTTTTCTCATTCTTCTATACTGCTATAGTTTTCGATCCTGAAAAGGTTGCAGATAACTTAAAGCAAGGTGGAGGAACAATTCCAGGAATAAGACCAGGAACAGAAACAATTGAGTATTTAGAAGGTGTTGTTACAAGAATAACTTGGGGTGGCGCTTTCTTCTTAGCAGCTATATCAATACTTCCATATGCAATATTTACTTCTTTTGGACTACCAGTATTCTTTGGTGGAACAGGAATAATTATAGTAGTTGGAGTTGCTATTGATACAGTTCAACAAATAAATGCTCATTTAGTAATGAGAGAGTATAAAGGATTTATATAGAGCTTTATATAAAAGGCACAACCTTAGGGTTGTGCTTTTTTAAGTTCCATATATAGAACAATAAAAGAAAATTTTTCTTGAGATAAGATATTATTTGTATTAGAATATTAAAGAGTAGAAAATTTTAGAAAGGAATAGAAAAATGAGAAAAAAAGGATTAATTTATGCAATTTTAGCATCAGTTTTATGGGCTATAGTGAATCCAGTTATTAAGACAGGACTTAGTTATGATATGACACCAATGAACTTTGCAGGTTTAAGATTTACATCAGTTGGAATAATCTTATTTATATATACTTGGCATAGAGGAATGTGGCAGGAGATAAAAGAAAATAGGAGATTATTTACACTGTTGATACTATTAAATATCTTTTTAGGATATGCAGTTTTCTATTTAGGGGTAAATCTAGTTGATGGAGCTATTTCATCTATAATAATGGGAACAACACCATTTGTAAATGTAATTTTAAGTCATATTTTAACAAGTGATGATAAGTTAAATAAGCATAAGATAGTTAGTATATTGATAAGTTTGGTTGGATTGTTTATGATACTTGGAGTAAAAAGTACTGGATATTCATTAAATAGTGCTAGTTTTTTAGGAATACTATTTCTATATTTGAATATAGTACTTCAAGGTTATTCAGGAATTAAAGTAGCAAAATATAAGGCTAATATAGATCCAATATTTTTAAATGCTGTACAGATGTTTTTTGGAGGATTGTTATTATATCTAACAGGAGTTAGTATAGAGGGATATAGAAGTTTTATAGATAAACCATTGGGATTTTATGTTAGCTTAGGAATTTTAGTTTTCGTATCAGTATTTGCTTTCAGCTTTTGGTTTATGGCTTTACAAGACAAGAATACAAAGGTTTCAGAGGTCAATATGTGTAGATTGATAAATCCAATTTTAGGTGCTGTACTAAGCTGGATCATACTACCAGATGAGAAACCTACTTTTAATACTGTAACAGGAATGATTATCATTGTATTCTCTTTAGTTTATTATTTTAAAGGAAAAGAGTATTTTGAAAGAGTAAAAAAATAGAAATAGCTTAGAAAAAAGAGTAGAAAATTAGAGTTTCTCTCTTTTTTTTATTCATAAAATCGTGCATTTTTTTGGAAAGTGTAGTATAATAGAAAAGTGAAAACAAAATAAATTTAAGGAGTGATAACATATGAATATAATGTTATTTGGTGCACCAGGTGCAGGAAAAGGAACACAGGCAAAGTTCCTAATAGAAAAATATGGAATACCTCAAATTTCAACAGGAGATATCTTAAGAGCAGCTATAAAAGAGGGAACTGCTATGGGATTAGAGGCTAAAAAATTTATGGATGAAGGAAAATTAGTTCCAGATTCAACAATTATAGGAATAATAAAAGACAGATTATCTCAAGAGGATTGTAAAAAAGGATTCATATTAGATGGATTCCCTAGAACTTTAGCTCAAGCAGAGGCTCTAGAAGTATTAATGAAAGAGATGGGAATAGCTCTAGATAAAGTTATATCA
Source organism: Fusobacterium sp. (assembly GCF_019012925.1). Classification (GTDB taxonomy): domain Bacteria; phylum Fusobacteriota; class Fusobacteriia; order Fusobacteriales; family Fusobacteriaceae; genus Fusobacterium_A. The sequence goes on from NZ_JAGIRL010000038.1 coordinate 12,834, forward strand.
TTAAACGTTCCAGATGAATTGATAGTAGGAAGAGTAACAGGAAGAAAGGTATGTCCAGCTTGTGGAGCATCTTTCCACGTTGAATTTAACCCTTCAAAAGTAGCAGGAAAATGTGACTATTGTGGTGGAGAGTTAATCATTAGAAAAGATGATAATGCTGAGACAGTAACAAAAAGATTGGGAGAATACCACTCTCAAACAGCTCCATTATTTGATTTCTATCAATCAAGAAATCTATTAGTTGAGATAGATGGAACAAAAGAAGTAGATGCTATAACAAAAGAGATTTTTGCTATCCTTGGATAATTTTATATTAGAAAGGAGTTATAAATGGCATTAATAAAGACTTTAGATCAGATAAAGGAAATAAAGAAATCTAATCAAATAATTGCAAGACTATACAATGATATTTTACCAAAGTATATTAAACCAGGAGTTTCTACATATGAAATTGATAAGATTGTAGAGGACTATATAAGAAGTCAGGGTGCTATACCAGGATGTATTGGAGTACCAGGACCTTATGGAGCTTTTCCAGCAGCTACATGTATATCTGTAAATGAAGAGGTAGTTCATGGAGTACCAAATGGAAGAGTATTAAATGAGGGAGATATAGTGAGTATTGACACAGTAACAGTGTTGAATGGTTACTATGGAGATTCTGCAATAACTTTACCTGTTGGAGAGATAGATGAAGAATCTAAAAAACTTCTAGAAGTAACAGAAAAATCAAGAACAATTGGAATAGAGATGGCTGTTGCAGGGAACAGACTTGGAGATATTGGTCATGCAATACAACAGTATGTTGAAAAAAATGGATTTAGTGTAGTTAGAGATTATGCTGGTCATGGAGTTGGATTATCTATGCATGAGGATCCAATGATACCTAACTTTGGAAGAAAAGGAAGAGGTATTAAAATTGAAAATGGAATGGTGTTTGCAATAGAACCAATGGTAAATGTTGGAACATACAAATTGAATATGAAAGATGATGGGTGGACAGTTGTAACAAAGGATGGAAAAAGATCTGCACACTTTGAACATTCAGTTGCAATAATAGATGGTAAAGCAGTAATTTTAAGTGAAATAGAGTAATGTAAATCCATAAAAAAAGTTTAGATAAATCAATAATTTTTATAGACTTTTTGTGATTTACGTGCTATAATAATTTGAAGTTCTGTTCGATAGGAGGAATTATGTCAAAAAAAGATGTTATCGAATTAGAAGGTACTATTTTAGAAGCCCTTCCAAATGCGATGTTTAAAGTTGAATTAGAGAATGGGCATACTATTTTAGGCCATATCTCTGGGAAAATGAGAATGAACTATATTAAAATTTTACCTGGAGATGGAGTGACTGTACAAATCTCTCCTTATGACTTGTCAAGGGGTAGAATAGTATACAGGAAAAAAAATTAATATCACGAAAGGAGGCAGATGAATGAAAGTAAGAGTATCAGTTAAACCTATTTGTGACAAGTGCAAAGTTATCAAGAGACATGGAAAAGTTAGAGTTATATGTGAAAACCCTAAACACAAACAAGTTCAAGGATAATTTTGAAAGAGAGTTTGTTAAAAAGTACGACAATTATGACATGTAGTACTGTAAAGATATGTTGGCTGTAGAGCCATCTCCGAATTTAGGAAACGGAACATATCGACGAAAGTATTGAGCTAGTTTATAATTACTAGCAAAATATATAAAATTTTCGATAGAGGAGGAAACAATTTTGGCTAGAATAGCAGGAGTAGATATCCCAAGAAACAAGAGAGTTGAGATAGCTTTAACTTACATTTATGGAATTGGAAAACCAACTTCACAAAAAGTTTTAACAGAAGCGGGAATTAACTTTGATACAAGAGTTAAGGACTTAACTGAAGAAGAAGTAAACAAAATTAGAGCTATTGTAGAAACAATTAAAGTAGAGGGAGACCTAAGAAAAGAAGTAAGACTTTCTATAAAAAGACTTATGGATATCAAATGTTACAGAGGATTAAGACACAAAATGAATCTACCTGTAAGAGGACAAAGTTCAAAAACTAACGCAAGAACAGTTAAAGGTCCAAAAAAACCTATTAAAAAATAATCGAGTATTTTAGAGGAATTATAGAATTTTATAATTTAGCAAGGGAGGTAGCTTAAGTTGGCTAAAAAGAAGGTAGCTAAGATTAAAAAGAAAGTTAAAAATATTCCTAACGGAGTTGCCCATATACATTCAACTTTTAATAACACAATAGTTGCTATTACTGATGCAGAAGGTAAAGTTGTAAGTTGGAAATCAGGAGGAACTTCTGGTTTCAAAGGTACTAAGAAAGGAACTCCATTTGCAGCTCAAATCGCAGCTGAGCAAGCAGCAAATATTGCTATGGAAAATGGAATGAAAAAAGTAGAAGTAAGAGTGAAAGGTCCAGGATCAGGAAGAGAAGCTTGTATCAGATCATTACAAGCAGCTGGATTAGAAGTAACTAAGATAACTGATGTTACTCCTATCCCACACAATGGATGTAGACCACCAAAAAGAAGAAGAGTGTAGTCTCACTTATTTATTTTGAAAATTATTGCGGCAAAATGAATATAAAGGAGGAATATTTAGAAAATGGCAAGAAATAGACAGCCTGTATTGAAGAAATGTAGAGCGCTAGGAATTGATCCAGTAGTTTTAGGAGTTAACAAATCTTCTAAAAGAGGACCTAGACCAAATGCAAACAAGAAGCCTACAGAGTATGCAGTTCAATTAAGAGAAAAACAAAAAGCGAAATTTATATATAATGTAATGGAAAAACAATTCAGAAAGATATACGAGGAAGCAGCAAGAAAACTTGGTGTAACTGGTTTAACTTTAATTGAATACTTAGAAAGAAGATTAGAGAATGTAGTTTACAGATTAGGATTTGCTAAAACTAGAAGACAAGCTAGACAAATCGTTTCTCACGGACACGTTGCTGTAAACGGAAGAAGAGTTAATATCGCTTCTTACAGAGTAAAAGTAGGAGACGTTATCTCTATAATAGAGAACTCTAAAAACTTAGATATAATAAAAGCGTCTGTAGAGGATGCAACTGTACCAGCTTGGTTAGAGTTAGATAGAGCTGCTTTCTCTGGTAAAGTTTTACAAAACCCAACTAAAGATGATTTAGATTTCGATCTAAACGAGTCATTAATAGTTGAGTTCTACTCTAGATAATAAGCCCTTTTAATAGGAGTTGATTAAATGTTAAAGATTGAAAAACATGCAAGGGGTATCAATATAACTGAAGTAAAAGAGAATGAATTTAAAGGACAATATGTAGTTGAGCCTTTATATAGAGGTTATGGGCATACTGTTGGTAATGCTTTGAGAAGAGTTTTACTTTCGTCTATCCCAGGAGCTGCTATTAAAGGTGTGAGAATTAACGGTGTATTAAGTGAATTCTCTGTTATGGAAGGAATAAAGGAAGCTGTTACTGAGATTATCCTAAACATAAAAGAAATAGTTGTAAAAGCTGAAACAACTGGAGAGAGAAAAATGACTCTTTCAGTTAAAGGACCTAAAACAGTAACTGCTGCTGATATAATACCTGATGTAGGAATAGAAATAGTAAATCCTGACCAAGTTATTTGTACAATAACTACAGATAGAGAACTTGACATGGAATTTCTTGTAGATACTGGAGAAGGATTTGTTGTATCAGAAGATATCGAAAGAAAAGATTGGGCAGTTGATTATATAGCTGTAGATGCTATATACACACCAATTAGAAAGGTATCATATACTATCCAAGACACTATGGTTGGAAGAATGACTGATTTCGACAAACTAACTTTAGATATAGAAACAGATGGAAGCATTGAAATTAGAGATGCATTATCTTATGCAGTTGAGTTATTGAAGTTACACTTTGATCCGTTCTTAGAATTAGGAAATAAAATGGAAAATTTAAGAACTGATGTTGAGGACGAAGATGAGGATTCAACTACTCATTCTAAAGATGATAATATTCTAAATACTAAGATAGAGGAGCTTGATTTAACAGTTAGATCATTTAACTGCTTAAAGAAAGCTGGAATAGAAGAAGTAAGCCAATTAGCAAAATTGTCGCTTAACGAACTTCTAAAAATTAAGAATCTAGGAAGAAAATCATTAGATGAGATCCTAGAGAAAATGAAAGAATTAGGATATGATCTAAATCAAAATGGATCTCCTGAGTAAGAATATATAAGGAGGATAGCTAACTAAATGAATCACAATAAATCATATAGAAAGTTAGGTAGAAGAGCTGACCATAGAAAAGCTATGCTAAAAAACTTAACTATATCTTTACTAAGTGCAGAGAAAATAGAAACTACTGTAACTAGAGCAAAAGAATTAAGAAAATTTGCTGAGAGAATGATAACTTTAGGAAAGAAAAACACTTTATCTTCTAGAAGAAATGCATTTGCATTCTTAAGAAATGAAGAAGTAGTAGCTAAGTTATTCAACGAAATAGCACCTAAATATGCAGAGAGAAATGGTGGTTACACAAGAATCATCAAAACTACTGTTAGAAAAGGTGACTCAGCTGAAATGGCTATAATCGAGCTAGTTTAATAATAGTTAGATATGAGGGGAGCAATGAGCTCCTCTTTTTTTTATTTTAAGGAGGATCTTATGAATGTAAAACAAGAGGTACAAGAGGTAAGTGTAAAAAAAGTTATAAAGGATGCAGAAGATTTATTTGGTGGATTTTATTGTTCAGAAGCAGTAGTGAGTTCTATTAGAAGTAATTTTGAACTGGATATACCTGAGGAAGTTATAAAAATGGCATCAGGTTTTCCAGTTGGAATAGGGGGAGCAAAGTGTCTATGTGGAGCAGTATCAGGTGGAGTATTAGCTCTAGGAATATTTTTTGGACGTAGTACGCCTAATGATCCAAAAGTAAAAAAATTAATGGAATTAACAAAGGAACTTCACGATTGGTTTAAAGTAGCTAATGGGAAGAATAGTTTATGTTGCCGTGTATTAACTAGAGAATTTGATATGATTAAGGCAGAACATAAGGAACAATGTACTCTATTCACAGGATTAGTTGCTGGAAAGGTAGCTGAAATTATAATAAGGGAGTTAAATCTTAAAAATTTAGATAACTAGAGAAAAATATATTTTTACAACAAAAAGGTTAGAAAGCCCCTGACTTTAGTCATGGGGATGATTAGTTATTGAATAAACTAATATAATGTAATATAATATTTATGAGATGAGAAATATGACTGATGATTATACTCATAAAAAAGGAATTGTATATAAGAATCAATTTCATATAATTTTTTGTCCTAATGATATTGCTGAATAAAAAATATGTAGTTAGGAGGTGTAATTCGTGAATAATTTTGTAGTTCAATTTCCATTAGTTGTTGAAAAATGGCAATCTGATATTTTGAATAAAAGATTTGAAATTGCTAGAAAAATATATAATTCTTTAGTTAGAATTAGTCTTAATAGATATAAAGAATTGATTAAAACTAAAAAATATAGGGAATTAATATTTAATATTCAAAGAGACTCACAAGGAAATTTTTTAAAAAATAAATATAATAAAGAAATTTTTTTAAAAATAAATCAAATGAGAATTGACTATAAATTATCTGAATATAACTTCCAATCTGATGTTAAAAAATTTCAAAAATACTATAAAAAGAGTATTGATTCAGCTACAGCTCAAAAATTAGGAACTCATTTATGGAGAGCATATGAAAAATTATTTTATGATAAAGGAAAAGAAATACATTTTAAAAAATATGATACTCTAAATTCGCTTGAAAGTAAATCTAATAAAGCTGGAATTAGATTTAAAAACAATAGCATTGAATGGATTGGATTAAAAATGCCAGTAATTATTGATCTTAATAATATGTATGAAGTCGAAGCGATAAGAAATGATATTTCATACTGTAGAATAGTTAGAAAATTTATTCGCGGAAAATACAAATTCTATGTTCAAATAATTTTTAAAGGAACTCCTCCATTAAAAATAGATAAAAATACAGGAGAAATTAAAAGAAAAATAGGAAAAGGTGATGTTGGAATAGATATAGGAACTTCAACTATTGCATACTGTTCAGAGAATAAATTAAAAATACTTGAATTGGCTGATAAAATAAGAGATATAAGTGCTAAAAAGTGTAGAATATTAAGGAAGATGGATAGGTCTAAACGAATGACAAATCCTAATAATTTTAAAATAGATGGAACTATTAAAAAAGGAGCCAAATTTAATTTTTCTAATAAATATATAAAATTAAAAAATACTCTTAAAGAGATTTTTAGAAAAGAAGCAGATACTAGAAAATACCAACATGAGTGCTTAGCTAATGAAATAATAGCTTTAGGTGATAAAATTTATGTTGAAGATATGAATTTTAAAGGATTGCAAAAGAAAAGTAAGAAAACAGAAAAGAATGAAAAAGGAAGCTTTAAAAAGAAAAAAAGATTTGGAAAATCAATAGGGAATAGAGCTCCAGCGATGCTAATTTCTATTATAGATAGAAAATTAAAATCATTTGGAAGGGAAATTATTAAAATAAATACAAGAAAAGCTAAAGCAAGTCAATTTAATCATTTGACACAAGAGTACAAGAAAAAGTCATTAAGTAAACGTTGGAATAATATAGATGGTTATAAAATACAAAGAGATTTATATTCATCATTTTTAATTATGAATATAAATGAAGATTTAGAAACATATAATTTAAAAAAATGTAGTGAAAGATTTGATAAATTCTTAGAACTTCATAAAATTGAAGTTCTAAGATTATCAGGAAATAAAAATTTAAGTAGTATAGGAATTTAAAAATGAATAAAAAAGGTTTTGATATGAGCCTAATACTATCGTTAATGAATACAAAGGTGTTCTTGATAGTGAAAGTCTTTTAGAAAATAGTGATTGATTTATTCTTTCGAGAATAAATAGAAGCTAATTATAAAAGAACCCCTCGACTTTAGTCGTTGGGAGTATCAGTTGAAGTAATGTCATGAAAAAAGTATAATATTATTATGGGATTAAATAAGTGATGATGTAGGGAGAAGAAATTGTAGATTATTATACAATTATAAGGAGGAATAATGGGACTAATAACAGAGAAGTTAGTAATGTTGGAGTTAGATTGTAGTACGAAAAAAGAAGTGATAGAGAGAATGGCAAAAGCTATTTCTGATGAGGGATTTGTTGAAGACTATGAAGAGTTTTTAACTGCTTTATATAAGAGAGAGGATATAGCACCAACTGCTGTAGGATATGATGTTGGATTGCCTCATGGTACTTCAAAAACTGTAAAGAAACCAGGAATAGCATTTGCAAGATTAAAAACTCCAATTATGTGGAATTTAGAAGAGAAAGAGATTGCTAAAATGGTATTTATGTTAGCTATCCCAGATGAAGGAAAGGGAACTGATAAAATTAGCATATTGATAGATCTATCTAAAAAAATTCTTGATGATAGTTTTAGAGAAAAAGTTATGAAGATATCAAAAGTTAATGAAATAGTTAGATTAATAAATGAATAGATAGTAAATAACCTCTCCAGATTAGTGATCTAATTGGAGAGGCTATTTTTTCTATTATTTTAAGCTATTTTGAATTAGAGTTTTTGGATCTTGAATAGCTACCTTAGTTTTAACATCTACTACTTTTATATTTTTAAATCTATGAGGTTCTTTAATAGCAACATCATGAGCAAAGATAATAACTTTAGCATTCTCAACATCTTTTGGAGTTATTCTATTAACAATTCCATTCGCTCCTTGAGTTTCTACTTTTATTTTTACTCCTAATTTAGCAGCAGTTTTTTCTAGAGCTTTTGCAGCTAAGAAAGTATGAGCTACTCCAGAAGGACAAGATGTTATTGCTAAAACTTCTGCTTCTCCTTCACCTTGTACACTTTCGTAATTTTCAATCTCTTCTTTTAGCTCCTCTTCTTCAACAGCAACAGGTTTTAAACTATTTACAATTATCGCAGTAACTAAAGCCCCAGCTATAGTACCAATTATATATCCTATTTTTCCTTCAACAACTGGAAGAACAATCCAACCTCCCCAAGGAGCATGGTTAATACAGTTCATTAAGAAACCGATAACGTTTCCAACAATACCACCAGCAACTATGGCAGGTAAAACTCTCATAGGGTCAGCAGCAGCAAATGGAATTGCACCTTCACTAATACCGATAAGCCCCATAATAGCAGCAGCTTTTCCAGCTTCTTTTTCATCTTTTGTATATTTTTTAGGAGACATAAATGTAGCTAATGCCATTCCTAAAGGTGGAGTACAGATAGCGATTCCAACTCCTCCCATTAACCAAGGTTGAGTATCAACTTGAGTTTGAGCAAAAAGAGTAGCAACTTTATTGATAGGTCCACCCATATCAAATGCAGTCATTCCACCTAAAATAGTTCCTAATAAAACTTTTCCACTTCCAGCCATTCCAGCTAGCCAATTGTTCATTGCTCCCATCATACTTGCAATAGGAGTACCTATTATCCAGATTACAACTGAACATACTAAGAAAGTTCCAATTAGAGGATAGATAAATATTGAACCTAGTGACTTCATACTATCTGGTAATTTTATTTTCTTTAAGCATTGAACAATAAATCCAGCTATAAAACCAACAATGATTGCTCCTAAGAATCCAGTTTTATAGTTTTGAACTGCTATCCAAGATCCTATCATACCTGGTGCTAAACCTGGTTTATCAGCTATAGAGTAAGCTATATATCCTCCTAAAACAGCAGTGAAAAGAGTAAGTCCTGCAATACCCATATCTGCCATCTCTTTTAAGAAACCACTATCAGGTACAGCACCTTTTCCAGATAACATTACAGCTAATGAGAGCAATACTCCACCAGCAACTATAAATGGAATCATATGAGATGTTCCAAATAGTAAGTGTTCCTTCATTCTATTTAAAGTTTGTTTAAAATCTTTTTTCTCTTCAACTTCATAAGTAAAAGTATTTTCTTCCACTTTTTCTTCCTCTACTTTCTCCTCTTTTAGTATGACATTTAGAAACTCTTTTTTAGTTTTAGCATTTTTTAACTCCTCTAAAAATCCATCTTCCATAAATAGAGTAGTCAAATTTGAAAGAACTTCTATATGAGTAGAACCTTTTTCAGAATCTGGAATAGCTATTAAGAAAGCTAATTCAACCTCATTGTCTTCATCAACTGACTCCCAGTCAGAGATTTTATTTTTTAATCTTATTGCCGAAATTTTAGCATTTTTAACAGTTGTAGATTTTCCATGTGGAATAGCTAACCCCTCTTCTAATCCAGTAGGAGATTTTGTTTCTCTCTCCATAACAACTTTAAAAAATTCATCTCTATTTTCTAAAACTCCACTTGCATCTAGAAGATCAACTAATTTATTGATAACTTCAATCTTTGTTTTACAATCAGAATCAAGAACAATTAGACTTTCATCAATTAAATTTCTAAAATTCATATCTGTACCTCCATATTTTTATATATTTTGAGTATAACAAAATTTTATAATTTTGAATAGAATCTAATTTTTTCAAAAAAATATGATTTTTTTTGACTTTATATGTTTTATTTTAGTTAAAAATTGTAATTTATGATATAATTTAAAAAATAAGGATTTAGAAGGAGAGAGAAATGACAAATAGAATGTTAGAGATATTAAAAATATTTTTAGAGAATGGTGGAAGATCATCTTATAAATATATTTCTGAAGTGGTTCAAATAAATGAGAGAACCATTAGATATGATATAGAGAAAATTAATCAAACTCTTTCTGAAAATAGATTTAATATTATTGAAAAAAGATCTAAGGGTGAACTACTATTTACAGATTTAACTGAACTCTCTAACATAATCTCTTTTTTTCAAAAAAATATTTCTACTGACGAGATAAAAGATGAGATTATTCTATTCAAAATCTTATTTCAAGGTAGGATAAATTTAAATGAGCTATGTGTTGAATTGGATGTAAGTAGGACAACAATAAAAAGTATAATAAGAGTAATTCGTGAAAAATTTGAAAAGTATAATCTAAAGTTGGAAACAGAGGTTCAGAAAGGTTTAATCTTAGTAGGGGAGGAAAGTAGTATTAGAATAGTTCAGTTAAAATTTTTAAATAGATATTTTAACTATTTTTCTAATAACAGTTCTCAATATGTAATGAAACTATTGAAGGAAATATTTTCAAATGAGTTGAGAGAGGAAGCTAAATTATTTATAGATCTATTGATGAAAGAAAATAATACTGTAATTGCTGATGAACCATATTTGACATTTCAAAATTATATCTGTATTATGATTTGGAGAATAAAAAATGGTAGAGTTTTAACAAGTATTGAGAATGAAAATTTTTTTAGAAGAACCACAGAATTTTTACAGATAAAAAGAAATGTAGGAAGATTAGAGAAAAAATTTGATGTAGATATAAATGAAATGGAGATTTTGAGAGTGACTGACCTATATCTAGGATGTCATAACTATTGTGATGAGAGTAATTTTTATAATTTTTGGATAGAGATAGATGTTTTAGCTAAGAAGATAATAGAGAATTTTTCCATTAATATGGAGATAGATCTAACTAAGGACAAGGATCTTTTATATGGAATTATTAATCATTTAAAACCGACTATACATAGATTAAAAAACAATATCTCGTTGGAGAACTCCATTTTAGATGATTTTTTAAAAAATTATAAGCCCATTTTTGAAGCTACTAAAAAATCTGTCTATCCATTAGAAGAGTTTATAGGAATGGAGCTTACTTTAGATGAGATCGCTTTTTTAGGAACTCATTTTAAGAGTGCCATAGATAAAAATTTTTCTTTAGAGAAAAAAGTTCTAATTGTTTGTGGTTTTGGTTATGGAACATCAAAGCTATTAGCTCAACAATTGAAAAATACTTATAGTATCTTTGTGAAAGATATAATTCCAGTATATAAATTAGAGGAGTATGATCTAGAAGAGATAGATCTAATTGTAACTACTCTACACTTAGAGAATAGCTTTTCAAAACCTCTAGTACAGGTGAATACAATCTTATCTGGTGACGATAGGATAAATTTAGAAAGAGCTGGTCTGCAGGAGCAACAGAGAAAGGTTAAATTCACTAACTTGATAAAGATTATAGAAAAAAATACTCTGATAACTAATCTATCAACATTAAAAAAAGAGTTAAAAGAGCTTATGGGAGATCTTCTTATTGATGATACCAGCAAAAATATACTCTCTCTTTCTGAACTTTTAGGAGATAATATAATTTTACAGAGTGAGGCTAAAGGTTGGAAGGAGGCCATTCAAGATATTGGAGAGTTATTGATAGAGGAAGGAGCATGTAATATAAGCTATATAGAGAGTATGATTAAGAAAATAGAAGAGTATGGATCCTACATGGTAACTAATAAAAAAATTGCTATTCCTCACAGTAAGAATGATAATAATGTATTTAAAACAAGTATGGGACTTTTGATATTAAAAGAAGAGATAGATTTTCCAGGAGGTTTACCTGTAAAAATAATATTAGTTTTTACATCTAATGACGGAGAGGAACATTTAGAGGCTTTGGCAGATTTTATGGATTTGACTAATAATCACAGTTTTATAGCAAAATTAGATGAGTTTGTAAATCCTAGAAAAGTATTAGACACCATTAAGAAATTTGAATTTTTATCTAAGATAGGAAAAAATAGATAATAGTTAAAAAAATAGAGAGCGATTGATCGCTCTCTAAAATCTCTATGTATAAAGGATTAAGCAACTTTTACGTCAATAGCCATAGGACCTTTTTTACCTTCAGTAACTTCAAAAGTAACAGCTTGTCCCTCTTCTAAAGTTCTAAATCCATCTCCGATAATTCCAGTAAAGTGTACGAAATAATCGTTTCCATCTTCGCTAGTTACAAATCCAAACCCCTTCTCTTTATTAAACCATTTTACTTTTCCATTTAACATTTTACAACCTCCAAAAGAATAAAAAACTTCTTGTTCTTAAACAAAATCAGAGTTAAAGAACAATTAACTAGATTATACAATATGAAGTAAATAATATCAAGCATTTTTTTGAAAAAATCTTAAAAAACAGTTAAAAAATAATTATATTGAAAAAAAATAAGACAGTTCATTTGATTTTTACTCACAAAAAATGTATAATTTAGTTATAGAAACAATTAGGAGGGAAGAAAAGTGAAGATAAATCCTATGATAATAGAAGGAAACTGGCAGGAAGGTTATACATTAGATTATTTTATGCTAAAGAGTAATTATGAAGGGGAAGATATATTTGGTTATCCTATATTTGATGTTGAATATAGTGAGATTGGAAAAGCTTTAAATGAATTAAAATATCATAAAGAGTATGATAAGGCTATTGATATAGCAGAAGTTGCTACTGATTTTATAAGAAATCAATGGAAGATAGAGGATAAGATAGATGGAATAATAGCTACTCCTCCTACTTTTAAAAGGGAGATACAGCCACTTTTTCAAATAGTAAAGCATCTAGGTGAAAATTTAAACAAACCAATTTCATTGGACTTTTTTAGAAAATTGAGCTCTGAAGAGATGAAAAAACTACCAATAGAAAAGAAAATGGAACTATTCAAAAATAGTATCAGTAAGGAGAGAAAACTAACTAAGAGAGGTAATATACTCATTGTTGATGATATTTTTAGTACAGGAGCTACTTTGAGAAATTTATGTGAATTATTGAAAGATGATATCTATGTAGATAATATCTATGTCTTAACAATTTGTAAAAATATAAAGAGTGAATAAAAAAAAGAGGATTATATACTGTATTCAAATAAGAACGAGTACAGTATATAAATCCTCTTTTTTATCTATCAATTATCCTAATTTACTATCTTCTTTCATTTTCTTAACAGAAGAATAAGTTAAACCTTCTATTTGATGTTTTTCTGGTGAAGCAGTGAAAAATGAAGCAATAAGAGAAATAATAACACTTCCACCAATTATTAAGAAAGAGATCATAAACTCAAATACTTTAGGTTGAACATAATTAGGTATAATTGCATTAGCTATTCCCATAGGATTAGTTAGATATAGTGCTATTAATATAGAAGCTATAAATCCAATCCAAACAGCTTTTGTATCAACTTTTTCAAAGAAGATACCTGCAAGGAATACTCCAGCAATAGGTCCACCTAATAAACCAGTTATAGCTTGGAAATATAGGAACATATCTCCTTGTCCTGAATATAGGAAATGTACAGCAATTATTGTACTAAGGATACCAACTAACCAGCTAGATTTTTTAGCAAAAGATAGTTTTTGATGATCAGTCATATCAGGTCTTAAGTGCTCTAAAATATCTGCAGTCATACAAGTAGAAACAGAGTTTAAACTTGAAGAAACAGTAGATTGAGCAGCAGCAAAGATAGCTGCTAAAACAAGTCCTGAAATACCAGTAGGTATATATTGGATTACAAAATATGGCAGTATAGCATTACCATTGATACCAGCAGGAAGTTGTGCTTTGTATTTAAAGAATATAAATAAAGCAGATCCCATACCAACAAAGATAAAAATACTAGTAAGTAGTAAAGGAATATTCATAAATAAACTTCTTTTAGCTTCATGCTCATTTTTTGTAGTGTTGTATCTTTGTACTATATCCTGACTTCCAACATATGCATAGATAGAGTTTACAAATCCACCAATTAACATAGTCCAAATACTAATTTTTGCTAGATCTAAACTGAAAAAGTCACTATTTAATAACATTCCATTTTCAGATAGAGTAGAAAATCCTTGTCCAACTCCTTCAGGAGCTGCAGTAAATCCAGCTATGATAATTAAAATAGCTCCAAATAGAAGAACAATAGTTTGTATAGCATCAGACCATAGTACCGCTTCGATTCCTCCCATAGAAGTATAAGCTACACAGAAAATAGCTACTCCAACTGTTAAAACAACAGGATTAAGTGATGGAAGTGCTTGTTGTAAAGCTAGTGTTGGTAAGTAAAGAACAATAGCCATTCTAACAATATGAAATAGAATAAAAGCTAAACTTCCAATAAGTCTAAATTTGTTGTCAAATCTTTTCCCAAGATATTCATAAGCAGTAGTGACATTAACTCTTCTAAAGAAAGGAACAAATACTACAGCAGCAACCCAAACAATAGGAATTATTCCTAATGGAGCCATACCAAGTAGCCAACCTTTACTAAAGACAGATGCAGGAATAGCTATGAATGAAATAGAAGATAATGCAGTTGCATAGATACTACAAGCAGTAACCCAAGAAGGAACTCTTCCCCCTGCTTTGAAGTAATCTTCAGTAGAGTTCGCTCTTTTAGAGAAATAAACCCCAACCATAAACATTCCTATAAAATACAGTAAAATAACAATCCAGTTAAGCCAGTGCCAGCTCATAAATAACCTCCTAAATATTAAATTAAGTAAATTCAAAATTGTTCTCGTGAACAATATTGTTGCGTTGATTTATAATATTATTTTTATTAAAATTTGTCAACATATATTTTTTGAAAATATTGTACTAAAATAGTAAGAATAGATTAAAATATACTTGGAATACTGAATTTTACGTGTACGCATGTGGGAAAAAATTTTTTCTTAATAAAATTTTATAGTTTTAAAAAAATAATAATTGATTATATAGTGTTTTAAATGTACTGAAAAAATATAAAAAATTAGAGAAAACATTGACAAAAATAGAAAAAAAGGGTATATTATTATTAAATGATCACGTGAACATATTTTAAGGAGAGAGCTTGCTATGATAACACAAAAAGAGATAGCTGAAAAATTGGGGATAAGCAGAACAACTGTAGCAAGAGCTATAAATGGAAGTCCTTTAATAAAAGAAGAAACGAAAAAAAAGATTTTGGAGTTAGTAAAAGAGACTAACTATGAAAAAAATTATCTAGGAAGCTCACTAGGAGCCAAAAAGAGCAAAAGAGTGTGTGCTTTGGTAGTTAAATCTAGAAATGAGTTTTATACTCAAGAGATATTGAGAGGGATAGAAGAGGTAGCTAATGAATATAGAGCTTACAACTATCACATTGATATTAAGATAACAGATATTAACGATCCAGATGAGCAGTTAGATGTTTTAAAAAAAGTATTAAAAGAGAGAGATTTAGATGGAATAATAATAACTCCATTAGATAAGAACAGAGTATATGAAATATTAAAACCTAAATTAAAAGATCTGAAAATTTTATCATTGGGAATTAGATTGCACAGAGATATTCCACATGTAGGTCCAGATCATAAGAAACAAGGGAAGATAGCAGCAGGATTGATGTCACAACTTCTACGTAGAGATGAAAAGATACTGATCATTGACAATGGAGATGATAAAGTTTCATCAAAACTCTATTTAGATGGATTTCTAAAAAGAATAACTGAGGAAAATTTCCAAATAGAGGGACCGATTAATTTGAGTGGAATAGAGGAGAGCATAGAGTATTTAGAGGAAAAATTGAAGAGCGATAATATAAAAGGATTATACATCAATAGATATGCTCACGATATACTGGATAAAGTGCCACATAATCTATTAGAAGATAGAAAGATTGTAACTAATGGTATTGGAATCATTATAAAAAAATTGATAAGAAAAAAAATTATTGATATTACAGTAATGGAAGAGATAGCATCAGAAGGGTATATGGCAGGGAAAAGAGTATTTGAAATGCTATATAGAAACAAAGAACAAGATAGGAATTGGGATATTTCAAAATCGCACATAATCTTTTATGAGAATTTAGAAGATTAATATAAAAAATGTTGGAGGTTAAGTTATGAAAAAGAGTTTAAGAATTTTAGGACTAGGAATGTTATTTGGAGTAATGACAACAGCAGCACTTGCAGCAGAGTATGAACTTAAAATGGGAATGGTAGCTGGAACATCATCAAATGAGTATAAAGCAGCAGAGTATTTTGCAAAACAATTAAAAGAAAAATCAAATGGACAGATTGAAGTTTCTATTTTCCCAAATGGACAACTTGGAGACGATAGAAGTATGATAGAGCAACTATCAGGAGGAGCATTAGACTTTACATTTGCAGAATTAGGAAGATTCTCTATATTTTTCCCAGAAGCAGAAGTATATACTTTACCATATATGATGAAAGATTTTAACCATATGCAAAAAGCAACTTGGGAAACTGAGTTTGGTAAAAACTTAATTGGAAAAATTAATGATGAGTTAGGAATTACAATATTAGCACAAGGATATAACGGAACAAGAGAAACTACTTCAAACAAAGCAATCAAATCTATTAAAGATATGAAAGGTTTAAAATTAAGAGTTCCAACTGCACCAGCAAACTTAAACTATGCTAAATATTCAGGAGCATCTCCTACACCAATGGCATTCTCAGAAGTTTACTTAGCTCTACAAACTAACTCAGTAGATGGACAAGAAAACCCATTATCAGCTATAAGAGCACAAAAATTCTATGAGGTACAACCATACTTGGCAATGACTAACCATATAATCAATGACCAATTATACATTGTAAGTAACTCTACTATGGAGATGTTACCAGAGGATTTACAACAAGTAGTAAAAGCAGCAGCTGAAGATGCAGCAAACTATCATACAAAATTATTCGTAGATGAAGAAGCAAACTTAAAAGATTTCTTTAAATCTAATGGAGTAACAATAACTGAACCAAATACAGATGAGTTTAAAACAGCTATGCAACCAGTATATGAAGAGTATACTAAGAAAAATGGAAAAGTTGGAGAAGAGGGAATTAAAGAGATTAACGCAGTAAGATAGTATCAAAATATAGAGGGAGTTAATAATGAAAATAGTTGATAAATTAGAAGAGTGGATTGGAGGAACCCTATTTGTAGGAATGTTCTTGGTATTGGTATTACAGATTATCTCAAGACAGGTACTAGGAAAACCTCTTATGTGGAGTGAGGAGCTTTCAAGTTTAATATTTGTTTATGTAGGAATGTTAGGAATAAGTATGGGAATAAGAAAACAGACACACGTACTAATAGATTTCTTATTTACTAGATTTAGTCCAATGGTTCAAAAAATAGTTTTCACAATATCTCAATTGATTATATTGGTTTGTATTATCTTTATGGGATATTTGGGAAATATTTTGTATCAAAAGAAATGGATATTTGAGTTGGTATCATTAAAAATATCAAGTGGTTGGATGTATTTAGCACTACCTTTGATCTCAATACTTATGTTATTCCGTTTTTATCAGGCATATAAAGAGAACTATGAAAATGATAAAGTTCTTATAAAACCAGTATTTATACTTATAGCTCTAGCTGTAATAATAGGTTTAGTAATAGTAAATCCAAAGATATTTGCTGCATTGAGAGTATCTAAATATATCAAATTAGGTAGTATGGGTGGATTTGTAACAATAGCTGTATGGCTAGTAATGATATTTGCTGGACTTCCAGTAGGATGGTCATTAATGGCAGCAACACTTTTCTATTTCTCAACTGGAAGATGGAATGTAGTATATTTTGCATCAGCAAAATTAGTAGATAGTTTAAATAGTTTTAGCTTATTGAGTGTGCCGTTCTTTGTACTTACAGGTATATTGATGAATGGGTCAGGAATTACTGAAAGAATATTCAACTTTGCAAAAGCATTATTGGGACACTATACTGGAGGAATGGGACATGTAAACGTAGCAGCATCTCTTATTTTCTCTGGAATGTCAGGATCAGCTATTGCAGATGCTGGTGGATTGGGACAATTGGAAATAAAGGCTATGAGAGATGAGGGTTATGATGATGATATCTGTGGAGGTATCACAGCAGCCTCTTGTATAATAGGTCCATTAGTACCACCTAGTATCAGTATGATAGTTTATGGTGTAATTGCTAACCAATCAATAGCAAAACTATTCTTAGCAGGATTTGTTCCTGGAGTATTAACAACAATAGCTTTAATGATAATGAACTATTTTATTTGTAAAAAAAGAGGATATAAGAAAGCTAAAAAAGCTACTTTTAAAGAGCAAGTTCACGCTTTTAAAAAGTCTTTCTGGGCTCTATTAACTCCATTTATAATAATAGGTGGAATCTTCTCAGGACTATTTACTCCAACAGAAGCAGCAGTTGTAGCAGCTCTATATTCAGTTGTTTTAGGAGCTTTTATATATAAAGAGTTAACTATTGAATCTTTCTTTAAACATTGTGTAGAGGCTATGGCAATAAGTGGAGTTACAGTATTAATGATAATTACTGTTACTTTCTTTGGAGATATGATAGCTAGAGAGCAGATTGCAATGAGAATAGCTGATCTATTTATGAAGTTTGCAAGTTCTAAATTAACAGTGTTAATAATGATAAATGCGTTATTACTTTTCTTAGGAATGTTTATAGATGCTTTAGCATTGCAATTCCTAGTATTACCTATGTTAATTCCTGTAGCTGCAAATGTTGGAATAGATTTAGTATTCTTTGGAGTAATGACAACTTTAAATATGATGATAGGAATTTTAACACCTCCAATGGGAATGGCTCTATTTGTAGTTGCCCAAGTTGGAAAAATGCCAGTAAGTACAGTAACAAAAGGAGTACTACCATTTTTAATACCAATATTTATAACACTAGTAGTTATAACTATTTTCCCAGGAATAATAACTTTCTTACCAAATTTAATAATGTAACAAAAAAAAGAATACAAGAGTAAAAAATTGTGATAAAATAAAAAGAGTGAATTTTTAATTCACTCTTTTTATAAATATAACTGAGGAGGAATAATGAAAGTAATAGGGATTGATATAGGTGGAACTGCAGTAAAATTTGCTCTTTTGACAGAGATAGGAGAGATTTTAAAAACAGGAGAGTTTCCAACAGAAGCAGGTAAAGGAGTTGAAAATCTATTTGATAATATTTGCAAAGTGATAGATGGATATTTGTCAGAAGATGTATTGGGAATAGCAGTATCTGGAACAGGACAGATAGATGGAACTATAGGAAAAGTAATAGGTGGAAATCCAATAATTCCAGGTTGGATAGGAACTAATCTAGTTGAGAGATTGGAAAGTAAGTATAAATTACCAGCTGTTTTAGAAAATGATGTAAACTGTGCAGCACTGGGAGAAAAGTGGCTAGGAGCAGGAAAAGATGATAAAGATTTTCTATGTTTAACAATTGGAACAGGAATTGGTGGTGGAATAGTTTTAGATGGAGATATCTTTAGAGGAAAAACTTGTGTAGCAGGAGAATTTGGACATATACAGATAGAAAAAAATGGTGAGCAGTGTCTATGTGGAAAAAAAGGTTGCTATGAGAGATATGCTTCAGCAACAGCTTTAGTAAAAATGGTAGAAGAGAAAACTGGAAAGAAATTAAATGGAAAAGAGATTTTTGAGCTTGAAAAATCTGGAGATTTAGAGATAAAATCAGTAGTAGATAGTTGGATAGACTATTTTACAGATGGATTGAGCACAATAGCTTATATATTCAATCCTACTTTGGTTGTAGTTGGTGGTGGAGTTACAAAACAGGGTGACTACCTTTTAGATAGAATTAAGAAGAGTTTAGATGGAAAATTAGGAGAGAACTATAAAAAGAATTTAGAGATAAAATTTGCAGAATTGGGAAATAATGCTGGAATCTTAGGTGCAGAGTATTTGTTGTTGAAAAAAATAGGGAAACTAAAATAAAATGTATTGACAAAACTCAGAAAAGATTGTATGTTTTATATATATGTTCACGAGAACAAAACGGAGGTAAAGAGATGATATATGGAGAGATAAAAGAATTAGGAAAGTACAAAGGGATTTCAAAAAATTTAGATACAGCTATTGACTTTATATTAGAAGGTAAGTATAAAAATGGAGTAGTTGGAAAGAATATAGTTGATGGAGAGAAGGTTTATTTCAATCAGCCAGATTCACCTATGACAAAAGAGTTAGCTGAAGGATTTATAGAAAACCATAGAAAATATATTGATATTCATATGGTAATAGAGGGAGAAGAGAAGATAGGATATATCTCAAATACTGATATCAAATTGACAAAAGAGTATG
This sequence comes from Fusobacterium sp., assembly GCF_019012925.1. GTDB lineage: Bacteria > Fusobacteriota > Fusobacteriia > Fusobacteriales > Fusobacteriaceae > Fusobacterium_A. The sequence goes on from NZ_JAGIRL010000038.1 coordinate 32,837, forward strand.
ATGATGCAGGAGATTATGAATTATATGAGGGAGAGTTAGAAAACCTATTCTATTTAGATCCTAAAAAATATATAATTCTTTTCCCAGGAGAGCCACACATGGCACTAATCAAAGGTGGAGAGGAAACTAAAAAAATAAAAAAAGTAATCTTTAAAGTGTTAGTAGACTAATAAAACTTAGGAAAGGTGATTATAGATGAATAGATTAGATAGAGTAAAAGGAAAATTAATAGTATCTTGTCAAGCACTTCCAGAAGAACCATTACACAGCTCATTTATAATGGGAAGAATGGCTTATGCTGCATATGTAGGTGGAGCATCAGGAATTAGAGCCAATACAGTTGTAGATATACAAGAGATAAAAAAGAATGTAGATCTTCCAATAATTGGAATAATAAAAGAGCAGTATGGAGATAATGAAGTATATATTACTCCAACAATGAAAGAGATAGATGCATTAGTAGCTGAAGGTGTAGATGTAATTGCTATAGATGGAACTAAGAGAGAGAGACCTGATGGAAGAACTTTAGATGATTTGATGAAAGAAGCTAAAGAGAAGTATCCTAACCAATTATTTATGGCTGATATTTCATCAGTTGAAGAGGCAGTAAATGCTGAAAAGATAGGTTTTGATATAGTAGGAACTACATTGGTAGGTTATACACACTATACTAAAGGGAATGATCCAGTGACAGAATTAGAAAAAGTTATAAAAGCTGTATCAATTCCAGTAATTGGGGAAGGAAACCTAGATACACCAGCTAAGGCTAAAAAAGCATTAGATTTAGGAGCTTTTGCTGTTGTAGTAGGTGGAGCTATAACTAGACCACAACAGATAACTAAGAAGTTTGTAACTGAAATGGAAAAATAAAATATGATAAAAGGGGGGAAGATTTTAATTAGTTAAAATTTTTCTCCTTTTATACATTATGCTAAAATTATAAGCTAAAAAACTAAAAAAGGATTTTATGAAATTTGAAAAATGGACATATAGAAAAAATCCTTTTAAAAATATACCAAAAAATGAAATAGCTAGTCAAAAAATAGCCATAAAAAGATTAAAAAATATACTTATATTTTCTTGATAAATAGTGTAGTTTAGTATAGAATTTATATTAGGTAAGTTTATGCTAAATGGTTAATTATTGGGTATGGGTATAAAGGAGAACTGTATAAACTGAGCTAGAATTAAAAAATTTTTATAATAATTTGAGGTGAGTAATTTGAAAAAGACTAAAATTGTTTGTACAATTGGGCCTAAAACTGAATCAGTGGAAAGTTTAAAAACTCTTTTAAACACAGGAATGAACATGATGAGATTAAATTTCTCTCACGGAGATTACGAAGAGCATGGAAATAGAATAATAAACTTTAGACAAGCTCAAAAAGAGACAGGAATTAGAGCTGCATTATTATTAGATACAAAAGGACCAGAAATAAGAACTATAAAACTTGAGGGTGGAAAAGATGTTACAATAGTAGCAGGACAAGAGTTTACAATAACAACAGATAAGAGTGTTATTGGAGATAATACAAAGGTTGCAGTAACTTATGATGGTTTTGCAAAAGATTTAAAAGTTGGAAATACTATATTAATAGATGATGGATTACTAGCATTTACAGTTACTGAGATCAACGGAAATGAAGTAAAATGCGTTGCTCAAAACGGTGGAGAGTTAGGAGAAAATAAAGGAGTTAACCTACCAAATGTAGCTGTTAATTTACCAGCATTAGCTGAAAAAGATATAAGTGACCTTAAATTTGGTTGTGAGCAAGGAATAGATTATGTTGCAGCTTCTTTCATCAGAAAGGCTGATGACGTAAGAGCAGTAAGAAAAGTATTAGATGAGAATGGTGGAGAGAGAATACAAATTATCTCTAAAATAGAAAACCAAGAGGGATTAGATAATTTTGAAGAGATATTAGCATTATCTGATGGTATAATGGTAGCAAGAGGTGACTTAGGAGTAGAGATTCCAGTTGAAGAGGTTCCTTTAGCACAAAAAATGATGATAAAAAGATGTAACGAAGTTGGAAAAGTAGTTATTACAGCTACTCAAATGCTAGATTCTATGATAAAAAATCCTAGACCTACAAGAGCAGAGGTAAACGACGTTGCAAATGCAATTTTAGATGGTACTGACTGTGTAATGTTATCTGGAGAATCAGCAAAAGGAAAATATCCAGTAGAAGCAGTTACTGTAATGGCAAAAGTAGCAACTAAGATGGATCCATTAGTAAAAGTAGAAAGAAGTATAAATAAAGGTGACATAACAATAACTTCTGCAGTAGCAAGAGGAACTGCTGATGTAAGTGAAGAGCTAGGAGCTAAAGTTATAGTTGTTGGAACTCAATCAGGAAGAGCTGCAAGAGATATGAGAAGATACTTCCCAGCAGCAACAATACTAGCAATAACTAATGATGAAAAAACAGCTAACCAATTAGTAATTTCAAGAGGAGTAGTTCCTTACTATGATGATAAGGCAGAGACATTAGAGTCATTCTTCGAATTAGCTGAAAAAGTTTCAGTAGAGTTAGGATTAGCACAGTCAGGAGATATAGTTGTTGCAACTTGTGGAGAAAAAGTTTTCCAAAGAGGAACAACTAACTCAGTAAAAGTAATAAAAGTAAAATAGTCAAAAAATACAAATTGTGATATAATTATTTTATAGTTTAAGATAATATAAAAACTTAGGAGGTTTTTTAAAATGACAAGAATAGTTGATGTAGTAGCTAGAGAAATACTTGATTCAAGAGGTAACCCTACAGTAGAAGTAGATGTAGTGTTAGAGTGTGGAGCAAAAGGAAGAGCAGCAGTTCCATCTGGAGCTTCAACAGGAGCTTACGAAGCTGTTGAGTTAAGAGATGGAGATAAATCAAGATATTTAGGAAAAGGTGTTTTAACTGCAGTTAAAAACGTAAACACTGAAATAAGAGAAGCTATCTTAGGAATGGACGCTATAGACCAAGTTGCAATAGACAGAACTATGATCGAATTAGACGGAACTCCAAACAAAGGAAGATTAGGAGCTAATGCTATACTAGGAGTATCTTTAGCAGTTGCAAAAGCAGCAGCAGAAGCATTAGGAATGCCTTTATATAAATACTTAGGAGGAGTAAACGCTAAAGAATTACCTCTACCTATGATGAATATCTTAAACGGAGGATCTCACGCTGACTCTGCAGTAGACGTACAAGAGTTTATGATCCAACCAGTTGGAGCAAAAACATTTGCTGAAGCTATGAGAATGGGTTGTGAAGTTTTCCATCACTTAGGAAAATTATTAAAGAAAATGGGAGATTCTACTAACGTAGGAAACGAAGGTGGATATGCTCCAGCTAAAATAAATGGAACAGAAGGAGCTTTAGACCTTATAGTTGAGGCTATAAAAGCTGCTGGATATGAGCCAGGAAAAGATATAACATTCGCAATAGATGCTGCATCAAGTGAGTTCTGTAAAGAAGTAGCACCTGGTAAATTTGAATACCACTTCACAAGAGAAGGAGGAGTTGTAAGAACTTCTGAAGAGATGGTAGAATGGTATGCTGGATTAGTAGAAAAATATCCAATCAAATCTATCGAAGATGGATTAGGAGAAGACGACTGGGCAGGATGGCAATTATTAACTGCTAAGATCGGAGATAAAGTACAAATCGTTGGAGACGACCTATTTGTAACTAACACAGAAAGACTTAAAAAAGGAATAGAGACAAAAGCTGGAAACTCTATCTTAATAAAACTTAACCAAATCGGATCATTAACTGAGACTTTAGATGCTATAGAAATGGCAAAAAGAGCAGGAATGACTGCAGTTGTATCTCACAGATCTGGAGAAACTGAAGATGCTACAATAGCTGATATCGCTGTTGCAACAAACGCAGGACAAATCAAAACTGGTTCAACTTCAAGAACTGATAGAATGGCTAAATACAACCAATTATTAAGAATTGAGCAAGAATTAGGATCAATGGCTCAATACAATGGAATGGATGTATTCTACAACATAAAAAAATAGTAATATGAAAATATTAAACCCCTTAGAGTAATCTAAGGGGTTATTTTTATCTAAGGAAAAATCCTAAATTTGTAAGTGTGGTAATATCTTTTTGAGTTAAGATAGGATTGACTTTATAATTTGGAATTTCAGAAAATAATTCTGAAACTGTATGGATAATAAAATCAATGTTTTTTAAATCGTATACTTGGAATTGAAAATACGAAATAGAATCAACAATATTGATAATAAAATTTTTGTTTAGATCATTTATTAATATTTTTGCTGCTCCAGGACCAAGATTACAAACTAGTAATACATTTTTTTTAGTATATTTCTCATTCTCTAATCTTATTAAAGCTGCTTTTAAATGAAAGGCTATAAATAAAGTCTCAGCTAAATTAAATTTTATTTTAAAATATTTTTCAATAGGCTTAATTTTTTTCTGAATAATTTTAATTAAACCATTAAAAGCACTGATATCTTCTTTAATAGCTGGATTAATTATAGGAATCCTGTTTGTCAATTTAAAAATTGCAGCTTGTATATGTGATTCAAGGTGATTGTTTAAAAATTCATCTTCTAAAAGATTTTCTCCAATAGCATTGCTTAATTCCTCTGTAAACGTGTTATAAAGATTTTTAAATTCAGGATATAGAACATTAAAAATATTACTAACTTCTGCATAGCACAATCCTTTAAAATAATTTAAAAAATATTTTTGTTCAATTATAGAATCATTATTTAAAAACCCTTTTAATAATTCAACAGTTGTTTCAGGAATGTTCTCAAAACCTTCGGAAGTTACATTAGTACTTAATTCAGAAATAAAATTACTATTTTTAATTCTATAGAACTGTATATACAATACAATTGTTAAGACTTTAGCAGTTTCAAAAGAAGAGTTTTTTCCCTTTAATAGCTCAAAGACAATTCTATCTATTTCCATTTTTATTTCATCATAATTAAAAAATTCAAAGAAGTTTAACCAATGACTTAAAAAAAATAATCGAATCTGTTTCTCTTTTCCCTGTATAAAAATCCCGTGAGAGTGTTTGTATTCAAGTTTTAAAGAGAAGGGTGCTAATTCATATTCTAAAGCTTCTAAATCATTTTTTATAGAAGTTCTACTCTGTGAAAATTCGTTAGTTAAGTTATTTATTTTTATAAATTGATCAACTAAAAGTTTGTTTAAAATAATATTTTTCCGTTGACTTTTATTAAATTGAGAAAAATCAAGATTTTGAATCAAAAAATTTAATATTTCTTTATTTTTTATAAAATAATTGTTATTTCGTTTGTAAAAAAAATCTTTTTGAAGTATTTTTAGTAAATAGTTTATTTTGTTAATTTTATATTTAAATTGAGAAGATTTTAACTCTGGAAAATCAAATTCATTGATTTTATTTTTAGGAAGTAACAATATTTTTTGAATAAAATTATAATCATCAACAGTTAGTTTCATTAAAAATTACACTCCAATATACTATAAATTAATTTAATATTATAACATTTTATTTTGTTAAAATCAAGATACACTTTTTTTTATAAAATATAATCACATATTTTTAAAATCTAATTTAGCGTTGATTAATAACGAAAAAAAATAAAAAAAGAAAAAATAGTTCTGTTATATAACACATCAATAATTTGCAAAATATTTATAATATATTATAATAATCTCATAAGATAAACTTATGATTAATTAAATTTAAGGAGTGATATATATGAATTTAGCAAAATTTCCAAGAAAAAGATACACTGTAGGAACTACTCCTATTGAAAAATTAGAAAACTTCTCTAAAGCTTTAGGTGGTCCTACTATCTATATAAAAAGAGATGACCTTTTAGGACTTACTTCTGGGGGAAACAAAACTAGAAAACTTGAATTCCTTATGGCTGATGCTATCGCTAAAGGTGCTGACACTATCCTTACTTGTGGTGCTGTACAATCTAACCACTGTAGATTA
>NZ_JAGIRL010000044.1 GCF_019012925.1 Fusobacterium sp.
ATTGTTTTGTATCTTTAGGTAAACAATATCCACCATATCCAAATGAAGGATTGTTATAGTGCATTCCAATTCTTGGATCTAAACATACTCCATTTATTATCTCTTGAGTATTTAATCCCTTCATCTCTGCATATGTATCTAGTTCGTTAAAATAACTTACTCTTAAAGCTAAATATGTGTTAGAAAATAGTTTTACTGCTTCTGCTTCTGTAAATCCCATAATAAGTGTTTCGATATTCTCTTTAATAGCTCCCTCTTGCAGTAATTCAGCAAATTCATAGGCTTTTTTTGTTAATTCTTCATCATTTTTATCTGTTGAAACTATAATCCGTGAAGGATATAGATTATCATATAAAGCTTTTGATTCTCTTAAAAACTCTGGACTAAATATTATATTCTTAGTATTATATTTTTTTCTTACTGATTCTGTATATCCTACTGGAATAGTAGATTTTATTACCATAATTGCATTAGGATTTACTTTTAAAACTGTTTCTATTACATTTTCTACTGCTGAAGTATCAAAATAATTTGTTTTAGAGTCATAATTAGTAGGTGCTGCGATTATTACAAATTCAGCTTCTCTATATGCTGTTTCTCCATCCAATGTTGCTACCAAATCTAACTCTTTAGTTACTAAATACTCTTCAATATAATCATCTTGAATAGGTGATTTTCTATTATTTATCATCTCTACTTTTTCTGGAATAATATCTACTGCTATAACTTTATGGTGTTGAGATAAAAGTACAGCTATTGATAACCCCACATATCCTGTTCCTGCTACTACTATATTTTTTTTCATTTTTCACCTCTTCATATTTTTTATTTCTAAAACTTCTTTTTTAAATTTATTTAAAATATATTCTCCATAACTAGTTTCAATAATTGATACAATTAAAAATGATAGAATAGTTGCATATGCTGCACCTACAATACCAAATTTGGGAACAAATAAAATATCAAACCCTATATTTAAACTAGCTTGAATTATATTGATAATTTGTAAAAAACTATATTTTTTAAAGCAATTATAAATTAAAATATTAAATACAGTAAAGTATTTTAATAAACTTTCAATAGTCAATATGATTAATGGAATTATAGCCCCAACATATGATACTCCATAAAAAGAAATTATAATTTTTTTTGCTAAAAAAATAACAATCACATGTGGAATAATTAAAATTCCAACTAAGATAAATCGGTCTTTTTTAAAAATACTGTTTAATATATCTATATTTTTTTCTTTTATAGCTTTAACCACTTGCGGAGCAAAATAATTACTAAAAAGATATGAAAATGCAGCCATTCCCATAAATAATTGATATGAAATATTATATATCCCTACTTTTTCAACTCCTAAATAATGTTTTATTACTAAATTATCTCCAAAATTTATTAAATATAAACCTGAAAAACCAAATAATTGCCAAAAACCAAATGATAAAACTTGTTTAAATATTTTTTGGTCAAATATAAACTTTCCAAAATCTTTTTTATTTATTTTTAATAGCCAAATTAATCCTGATAACTCTGCAACTATTGAAAAAATCAGCATTTTTTTTAATGTCATATTTATTATAAAAAGTAAAAATAATGTCACAATCTTAGTTGTAAGAGTTACTAATATTGAAATTTCTCTTTTTTCAATAGCTAAAAAATAAGAAGATAAGTAATCAGTAAAAATTCTTATTGTCATCCAAATAAAAATATATATACTAACTTTTTCTGTTAAGTAGTTATTTATTTTATTTTGAAAATAGATAAATAGAATAACTATTATTGAATAAGAAATAACTAATATTATATTTCGTGACCAAAAAGTTCTATTTAATGAGCCATACTTTAATTTTTCTTCAACTCCAAAATACATTAAACTTGAAGAAGTCCAAGAAAATCCAAATATAACTAACATTCCCAAAATCGTAAGAATTAAAGTATAAACTCCATATTCATAATTAGTTAATTTTTTTACTATAATTAAAGTTAATAAAAAAGCTAATCCCATATCAGACATCTTGAATAGAATATACCTAATTAAATCTAGTTTTTCTTTAATTAAATTTATACACTTATTTAATTTCATTTTTATTCCTTAATTCTTTTTGTTTCCATAACTCTCCAAATTTATAATTCCATTCTTCTGGAATAAAAGTTCCAAAACCACTCGCAGGACAAAAAGTCAATTCACCAAAATAAATTTCACCATCAATATTATATAAATCAACCCTAACAAAATCAAAATTTTGAGATAATCTACTTGCTATCCTTTTCATTTCATCAAAATTCTGAGGTATTTTTTCCTCTAACTCAGAATTCTTTTCTTTAGGATTTATTGGATTTACTAAACCTATAAAATTTTGCTTTTGCCAATTCATATCATAAAAATCTATAGTTTCTTCTGTAGTTCTATTTTTTATTACTTGACAATACTTAACCTCTCCATTAAAGCAAAAAAACTTATAATCTTTTAAGTCTTTTTCTCCTTTATTCTTTAAAAATTTTTCTACTATTATTTTTCTTGGGACATCACTATAATATTTTTCCATGGACAAAACTCCATAATCTATTTTCAATTGATTATTTAATTCTTTTATTATCTCTTTTTTATTTACTTTATTTTTATCTTTTACTATTTGTACAGGACCACTATTATGATTAGCTTTTGCTACAAAAGAGTTTGGTAATTTTTCCCATTGTTCTTCTGTTAATTTATCTGTTACTAAATATAGTGGAATTAAGTATTCTTCCCCTATTTTTTCTTTGACATATTCCCTTACTCTATATTTATCTGCACAAATTGAGTATAAAGGATTATTATCATATAGTTTTCTAAATTGTATTTTTTGATTAAATGTTTCTGGGTTTCTATTGAAATCTATTTCATAACCTAAGTTATCTTTAAATTTTTTCTTTATATATTTTTCTTTCTCTTTATTTTTAAAATATTTATATTCAAATATTTTTTCTTTTAATTTCATTCTAAAATATTCTAACTTTAGTTTTTTTAATATTTTTCTAATTTTTTCTTTCATTTTTATTCCTTTCTTAACTTCAAACAACTTATTATATATTTAGTAATTTTCTTGTAGCAGGATAAAATAAAACAAATATATGATAAACTTGGATTAAAATTAAAAATATATTTTTTTGTTTTATCCTTAAATAAATATCTCCTAACAAAATAGGAATGAAAATATTAGAATAGTATATTAATCTACTTGGTAATAATTTAAAATTAAGAAAAAAAGTCAATATTATTATCATATAAAATAATACAAATAATATTTTTTTTATATTTAAGTCTCTTTTTTTTAATTTCATAAAAATATAAAATAATAATAAAATTATATACTTTAAATAGAAACTTTTATTTGTTGAAATTTCATAAAAATACCTATACACTTTAGGAATATTTAATAAAAATTTTATTGATATTATTCCTAATATAAATGATAATATATATATTACTATTTCTATTTTTAAACTCATCTTCTTATAAATTTTAAAATATAATGCTATCCATAAAGGTAAAAAAAATACTAAAGTTGTATGAAAACTTATCCCTAAAATTAAATATGCCAATGATAATTTACTTTTATCACTCTTAATTAAAAGACTAAGAGATATTAGTAAAAATCCACCTGCTAATGATTGCCTTAAGATATTTATACTTCCAAATAAGAATGTTGAATTAAAAATAAATATCCAAATTACTAGATCTCTCATATCTTTCTCTTTATATAAAATTTTATATCCCATAAAATATAAAAACATATTTAAAAGTGAAAGGGTTATTATGTATAGTCTTGTTGAAAATTTAAGTTCATATAAAATTTTCCCTAAATATTTAAATCCTTTTTCTGAAAAATATCCTCCATGACCAGTTTGATATTCCCTTATATAATTCACTGTATCTGTTATATAAAAATCTCTAAATCCTAAATAAATTGCAAAAAGAAATATTCCTATTATAAATATATTTTTTTTATTTTTTATACATAAGTAGAATAAAAATAATTCTATAATTACAAAAAAATTAATTGAATAATACATTTAATAGCTACTAATATCCTCCTTTTAATATATTTTTCAACATTTTTTCCCACTGATAACATATAATTCTACAATCCATTTGCCTTACCCTTTTTTTACTAACTTCCCCCATTTTTTTTAAACTACCAGCCATTTCTTTGGAAACTATTTTACAAATAGCTTCAGTCATCTTATCTATTTTTCCAACTGGTACTATAATCCCATTTTTTTCATCAATTAGTTCTGTTGCCGCTCCTGAAAAAAAATTTGTTGAAATTATTGGAAGTTCTGCATCCATTGCCTCTAGCATTACATTAGGAAGTCCTTCATAATCTGAACTTAATATAAAGGCTTTTGCATTTTCTAAATAATATCTTGTATTTTTTTTTCTTCCTAATAATTTTATTTCACTCTGCATATTTTTTTTTCTTATCTCATACTCTAACTCTTTTCGTTGCGGTCCTTCTCCTATAATGTATAATTTTTCTTTTATGTTTTTTTGTTGTTTTGCTTTAAAAAAAGCTTCTATCAACATTTTAAAATTTTTCTGTTTATCTAATCTTCCGATTGATATTAAAAATTTTTTCTCTGTATACTCCTTTCTTGATTTTTTTTGTATTATTATTGGATTTTTTATTATACATGTTTTTTTTATTCCTTTATTTTTGTACCAAGTGCTAACTTTTTTAGTCTGACAAATAAGCATATCTGATTTTTTATAAATAATATTCAATATTAACTTCTCTAAAAAATTTCTTCTCACTGGATCATTTCTTTCTGATACAATCCACTTAAAACTTTTCTTTATGGAAAAAACTAAAAAATCTGCTTTAGGTAAAAATGAAATAATAATATCTGGTGTAGTTTCTTTTATTGTTTTTTTTAATAATTTTCTTTGTCTTTTATAATTATAAATATAGTTATAAATTTTTTCTAATTTACTTCTTTTTGCTGTTTTTATCCCAGCTTCAAATATAGCTATATTTCTATCAACTTCATATTTTTCAATAGATGAAGACTCCATAAGAAAAATACTAACTTGATTATTTTGGAAAAAACTATTTGCTAAAATCGTAGCTACTCTCTCTGCTCCACCATTTCCAAGAGTTGGTATAACAATTATTATTTTCATTTAATATTATCTCCTCGTGTTTCTTAAAAATCTTTTATAAATTAAATATTGTACTTTTATAGGTAGCAAATACATTACCATTTGTGCTAGTATAACTATTAAATAGTCCCCAAAAGTTGAATATCCCGTTTTCCAAAATTTTTTAATTGTCTCAATATATGACTTGGTATTTTCCCAACTTTTTCTTCTTTTTGCCAAATCTTCATTAGCTCTAAAATATAATAAAGATTCTCCTATATTTTCTGCTTTACATCCTGAAAATAACATCCTTCCAAACAAATCAACATCTTGATTCCTTTTTAAATCACTATAACCTTTATTTTCAAGAACTTTACTTTTTCTATACATTACAACAGGATGATTAAATGCTGACCTTCTTCTTCCAAATTTATAAATATCTTGAAACTCTATTGGAACTACTCTGGTAGATTCTATTTTATCTATTGATGTATAAAACTCATCAACCCATGCTCCTACTATTGATAATTCTGGTTTTATATTAAATCTCTCAATTTGCTTTCTACATCTATCTTTCTTAGATATATCATCTGTATCCATTCTTGCTACTAATTCATTTCTACAGTGTTCTAATCCAAAGTTAAGTGCTAATCCTAATCCTCTATTTTTTTCATATCCTACAATGTTAAATAATTTCGGATATTTTTTTGTATATTTATCTAAAATATCTTGTAACTCATCAGTTATTGGTCCATCTTTTACAATAACAATCTCATCCGGCATCAAGGTTTGCTCTACCATACTTTTAATTGCTAGATCTAAATATTCTGGCTTTTCTTTTATATATAAAGACATCAATACACTATATTTTTCCATTTTTTTCCTCTTATAAAAGTTTTTTTGCTTCTTCTTGTTTTTTATCATATTCTTCTTGTGTTACTTTCTTATTTTGAAGTAGCCAATCTCCAAAATCCATATCAGATACTGTTCCTTCTCTAACTACATCTGAACGTTTTAAAACTTTTTCTATAGTTTTAAATATTATCTTTACATCATTCATAAAGGTAATATCTTTTATATAAATTAAGTCATATTCAAATTTTTGTTCCCAAGTAATATTATTTCTTCCATTAATTTGAGCTAAACCTGTTAATCCTGGACTAACATTGTGTCTTTTTCTTTGTTCTGTCGACATAAATACCATATCTCTCACAAGTTGTGGTCTAGGACCTACTATACTTAAATCTCCACATAAAATATTTAATAATGAAGGTAACTCATCAAGAGAAGTACTTCTTAAAAACTTGCCATAAGAATTTAATCTTACATTATCAGGTAAAAGATTTCCTTCTTTATCTTTAGCATTTGACATAGTTCTAAATTTGATAAGTTTAAATATTTTTTCTTGATTAGTCTTTAAATCTTTTTTCCCTGGTCTTGGCTGACAAAAGAATGGATTCCCTTTCATAGCTATTAATCCTACTACTGATAAAATAATAAGTAATGGTGAAAATACTATTATTGCTATTAGTGAAAGTGTAAAATCCATTACCCTTTTTAAACAGTTTTTATATATCTTCATTCCTTCACCTATTCAAAACAACTTCTAATTATCTCTATAATTATCTCTTGTTCTTCCTTTGTCATCTTATTATCACTTGGTAAGCATAGTCCTCTTTGGAATATATCCATTCCTACATCCAATGGTTTTCCATCTTTTCCTAAAGCTCCACCAGATATATAGGCATTAGTTTTTGCTCTACCATTTCCCTCTCTAGTTACAAATCCATTCATTCTATAGATTGGTTGCATATGCATTGGTTTCCAAATAGGACGTCCTTCTGCATTATATTTTGCCAATGTTTCCAATATTTCAGTTGGACAAGTTTTCCCTTCCTCTTTAATATAAGCTACTTCACTCTCTCCACGAACTTGTTTACACATAGCTTCTTCATCTATCAACATACAACTCAACCAATAGTTTGGTACTGAATTTTCTTCATCAAAAGGATTCATCTTTACTGGTAATCCTTTAAATCCCTCTTTATACCTCTCATATATAGCTTTTTTCTGTGCTATATGCTCATCTAAGTATGGGAACTGTCCTCTTACTACTCCTGCAATAACATTACTCATTCTATAGTTATAACCAGTCTCTTCGTGTTGGTACCAAGGAGCATTTTCTCTTGCTTGCGTTGACCATTTTCTAACTTTTTCTGCTGCGTCTTTATCATTAGTAAGTAACATTCCACCTGATGATCCTGTTATTATCTTATTTCCATTAAAGCTAATACAGTTATACTCTCCAAAATTTCCTGTCTCTTTTCCTTTATAACTTGCACCTAAAGATTCTGCTGCATCCTCTATTATTATTGCTCCATATTTATCACACACTTTTTTTATCTCATCTATCTTTCCAGGCACTCCATATAGGTGTGCTACAACTACTACTTTTACCTCTGGATAAATTTCAAAAGCTTTCTCTAAAGCAACTGGATCCATATTCCAAGTCTCATACTCTGTATCTATATATATTGGTATTCCACCTTCATATACCACAGGATTTACTGTTGCACAAAAAGTCATATCTGAACAGAATACCTTATCTCCAGGTTTTACTCCTGCTAATTTAACTGCCAAATGTAAAGCTGCTGTTCCTGCTGACAAGGCTACCGCATAATTACAACCTACCTTTTCAACAGCCATTCTCTCTACTTCGTTAATATTTTTTCCAACAGTGGACATCCAGTTTGTTTCATAAGCTTCTGTTATATACTTAAGTTCCTCACCGTGCATAGTTGGAGAGCTAAGCCAGACTTTGTTTTCAAATGGTTTAAATCTACCTTCATCCTTAAACATCTATCTTCTCCTCCTGAATATTTTAATTTTTGTAATTAACTTCCTTATACGACACTACCAACTCTTTCATTACCTCTTTTATATGCTCTATGCTTGGGTTATGAGTACACTCTTCTAATTTTTCAAAGAATTCTGTAATATCCACACTATTTCCATCCTCTATCTTAGTTATAAATATCTTCTTATTCTCTGTTTTAATTGCAGAGTTTACATCATATAGTAGCTCTTCATATAGTTTCTCCCCTGGTCTAAGTCCAATTATATCTATTCCTACATCAGCATTAGATAATTTTATCATTGTCTTAGCTAGGTCATATATTTTTATAGGTTTTCCCATATCTAGTATAAATATTTCTCCACCATTACCTATAGCACCAGCTTCAATTACAAGTTGTGCTGCTTCAGGTATAGTCATAAAATATCTTGTTATATCTTTATGAGTAAGTGTTAGATTCTTTCCTTCCTCTAGTAATTTCTTAAATATTGGAATTACTGAACCATTACTTCCCAACACATTTCCAAATCTTACTGCCATAAACTTAGTATTCTTAGCAATAGCATTCATATGTTCTATTACAAGTTCACAAGCTCTTTTACTTGCTCCCATTAGGTTAGTAGGATTTACAGCCTTATCTGTAGAGATAAGTACCATTCTTTCTACTCCATACTTATCTGCACACTCTGCCACTTTCTTAGTTCCAAATATATTATTCTTTATAGCTTCCTCTGGGTTATGTTCCATAAGAGGTACATGTTTATGAGCAGCTGCATGGAATACCACGTTTGGTCTATACTTATCAAATAGGAATTCTAGCTTCTCTTTCTCTCTAATATTACATATCTCTGATACAAAATCTAAGTTAGGATATTTTCTCTTTAGCTCCAACTCTAAGAAATACAGATCATTTTCATTAACATCTATAGCTACAAGTTGCTTAGGATTAAATTTTGCTATCTGTCTTGCTAGTTCTGATCCTATACTTCCAGCTCCACCAGTTACAAATATTCCTCTACCTTCAATCAGTCCTCTAATGCTTCCATCATTAATTACTATCTCATCTCTTCCCAATAGATCCTCTATCCTTATATTTCTAAGTTGAGTAGCAAGAGATTTACTATCTAATATTTCAGATATACTTGGTACTGTTTTAATATTTACATCTCCAATCTCTTGTACCTTCTCTACTATCTCTCTTATCTCCTTACTCTGTACTGAAGGCAGAGCTAGTAAAAGTTCTTCTATTCTTTCATTCTTTATTATTAACTCTAGAGAGTCTTTATTTCCCAATACTCTAATGTTATATATCTCTGTTCCAATCTTTTTACTATCATCATCAATAAATCCAATTATCTCATATGGAAACTTAGGATTTGTCATAAACTCTCTAGCTAGTACTACTCCAGCTTCTCCAGCACCATATATCAAAGTTCTCTTAGTATCTCCTATCATCTTATGATGGTTTCTATAGTATCTCTTCAAACGGAAGAAATATCTTCCTAATAGTTGGAAAGACACAGATAGAATAAGAGTTATTATCAATGTTGAAACTGGATAAGAATGATCCTTATTTATATACATAAAAATAGTGAAAACAGCTCCAGTTATCCCATTTAATACCAAAAGATTTAAAACATCTAAGATATTGGTATAGCTCCAGCTTTTCTCACTCATTCTCTTATATATATATCCAATCAAAAATACTCCAAGGTAAGTAATAATATACTCTTTTTTTATTCTCTCATACCATTCAAAGTCATACTTCAACATAAATGACAAAACCATTCCTAAGACTATACTTCCACTATCTATTAAAAACTTAACACTGTTTCTCTTATTTATAATTTGAGGAGTATATCTCTCATCTTTTCTAAATGATACTTTCTTAAATACTCTATATATCAACATCTGAAAAATCGAAAATACTAAAAAAATTGTAAATATCTCTATATTCTTGTAGAAGAATAGAAATATTACAAATATTAATGTATTTACAAAAACAGAGTGATATTTTGGCTTTCTTGTAAACTGTAAATTATCAGTTAAGTAATAGAATAGCAATAGAATAAAGAATAGACCATATGCTGCTGTATTCATACTGAAATCACTAAATGAAAATATAGTTTGATAGAGTACAAACAACAAAACTGAATAAATTATCTGTAGTTTCATATATAACCCCTTTAAAATTTTTACTACTTTTCTTAATAATGAAATTAAAATGACAAAATATACCAATATACTGTATTTTTTGTCACTCCATCCATTATATTTTATTATATAATACTCTCTTTCGACCTTAAAGTCAAACATTATTATTTTTATTAGTGTTCATATACATAAAAAGCTAATTAGATCAACTCCAATTAGCTTACTTTTCTATACTCTCATAGCACTTTCATAACCATGTTGTAACAATCTATCAAACTCCTCTTCACTTGGTTTTCTCAAATTAGTTGGATAGTTTTCTGCCCACTTACACTCTCTTTCACTCAAGTTATTTCTACTCTTTCTATCACAGCTTCTTCCTATTCTTATATATACACCTGCCCCCTCTTTCTCTATATACTCTCTATAGAATTTAGAGTTGAGATTATCCACCTGCTCCATTGAGATATCCAGTAATCTTTTAATAGCCTTTGTTCTTGTAAATATACTCTTTCCATAGTTTACAAATCCTCTATTCCCTGCACCTGCATCACTTACTATATAATAATTCAACTCTCTTTTCTCCCTCAATATATTTTCAAATATCGGTTCCAATCCCAGATTGTCATAGATACCTCCATCCCACAGATGTAGTTTTCCTCTACTTGGCTCTACTCTCTTCTCTCCATATCTATCATACCACTCATATCTCTCTCTTTTCAGTTCGTACATTCCTATCAAGATTGGAAATCCTGATGAAGCTGAAACGGCATCAGCTATATTTACATCATCACCGTAGAAATATCCCAACTGATCATCACCACACCTCTCTTGAGAAAAGAAAAATCTCTTTCCACTCTCATAGGTCACTGCATTTATATCCCACACAGGAGATTGAGCTAACTCTCCTAACTTACCATCTATTCTCCAGAAGAGCTTCATTGTCTTAGCAAGTTTTTTAGATTTGCTATCAAATATATGTAGAATATCTATGACACTTCTCAATATCAACCTTCTCTCTATATCCTCTTTTATCAATATCTTCCTTATACTTGGTAGCACTCTCACAAGGTACTCCTCACTTGTTGGCCATCTCATATTATTGTTCGTATACATAAAAGCTACAGATATACTCCCACCTGAAACTGTTGAGATATACTCTATCTTCTCCAATAGTTTTTTCTCTGCTAGATACTTTATCACTCCCAAATGAAATATTATAGCCCTCATTCCACCACCTGATAGTGCCAAGCCTATCCTAAGTCCACTCCTTCTCATCTTACCACCCCTTTTGAGAAAAAAGGATAGGATTAACTCCTACCCTTTTCTTTTGATTCTATTGTGCTGGATTTTTCTCTAAATAGTACTCATAGGCTACTATCAGATCTTTATACTTAGCAATTGTTGCAAGTGAAGCATTCTTAGATTTCATTTTTTTCTCTACATCTGCTTTCCACTCATCATAGCTTGTAAAGTTTGTTCCCTCTGGTAGTGGTTTTGACTCTGCTACTAAATCTCCAATCTCTTTTAATGCTGCTGTATAGTTTTGTAGATCATTCTCAATTGCTGCCTCTCTCTTTACACTGTTTCTCATTTTCTCAACTTCTTTTTGAACTGTTACTTGTACTGACATAATGTTACCTCCATCTAATTTTTTTATTCCTTGGTGGCCCCCTTTGGATATATATATGATACTATTTTTTAGTATTATTAGACAGAGCATTAATATCAACTACTATTAACTATTGGAAAAACTTTATAATCAGAAATTATTATATATTTGTCCTCTTGAGCCAACTGCTATAACACTAACTACTTTTATTTCTCCATTAACTAGCTTATAAATAACTCTATAATCATTTATTCTCATTCTGTAAAGATCTTTATAAGACTTCATAGCTTTTATATCAATATTTTGATTGCTAAAATGATAATAATTTTTAATATTTTCAATAAATTTTTCATAAACTTTTCTATGTTTAGAAAAAAATTTATCTGCAACTTTAGTCACTTCCAAAGAAATATTCTCTGTAATCTTTATCATAATTTAATAGTTTCCTTTTTAACAATTTTTAAATCATCATCATTAAGCTCATTTAGAAGTTCTACTAACTCTCTTTCCTCTTCTTCATCACAATAAGGAACACTAGACATTCTAACCATAAAATCAGATTTTTTTATATCAAGCTCTTTTTTTATAGCATTTCTAATAAACTCAGAACAAGATATATTAAATATTTCAGCTACTTTTTTAATATCTAAATATAAATCCTCTTCCAATTTCAAACTCATTGTTTTAGACATATTTCTCACCCTCTTTAATTTCTAGCAGTATTACCGTATTATTGTATTACTATATTTTGATTATATCATAGTTTTTTATAAAAAACTATAGTATAATTAAAATATTATATTGACTTTAGATAATTTTTAAGAAGGTGAATTATGAAAAAATTAAAAGCATATAAAAAAAGTAAAGATAGTATTAATGTTAACAAGAAAAAAATACCTTTTGAAATTGATTCTGACCCATTTTATTCCAAAAAAAATTTAGAAAGATTAAAAAAATCTATTGAAAAATTAGAAAAAACTATATGAAAAGAAAGAGAGATACTACACATCTCTCTTTCCAATTTATTTATTCCAAAGCTATTAATCTTGAAGCTACTACATACTTAACATCTTTTAGTTTTATTAAAATATCTTCAATAGCTAGTTTTATATCTGAAATATCCAATGATATTATCACAGAAGCTACATCATTGATAGGTATATTCTGGTTGATAGTTATGATATTACACTCCATAGAGTATAGAAAATTCAATATCTCTGACAAAGCTCCCTTTTTATCTTCAACCATAATTGAGATCAAAGCCTTTCTTCCCACATTCCCATCTGAAGGTAAAAACACATAATCTTTATATTTATAGTAAGTACTTCTACTTATACCAACTACTTTTACAGCCTCACTTACATTCTGATACTTTCCATCTCTCAATAGATTTCTTACCTCTATTACTTTCTCAAAATACTCTGGAACTATGCTTTTATCAACTATTAAATATTTTCCTACCATATTACCTCCAACTTCATCATTATTAATTAGAGTATATCCTTTAACCTAAAGTTTGTCCATCAAAAAATAAAAAAATACTTGCATTTGAACTCTCTTTATGATATATTGTTCTCTATACAGAAACAATTGTTTTCAAAATAGAGACATAGGAGTGGGAACAATGAAAGAAATTTATAATAAATGGATAGAGATAAGTTTGATTAAGAGGGTTATAGTGGGTATATTATTAGGTATACTTCTAGTTACTGTAGCACCTGACAAGGCTAGTGGTATAGCTATCTTAGGAGATATATTTGTGGGAGCATTGAAAGCTGTTGCTCCTGTGCTTGTTTTTTTCTTAGTTGTAGCTGCTGTAATTCAGCATAAAGAGGGACAGAAGAGTAATATGAAATCTATAGTTTCTCTATATCTACTTGGAACACTTTTAGCTTCTATAGTTGCTGTAGTTGCCAGTTTCTTATTTCCAGTAGATCTTATATTACAAGCTGGTGAGAGTGCTATTGCACCTCCTGAAAATATATATGGAGTTTTAAAATCACTTTTAATGAATCTTGTAGACAATCCTCTAAATGCTATTTTGAGAGGAAATTACATAGGAATACTATTCTGGAGTATACTCTTTGGAATATTTTTGAAGAGTGGAAAAGAGAGCACAAAACAAGCTATTGTGGATATATCTGAAGCTATTTTAAAAGTTGTAAAAACTGTGATTGAGTTTGCTCCATTTGGTATAATGGGTCTTATATTTAACTCTATGCGTACTAATGGATTTTCTAGTCTATTAATATATGGTAAATTGATACTTCTACTATTGGGAGCTATGGCTTTTGTAACTTTTATAGTAAATCCTGTTATAGCTTGGGTTATGATTAGACAAAATCCCTTTCCTTTAATAATGAAGTGTTTGAAATATAGTGGAATGACTGCTTTTTTCACTAGAAGCTCTGCTGCAAACATTCCTGTTAATATGAGTCTTTGTGAAGAGCTTGGATTGGATAAAGATGTTTACTCTGTATCTATTCCACTTGGTGCTACTATCAATATGGGTGGAGCTGCTATTACAATCTCTATATTCGCCCTAAGTGCTGCACATACTTTGGGTATACAGATAGATATATTCTCAGCTATACTTTTAAGTGTATTGTCTGCAATCAGTGCCTGTGGTGCTTCTGGAGTAGCTGGTGGATCTTTACTACTTATCCCTCTAGCTTGTAGCTTATTTGGAATCCCAAATGAAATAGCTATGCAGGTAGTTGGAGTTGGTTTTATTATTGGTGTTATACAAGATTCTTGTGAAACAGCTCTCAACTCATCTACTGATGTATTATTCACAAGTTTAGCTGAATACTACAACTGGAGAAAAGAAGGAAGAGCAATCCTTATATAACTAAAGAATAGAAAAAAGACAAGGGATGCAACCTTGTCTTTTATGTTTTGTATTTTTAAAAAATCTATGATATAATTCAATTAATCAATATAAGAATAGTCAACAGGAACAAAGAGAAGTATGCCAGTATCTCTCTTTTTATATTTAACTTCATACTCCTTTTGTGTATAATTCATATTCACTCAAGTCACAATCATCATTCCAAGATATTCCATATCCACCTGTATCTACTTTTACATTTTTAAAAATAGAATAGTCTTTTAATATTGAAAAATCTTCATATTTAAAATTAGGTTTGAAATCATATATTTTAACTTCTTCATTATTAAAAATAACTTTTAATATATAGTCTTCAAATACTTCTACTTCCTTTATTTTTGGATATTTCATAAATTTCACCTCTCTATCTACTTTAGCTCAGGTAATTTTTTAAAATCTTTTGTTTCCCACATTTTTAATAATTCACTTTGATATTGTTTACTCCATTCTTGGATTAATTTTAAAGCTCGTACTGGTAAATCCCCTTCAAGCATTTCAAGTGTTTTCAAATCTATTACTCCATTATATTCTCCATAAATAGCGTGTAAATGAGGTGGTAAATGATCATTAAAATACATTTTAATAACTATTCCATAAAATCTACAGATTACTGGCATATTATCACTCCTTTGCTCAATATTTTTAATAGTATTTAAAAGAAAACCTCTCTAGCTTTTTGTTTTACCTCTTGAGAAGCAATAAATGGAACTCTTGTAGTGTAACCTTTATTGGCAGCCACATACTTTTTAAATGGCCACTCAAATATCTCTCTATTCCAAACTCCTATATTATCATTGTATACTTCTCTAGCAGCAGTAATCTCTCTTTGAAGATAGATATTTTGTTGCATTGCATCTCTCAACTCTCCATGACTCTTAAGATCTGGATAGTTTTCAACAGCTATATTTAGCCCCTTGTATACTCTATCCAACTGTCCTTGAACCTCATTTCTATCCATATCTTTTATATTTCCACTTCTAAATTTAGCTATATCTGCAAATACACTCTTATCTAAATCAATTGCTTTTTCAACTAATTTAGCAGTATTTTGTAATACTACAACTCTTTGCTCCAAATAGTTATCAATTTGAGAAGCACTCTGTTGCACTCTTTGCTCCAACTGATTAAAGTATGACTCCTGTTTCTTTAAGTTGCTATATACAATTACTGGAATTATTATTCCAACAGGAATAGCATAGTATATTTTTGACATAACACCGAATACTATCAAGCCCAATCCCAATAGATACAATACCCAGATCAATACCTGAATACTTGAATCCTTTTCCACTTGTATCTGCTTAGCTATAACATTGACATCTCTACCCTGCTCTCTAATCTCTTCATCCATTTCATTTAACATATTAGCCATAGTAAAACCTCCTATTACCCCTTTATAATTCTTTTCAATATTTTATCACATTTCACTTCATCTGTATCATTAAATATTGCAAAAATATTGTTCTTATATGCAAATCTCTTATTTTCAGTAGATTCTATAAAGCCATTATCAATTGAGTCCTCAAACTCTTTCTCTCTCATATTTATTCTCTTTAATTCCATCTTACCTGTAGCAGTTAGAGGTACATAATCTATCCAATCCACTGGTACATAGTATCTCTTTCCATCTCCAGCATATTTAGGTATATACTCTGTTCTTGTTACCTCTTTATATGAATTGGCTACAACCTGTACTAGGTCTACATCATCTTTTGTTCCAATTGTATTAGTTTTCAAAATTGATTGTGTAGTAGTCTCTGGATGAGCAAATACCCTATCTCCAAGTAAGTTTGCCATCATCTCAGAAGTATATGGGTTATAGTTGTAGTTAAACTCATTTCCATAGATATAATCCTGTGATTTATGCTGATGATATATAGGTATTGTCAATATAGGTAGGAATAATCTATAGAAGTTACTGAAATATTTTTTGTTTATATCAAAAAACTTCTCTGATATTCTATCATATGAGAAATCTCTATAGTAAGATCTCTCTATATTTAGAGGCCAATCTCTATCATTAGAAACATTGTTCAATCTGTTGATCTTGTAGTAACTAAAGTCATCTCCAAAATCTGTATCCTTAAGTAGTTCAACCATATTTCTTTGAGCTATTGGGGTGAACAGTACTCTGAATTCCACCTCATTATCTCTATCAAAAGCACCAAACAGAGCATCAAATTCCAAGTTTCCCATCTCTAAGAAGCCTGTTCCCTTCTGTATAGCCTTCTCACTCATCTTTTTAACATCTTTCTGAAGCTTTTTAGAGTATTTTTCCAATTTTCTAGGCTTTAACTTATGAATGAACTGTGGTTCTCTAGTAAAAGTTAGATGTTCAGCAGCATCATTACCATAGATCAAGTTGATCGTACTCTCAAATATCTGTTTAGGTCTAATTATACTTGCTACCAGTGTCTCTGTCACTGTTCTTGACTTTCTCTCACCATTCTCTGTGTAGTATTCAGTCCAAGATACAGTTAAAGATCCTGTATACTCTTGATCTACAACCCTATTACGAACTTTTTTACTGATTATAAAGGGATTTCCCAAGATCTCTCCTGAGATTATATCTGTAACTGAAAGATTATCATTTAATTTTGCTGGCATTCCAAAGTTAGTTACAAGGTTGGCATATCTATCCAACTTAAAATCCTTGTCTAATGTCAAAGTGGGTATTAGCTCTGTTATTACATCATTTGACATATTGTCATCAAACAGATTGAGTAGTGGTTCAACCTGTGAGTAACACTCCTCTTTTTTCTCTTTTAGTATAGTTGTCAAATGCACTATTGTATCATTCAAACTTCTCTTCTTATCTCTAATATATTTTAGATTTATGTATAGGAGAGTTATTAAAAGTAGACCCATCCAAGTAGTTCTTATTCCTATCTCCTTTATACTCTCTTTTTTAGCCATAAGATCTCTTAAATGCTGGACATTAATGAACTCTGACAAAATCAGATAAGCTATTCCTATTCCTATGACCATTGAGAGCCTACCCAACCATTTTAGCTTACTCTCATTCTTACTCTTAGCATCTAAATTTCCATTGTACTCTTTTACAGATTTTCTGTTTGCCTCAATATCTATATTGGATCTATTCAACAGATTCTCAAAGACTGAGGTGATCCTCTCTAGATACTTTCCAGCCAACTCATCCTTATAGTATTTTACTGGTTCCAATAGTTTTTCTTGCTCGTCTACAAAGTCCATAAAATCTCTCCTATACTCTTCGTCTTTTATTTTCCTATATATGCAAAAATGCCAAAGAGAATCTATCTCCTTAGCATTTTTATTTTAACATATTTATTTATTTTGAGCCAACTCTTTTTTGAAAATTCCGTTTAGGATAAGTGCTAATGCTCCATCTCCAACTACGTTACAAGCAGTACCAAAACTATCTTGTAAAGCGAATATTGTAAGCATTAAAGCAACTCCACTATCATCAAATCCAAGAACAGATATGATAATTCCTAATGAAGCCATTACAGTTCCTCCTGGTACTCCAGGTGCTCCAACTGCAAATATTCCTAAAAGAATGATGAATAATACCATAGTTCCCATAGCTGGTAATTGTCCATAAAGTACTTGTGATACAGTCATAACAAAGAAGATCTCAGTTAAAACTGATCCACATAGGTGTACAGTTGATCCTAATGGAATTGCAAAGTTTGCAATATCATCATCTAAAACTTTAGATTTCTTAGCACAGCTTAATGCCACTGGTAAAGTAGCTGCTGATGACATTGTTCCAACTGCTGTTAAGTATGCTGGTCCATAGTGCTTTAATAGGCTGAATGGATTCTTTCCAGATACTGCTCCAGCTATACTATATAGTACTGTAAGCCAGATGAAGTGTCCTATTAAAACTATGATAACAACTTTTAAGAATACTGGTAATTGCTTAGTTATTCCACCCTCATAAGCTAATGTTGCAAATGTAGAAGCTATGAAGAAAGGTAGTATAGGAATGATGATAGCATAAACAAGTTTTAACATTATGTTGTTAAACTCATCTAATAATCTTTCAAAATTCTCTGATTTTGTCCAAACAACTGCAAGTCCTAAAAATAGTGCTAATACTAGTGCTGACATAACTGAGAATACAGGTGGTATCTCAACTTTAAAGATCATCTCTGGTAACTCTTTTAATCCCTCAACAGTTGAAACTATATTTAATTTTGGAATTAAAGTGTATCCAGCAACCATAGAGAACAATGCTGCCCCTACAGATGAGAAGTAAGCTAATAGTAACATTACCCCTAGCATCTTACTAGCATTAGATTTCATTTTAGTAATAGCTGGTGCTATAAATCCTAAGATGATTAATGGTACAGTAAAGTTAATTAACTGTCCAAGTACAAATTTAATAGATTGGATTACTCCAATTACAGATTCGTTACAGTATAACCCTATAACAAGTCCTACTATAACCCCTAAAATTAGCTTAACAATTAAGCTATCTTTCATTTTAGCCATATAAATGTGCCTCCTTAATATATTTTTAATTTTGTTGCCCTAAACATATACTTTATTTGTTGACAAAAATTGGTTTAGTTTATTATACCAAACTTTTTTTATAATTGCTACAATTTATTTTAAAGAGCTTTTAAAATTCTACTAAGTTGATCAGGACAAGAAGTACCCCTTACTCCACAGTTGATCCCCTCTAGTTTCTTTATAACTACATCTTTGTGTAATCCTAAGATAAGATTTTGAAGTCCTTGAGTATTCCCATCACAACCACCACAAAACTCTATTTCAGTTATGATTCCGTTCTCATCAAGTTCTACTCCTATCTCTTTAGCACAAATCTTTTCAGTCTTATAGTATTTCATCTATTCCTCCAGTTATTCTAATTTATCTACATTGAGCAGAATAGTCCTCCTCCAACTCCTAGAGGTAGTCCTAACATAAACCACACTATCAATAGAAGTATCCATCCTATTAAGAATGCTATTGAGTATGGTATCATAAGTGATATTAGAGTTCCTATACCACTCTTCTTATCATACTTTTGAGCAAATGCCACTATCAATGGGAAGAATGGCATAAGTGGTGCTATTACGTTTGTACATGAATCTCCAACTCTGTATGCTGCTTGAGTCAATTCTGGTGAGAATCCTATTCTCATAAACATAGGTACAAATATTGGAGCCATAATAGCCCATTTAGCAGAGTCAACTGCTATAAATATATTTATAATAGCTGTCATTACTATGAATGCAAATATTAATGGTATTCCTACAAATCCTGTATGCTGTAAAAATTCAGCTCCCTTTACTGATAGTATTATTCCTAAGTTTGAATAGTTGAAAAATACCACAAATTGAGCTGCAAAGAATATAAGCACCATAAATCCAGATAGGTTGTTTATAGATTTTGTCATAAGCTCTATAACATCTTTATCTGATTTTATCTTTCTTGATCCTATTCCGTAGAATATACCAGGTATCATAAAGAATAGAGACATTAAAAATACTATTCCAGTCATAAATGGTGAACGTAATAACTCACCTGTTTGAGGATTTCTTAATAGAGCATTTTCAGGTATAACTAGTAGACCTACAACTATTAAGAATACTACTAAACTTATTAGTGCAAACTTCATTCCTCTCTTTTCATCCAGTGAGATATCATTTACACTGATCTTCTCTTCAGATACATATTCACCTAGTCTTGGCTCTATTATCTTCTCAGTAACTAAAGTTCCTACAAAAGTTATTAAGAATGTTGAAGCAACCATAAAGAACCAGTTTCCTGTTGGTAACACAGTGTATGTTGGATCGATCATTCTAGCTGCCTCTGTAGACATTCCTGCAAATACAGGGTCATTTGTTCCTATTAAAAGGTTGGCACTCCATCCTCCAGAAACTCCAGCAAATGTTGCTGCAAGTCCTGCAATTGGGTGTCTTCCAAAACTCATAAACAGTATTGCTCCCAAAGGAACTAGCATAACATATCCAGTAGATGAAGCTACGTTTGACATGATTCCTAAAAAGATGATTGTAGCAGTTACAGCTCTTTTAGGTGTTACAGCAACTATCTTTTTCAAAACAGCTTCCATAAATCCAGAACCATCAGCAACTCCAACCCCCATAATTATAGTAAATACTGTTCCTAACGCTATAAAGTTAGTAAAGTTTTTAATTACAGATGTGTACATAAATCTCAATCCATCAGCAGATAGTAAGTTTACAGCCACAGTCTCTTGTGTTATCAATGATTTAGTAGCAGTGTCATAAGTTTCATAAGAAACTTTTAACCCCGATTTTGCTGCTAACCAAGAGATAACAACTAATATTAATGTAAATATTATAAACATTGTAGTTGGATGAGGTAGAGCATTACCTACCTTCTCCACCTTATCCAATGCTTTTAATATGAACCCTTCTCTATTTTTTTGATCTTTTCCCATTACTTTTTTTAAACCTCCAACACTTCTCAACTAACAACTAAACATTTTTTATCATTATATCTAGTATAACTTCGTCAGTTACTTTCATTCCTTGTTGTCCTAATACTCCAACGTGCTCTATTGTTTTCTCAACATTTTTCCCTACTATTCCCTCTCCAAATTCGAATTTTCTATTTTTTGAAGCTGCATAGTAAGCATCAAAAGCTGCACTTACTCCACTAGCAATCTTAGTTGCACATGAACTCTTAGCTCCGTCACAGATTACTCCTGACATTGTTCCTAAAGTAGTCTCAATTGCATTTCCGATCTGCTCTAGAGATAATCCTGATAGGAATGATATTGCTCCTGCTACCCCTGCACTTGCACATATAGCTCCACAATAAGCTGATAATCTTCCTATGTTTGATTTAATATGGATAGTTGTCATATGAGAGAAGAATAATCCTCTGATTATTTCCTCTTTTGATAGCCCCTTCTCTTGACAGAATTTTATTACTGGTAATGAGCAAGTCATTCCTTGGTTTCCACTTCCACTTGTAGTCATTACTGGTAGTGAGCATCCGTTCATTCTTGCGTCACTTCCTGCACTTGCAAAACTTGCCATTTTGTTTCTTAGGTCGTTTCCATAAACTCCCTCTTCCATTCCCTCTTTAATAGTCTTTCCAATAGCTATTCCATATGAATTTGTTAATCCTTCAGTAGCTATTGCTGAGTTATAGTCTATCACTCTTTGGAATGTTGCTTCTATTAAAGATAGATCTATTGTTTTTGCTAAGTTATAAATCAATTCAACTGAAAGGAAAGTTCTATCAGTCATTACATCTCCAGTACATACTTCATCACAAGATTGCCCTTTGATCTCTACACCATTTTTAACTATTTTTGTTATATTTGTATGGTAGTGTTGGATCTCAACTACTGCTGTATCATCTCCATAAGTTCCCTCTAATCTTATGTATAATTTTACATCTCCCTCATTTAAGAAAACTTTTACTTTTTTATCATCTAGATATTTTTTTACCTCTGGTAAACGGCTCTTATCTACATGTGCTATAACCATAAGCTCTTTTGTTGAGTCTCCTAAGATAGCTCCCATAGCTGTAGAAGCTTCTATTCCTACCATTCCTTCAGAGTTAGGTATTTTTACGCTCTTAACATTTTTTACTATATTTCCTGAAAGATAAGCATCAATCTTTTCAGGTACATTTCCTAAGATACTTGTTAATTTTGCAGCAGCATAAGCGATAGCTATTGGCTCAGTACATCCTTCTGCAGGAACTAACTCCTCTTCTAAAATACTTAATACTTTTTCAGTTATCTTTTCCATTATAACTTCTCCTCCTATAATAAATACTATTAATTTTAACAAATGTCAAATATATTTTTATTTTGAATGTTTTATGATCAATTTTTACAAAATCAGAAAACAATTTTATAAATCATAGTATATATTAAAGCAAGTTTTATGCCAATAAGAAAAAATTTTAAACCCTCTAAAAATGAGGGTTATTCAGAAATTCTTTATTTTCATTTTGAAAAACTTTTCCATTTTGAAAAATATTTTACAAGATTTTTTCTATTTTGAAAAATTTAATCTATTTCAAATTTCTTCATCTTTCTATATAAAGTTGTCAATCCTATTCCCATTTTATTAGAAATAGTTTTTTTCCCATCTGTACTATCTCCATATTTTTTCAAAGCCTGTAGTATATATCTTTTTTCCAATATTTCAAAATCTACTAACTCCTCATCATCCTCTTTTATTATTGGTAATATACATGTTTTTTTAATACCTTTATTTAGTAGTATTGATTCTGGTAAAAAGTCTCTACTCAAAATATGACTACTTCCACTCATATTAAACATAAGCTCTATTACATTTTCCAACTCTCTAATATTACCAGGCCAGTTATAATTTGATAACACCTTTATAACCTCTTCATCTATAGATGAGATATATTTGTTAGATATTCTATTATACTTATTTATTAATTTTTCTACAATTGGAAGTATATCCTCTTTTCTCTCTCTCAACGGAAGAAGTTTTATAGGTATAACATTCAATCTATAGTATAGATCACTTCTGAATTTTTGCTCCTTTATCTTCTTTTCAAGATCTACATTTGTAGCTGCAATAATCTTAATATCTAAATCTATACTCTTATTAGATCCAATTCTCTCTATTTTTTTCTCCTGTATTACTCTTAAAATCTTAGCTTGTAAATATAGTGGCATATCCCCAATCTCATCTAAGAATATTACTCCTGTGTTTGCTAACTCAAATTTTCCCATTCTTCCACTGTTATTCGCTCCTGTAAAAGCTCCCTTTACATATCCGAAAAGTTCACTCTCTAAAAGTGAATCTGGAATGGCTGAACAGTTGATTACCACAAATGGTTTGTCACTTCTACTGCTATGTGCATGTAGTGAACGTGCTACTAATTCCTTCCCTGTTCCACTCTCTCCTGTAATTAAAACTGTAGAGGAGGTATCTGCCACCTTTAATATATTCTCCTTTAGGTTCTTTGTTGCTATTGAATTTCCATATATATCATCTATTGTTATTACATTGTTATTATTAGTTATCTCTGCTATATTTCTGTTTATCTTTTTGATATCTTCAAATATAAAGATGTTATTCTTCTTATTATCAAAAGAATTTATTGAGATCAACTTTCCTACAACATTGAATTCTCTTTCAAAAATTAACAGTTTAAATATCTCCTCATTCATCAGATAATCATTCTGACTCACTATAGACATTGTTTCACCAATACACTCTAAACCTATTTTTAATTTTTTTCTAGCTATCTCATTTATACTAACTATTTTGTTATTTTTATCACTAACTATTACACCTTTGCTGATATTGTCAATTACTGCTCTTAAAGTTCTCTCCTTGTCCACTTGCAACATCTTCTCTTGGAACTCAAAAAACTTTATACCTATAAACTCTGCTATCTGTTTTGTAAAGTTTAAATAAGAATCTATATTAGCAATAATCTTCTTCTTCTGATCATTACTAAAACAAACTAGACCTAGTACACCAATTATCTCATTTTGACAGTATATGGGAGTTGATATCTCTAATTTTTCCTGACAATTCTCTTTATCTCTACATTTAGAACATAGTTCATGATTTCTTGGATTTTCAATAATATGAGTTTTTCCTGTTTCCAATGTATTTTTATATACATTTCCTAGAGCTGAAACTCCCTCTATATTCTTATAAAGCCCAGTTCCTGTAACTCTTAACATATTTTTATCAACAACACCAACATCAACATTTATCATATTAGAGATAATATTCACATATCTATTTACATCTTCCCTTATATGTAATAATGAAATTTCCACTTTGGCCTCCTAAAAATTAGATATCGTATTATATTGTACCACAAAATTCAATATAAAAAAAGAAAATTAAATTAAATCTATTAAAATTTATATGCTTTTATTTTTTAAAAAATACAATTTTACATAAATATATCATTTTAGAACAAACAGTCGTAAATTTCTTACTTTTTTATAAAAAAAGTTATAGAATTTTTTTTAATTTTGTGCTATAATCAACTCAAGATACTTGAAATAAAAATTCGTATTTTGTAATTTTTTATGAAATATAATATTTAAAAGGAGGAAGTTTTATGTTTAACTATCTACAAAAAATTGGTAAAGCATTAATGGTTCCAGTAGCAGTTCTACCAGCTGCAGCAATCCTTATGGGTATTGGATACTGGATAGACCCAACAGGTTGGGGAGCAAATAGCCAACTTGCTGCATTCTTAATTAAGGCAGGTGCCGCTATTATTGACAATATGCCTATACTATTTGCTGTTGGTGTTGCTTTTGGACTTTCTAAGGATAAAAATGGTGCTGCTGCTCTAGCTGGATTAGTTGCTTTTGAAGTTGTTACTACTCTACTATCTGTAGGTGCAGTTGCTCAAATGACAGGAATCGCTCCTGATCAAGTTTCTCCTGCTTTTGGAAAAATTAACAACCAATTCGTAGGAATACTTTGTGGGGTTATTGCTGGAGAGTTATATAACAAATTCCATACTTTAGAACTACCTAAATTCTTAGCTTTCTTTAGTGGAAAAAGATTTGTTCCTATTATAACTTCAGTTGTTATGTTAGTTGTTTCATTTATATTACTATATATTTGGCCAGTTATCTACTCTGGTTTAGTTGGATTTGGAATTAGCATTGCTAAATTAGGACCAGTTGGAGCTGGAGTATATGGATTCTTTAACAGATTATTGATCCCAGTTGGATTACACCACGCTTTAAACTCTGTATTCTGGTTTAATGTTGCTGGTATTAATGATATCGGAAGATTCTGGGGAGACCCAGCAGCTGCTTATGCTGGATTACCTGCTGCAGTTGAAGGAGCTTACCATGTTGGAATGTACCAAGCAGGATTCTTCCCTATTATGATGTTTGGATTATTAGGAGCTTGTTTAGCTTTCATCAAAACTGCTAAACCTGCTAATAAAGAGAAAATAAAATCTATCATGTTAGCTGCTGGATTTGCAAGTTTCTTTACTGGAGTAACTGAACCTATTGAGTTTGCATTTATGTTCGTTGCACCAGCTCTATACTTACTACACGCTTTACTAACTGGTATAGCTGTATTCTTAGCTGCTTCATTAGATTGGATGGCTGGATTTGGATTCTCTGCTGGATTCGTTGATTTTGTACTATCACTACGTAACCCTAATGCTAATAACCCAATAATGCTAATAGTTTTAGGATTAATCTTCTTCGTAATCTACTATGTAGTATTTACATTTGCAATCAATAAATTTAACATCAAAACTCCTGGAAGAGAAGATGAAGATATGGTTGAAGTTGAAGTTAATGCTAATGGTGTTTCTGCTCATATGGCTGTAGCTTCTGCTCTATTACCTCTATTAGGTGGAAAAGAAAACTTAGTTTCTATTGATAACTGTGCTACAAGATTGAGATTAGAAGTTGTTGATGGAGAAAAAGTTAATGATGCTGAAATTAAAAAAGTAGCTGCTGGAATAATGAAAAGAGGAAATGCTGTACAAGTTATCATTGGACCACATGTTGAATTTGTTGCTACTGAATTAAAAAAATTAGTTTAATTAAACTATGAAAATTAAAAGCTGTCACTTGTTTGGCAGCTTTTTTTTATTTTTTTCAAAAAAATTATTGACTTAATAAAAATTATATGGTAATATAAATATGTTGTTGGGGTGTCGCCAAGCGGTAAGGCAACGGACTTTGACTCCGTCATGCGTTGGTTCGAATCCAGCCACCCCAGCCATTCACTAAGCATATGAAGCTGTCTATATAGACAGCTTTTTTTTTACCATTTTTTCAAAAAGAATGACAAAATCTACATAAATTTTAGTATAATAATAAATATAGTAATTCTTAAAAATTATCAAATCACTATAAAAAAGTAATGGGGGAATGAAGGAATGAAAAAGAAGTTAATAATTTTAGCATTTATTATTCTAACAAGTTATAGTTATGCTAAGAAAGAAAATTTTAAGTATAAGAGCAGAAGAGAAAAGGAGAGCTTTTTAACCGAAATTTTGGAATTAGATGACATTCCTTTACTAGAAAAAGATGAATTATTTGAAGAGTGGCACTCTATATTAGAAGATTTGACTGAAAAAGCATTGGAAGATAACAATGCATTGGAAGAATTAATGGAGTGGAAAGAAATTCATAGTGAATTATCTAAAAAACATAGAAAAATTAGAGAAGATATAGATGATGACGACGATGATGATGAAGATGACGATTAATAATCTAAAACCACATAAAAAAGGAGAGCTAAACTCTCCTTTTTAATTACTTATTTCCTAATCTTTCATTTAAAGCTTCTGCTTCTTTTTCATATCCTTTTTTACCTAATAAAGCAAACATATTAGCCTTATAAGATTCTACACCTGGTTGGTTAAATGGATTTACTCCTAAGATATATCCACTTATTCCACAAGCTTTTTCAAAGAAGTAGAATAGGTATCCTAAATGGAAAGGTGTTGCTTCAGGAACATTTACTATTAAGTTAGGAACTCCACCATCCACATGAGCAAGTAGTGTTCCTTGTGATGCTTTCTTATTTACAAAATCCATTCCTTTTCCAGCTAAATAGTTTAATCCATCTAAGTCAGCTTCTTCTGCTTCTATTATGATATCCTCTTCTGGCTCTCCTATCAATACTGCAGTTTCAATTAACTCTCTTCTTCCATCTTGGATATATTGTCCCATTGAGTGTAAATCTGTTGAAAAATCTGCTGCTGCTGGGAATAATCCTTTTCCATCTTTTCCTTCAGATTCTCCAAATAACTGCTTCCACCATTCACCAAAATAGTGTAATCTTGGCTCATAGTTAATTAACATCTCTATGTTTTTACCTCTTCTATTTAAGATATTTCTAATAGCTGCATATTTGTAACAATCATTCTCTTCAAATGATGCTGTATAATCATTTTGAGCCTCTCTTGCTCCAGCCATTAATTCATCTATATCTATTCCGGCACAAGCTATTGGTAATAATCCTACTGGAGTTAAAACTGAGAATCTTCCACCTACATCATCAGGAATAACAAAAGTCTCATATCCCTCTTCATCTGCTAATTTCTTTAATGCTCCCTTAGCTTTGTCTGTAGTAGCATAAATTCTATTTTTAGCTTCAGATTTTCCATATTTCTCTTCAATATGTTTTTTCAACACTCTAAAAGCTATAGCTGGTTCAGTTGTAGTTCCTGATTTAGAGATTACATTGATTGAGTAATCTTTTCCCTCTAATAGATCTAAAAGGTGTTTTAAATATACACCAGATATGTTGTTTCCTACATAGAATATCTCTGTACCTTTTCTCTTCTCCTTTGGTAAGTTGTTATAAAAAGTATGTGACAAGAAGTCAATAGCTGCTCTTGCTCCTAAATATGATCCCCCAATTCCCACTACTAAAAGGATATCTGAATCCTTTTTTATCTTTTCTGCTGCTGCTTTAATTCTTTCAAATTCATCCTTATCATAGTTAGTTGGCAACTCTATCCAACCTAAAAAGTCATTACCAGCCCCATTTTTCTCTTTTAAAAATTTTTCTGCTGATAATACTTGTGACTTCATTAGAGCTAATTCCTCTTCACTCATAAATTGAAGTGCTTTTGAATAATCAAATGACAGTTTTTTCATAATGTACTCCTCCTAATTTATTTAATTTTTATCTTCAAGAGCTTCCACTCTTTTTTTCAAGTCTGCTATAGTTTTCTCATTTGTATTGATTCTCTCTCTCAAAATATCTATTGTTTCATTTATAACATCTATTCTATTAATAAAGGTTGTAGAGTCAAAACCTATCTTATTTAACTCTTGAGAAAATTCAAACATAAGTGATTCCAAAATATTTAAATCCTCTTTATTCGCCTTTTTTAAATCCACATAGTCCAGAGCTTTAGCTAAATTAAAAGCAAAGTCATACCTATTCATGGGTTCATTCCCATCAAATCTATATCTATTCTCTACGATTATCCCCTTATCAATCAATGATTGTATCTGTGGATAAGCCCAGTGATCTTTATTTAAATCTTCAAATTTTGTCTCTGCAAATACTGCTGAAGAAAACACAATTAATAAAACAATTATATATCTCATATGACCTTTCCTTCTCTCTTTTTTATTCTTTTTTCATCACTTTAAGTATAGCATATTGAAGAGATTTTATCCACTAAATAATCCAAGCTAAAAAATGAGATTCCTGCATTTTTTATACAAAAATCTCATTTTTAACTTTAACAAGTTATCACTTTATTAATACTTTTCTCTTTTTATTGCATGGTGGAATTGTGGTAGATAATCCCAGTTCTCTCTTATTATCTCATCAAACATAACTTTAACTTGATGTCCACTGTTAACTAATGGATTTAGTGTTAAAGCATGAATTGCTTTGTTATAGTTTCCTGTTACAGCAGCTTCTATTGTCATCTCTTCAAATGATTTCATCAATTGAAGTATTCCTCTTGCTTCTTTTGGGAATGGATCTTGAGCAAATGGTTTTATTCCATCTCTATACACTCTAGCTGTTACCTCTACTGCACAATTATCAGGTAAACAAT
This sequence comes from Fusobacterium sp., assembly GCF_019012925.1. Lineage (GTDB taxonomy): Bacteria > Fusobacteriota > Fusobacteriia > Fusobacteriales > Fusobacteriaceae > Fusobacterium_A. The sequence continues at coordinate 29,156 of NZ_JAGIRL010000044.1, forward strand.
CTATTACACCATTATTTTTAGTAGATACAACTATCACTGTTCCTTTATCATTGTAGATAGAGTTAATCAATTCACATGCAGCATCAGAGTAATACTGTCCTCCTCTTTGCTCCAATTGCTTAGGTTTTATATTTAAGTTAGGATCTTTATATAGTTCAAATAACTCTTTCTCAACTTTCTTTACCTGTTCTCCTCTAGTTCCCTTTCCTGATTTTACATCAGCAACTTGAGCTCTATACATCTCATCTGTCATGTAGTAATATCTATGGTATCCACAAGGAATCATTCCTAAATCCAATATCTGCTCTCTTACCCATGAATCAGATGTTCTAAGATTTGCAGGTGTGTTCTCTATATCGTTTAACACTCCCTCTACTGCCTCTTTTGTCTTATCCACTCCATTGTGTAATACTTTTCTTCCCCAGAAGAAGTGATTTAATCCTCCACATATTAACTCTATCTCATTATCTTCAGCTTTTAATGCCTTAACTACAGATTTTCTAACTCCAATAGGTACGTTACATAATCCTGCAATCTTTATATTTGGATAATATTTTATAACTGACTCTGTTACCATTCCACTTGGATTTGTAAAGTTTACTAACCAAGCATTTGGACAAAGTTCTGTCATATCCTTACATATATCTAAAATTACAGGTATAGTTCTTAAAGCTTTTGCAAATCCTCCTGCTCCATTTGTCTCTTGTCCTATCATTCCATATCTCATTGGAATCTTCTCATCTCTTATTCTAGCTTCTAATAATCCTACTCTAAACTGTGTAGTTACAAAGTCAGCATCTTTCAAAGCTTCTCTTCTATTCAATGTCAAATGAATCTTAAATTTATCAGCTAATCCAGCTTTTTCAACCATTCTTTTTGCTAAATTTCCAACTATTTCAAGCTTTTCTCTTCCATCCTCTATATCAACTAACCATAACTCTGTTACTGGTAATTCTGCATATCTTTTTATAAATCCCTCAATTATCTCTGGAGTATATGATGATCCTCCACCTATAGTAGCTATCTTTAATTTATGTGCCATATTAAAACCTCCTCATATTATTTCTATTTTTATAATTTTATTCTCCCTGTATCTCTTCTTGATATTTTTGCTCATCATACATTTTAAAGAATGGATAGTATATTAATGTTGTAACTATCAATGATACCAACACTCCGAAAACTGTAGATAGATTTCCTCCACTTACTAAGTAAGCATGTATAGGTGCTGGAATAGTCCATGGAATATTTACTCCAGTAGTTATACCAATTAGACCAAATTTTGTTCCCCAGTAAAGTATAGTAGTATTTACTAATGGAGCTAATATAAATGGTACTAATAAAATTGGGTTCATAACTATTGGTGTTCCAAATATAACTGGTTCATTTATATTAAATATCCCTGGTCCTAAAGAAATTTTACCAATTTCTCTCAATTGTTTACTTTTAGCAAAGAAAGTCATAAGAAAAACCAAACTCAATGTAAGTCCTGATCCACCATATTGGAAACTCATAAACATAAATGAAGAAGTTGTTATATTAGGTATCTCTGCTCCCATTTGAAAAGCCAGTCTATTTTCATCCATCATTTGTAACCATATTGGTGTCATTACTGATCCTACTATAGTGGCACCATGTAATCCCATACTCCAGAAAATTTGAGCTGCAAGTACTGATAGTATAGTTCCTATAAACGATCCTCCTAGGATAGTCAATGGTTTTCCTAAGATAATAGTTATAAAGTTGTGAACATTTTCAAAAGAAGTTAACTCAAATCCAATTCTCACTACTAATGTTAAAATTATAGTAATTATAGCTGGTATAAGTGCCAAGAAAGACTTTCCTACTGCTGGTGGCACTGAATCTGGCATCTTGATTATTAAATTTTTATCTATTGTAAACTTTACTACCTCTGTTGTGTAAATCCCTACTATTATAGCTACAAATAATCCTTTACTTCCAACAAGCCCAAGATTAATCCCTGTTACTGTCACTACTGTCTCTCCAATTGTATGTAAAATACTAAATGGAGATAATAATAGAAACGCTGTCAAAGATATTACTCCACATGAGATTGGATCTACTCTCTTCTTCTCAGCTAATCTATAGGCTACTCCAATAGAGGCAACCATAGCCATAACATCATATGTTACCTGTACAGGATATAATATTCTACTCTTCCATAATTCTCCAAATACTCCCTCCATAAATCCAGAGTACCCTGGTATTGGTAGATAAGCAAATATCAAAAATATACTTCCAACTATTAATAGTGGCATTGTAAGAGTTAATCCATCCCTAATTGCTTGTAAATATATATTCCCAGATATTTTCATAGCTAGTGGTAAAAAATATTTTTCCAAAAATTCATTTATTTTATTCATTCTAACATCTCCCCCTAATTTTGTTATTTCAATGCATTTAAAGCCGTTTCTAAGACTTTAGCTCCATTCATAGTTCCGTAGTCTAACATATTTATAACTTCTACTTTTTTTCCACACTCTGCAGCTACCTTACTTAAATCAGCCTGTTTAAATCTTACCTGTGGTCCTAATAAAAATATGTCAAACTCATTTAATTTTTCATTAAATCTTTCTATTGGACAAGCTTCTATCTTTACATCTATTTTCTTTTCCTCTGCTGCTTTTAACATTTTAGTTACCATTAAACTTGTTGACATTCCTGCTGCACATAATAGTAATATTTTCTTCTCCATTTTTTACCTCCACATTCTATTTGCATTTTATATGTAACTTTTTTAAACGTTTAGTTTTATAACGATATAATACATCAAAAATAATATTTTAGCAACTCTTCTAATAAAACTCCTTAATTTTCGTTTTTTTATATATTTTATACCCTTTTTATGCTAAAATAACATATAAAACGTTTCATACTTTCATAGGAAAAATAAACACTTGAATTTTTCGTTATTTTTTTTATGAAAAAAGGGGGAAAAATCTTGAAAAAAAAAGTTTTTGTTGAATTTTCGTGTCCATTAACTAAAGATGAGAAGAAATTAATTAACTTTTTGGTAAAAAAAGAACTAAAACTTGAAAAACTAACTTTCTTATTAGAAGACTTAGATATTCCAAAATTAAAAAATAGCAAACTTTCTTTTATTGATAGATTTTGTAAAAAAGGTATATATCTGTACTCAAATGATAATATGGAATATCTTTCTATTTTTAATTCATACTCTTTTATAAATAACTTTGTAACGATAAATTTTAATCCTATATTTATCGAATACCTAAAAAACGAAGAGAAGATTTTTCATTACAATCTTCCACAAATTTTATTTTTTAAATATGACTTTTCTATTGATTTTTTCTATAAACTGATAAAACCTAATTTTTTAGACTCTACAATAGAACTACCACTGGAGGAGTTTAGAGATATTATTAATAATTATAAGTATAAACGACTCTATGATGTTAAACGTTTTCTTATTGAACCATTGATAGAGGATATAAATCTTTACACCGATTTTAAACTTTCTTATAAAATTAATAAAACAGATACAAATTATACTGTAGTCTTTTACCTAAAAAACAATAATATTGATGAAGTTAGAAACTATGTTAATAACTTTTTAAGACTATATAAACACTATATTTTAGAGCCTGAAAAATTAAAAGTGGTTATATTCAACGCCATTCAAACTCATGGCTACAACTACACAAAAAATAAATTATTACTTACTATCAAAAATAAAAAGAAATATCGTCTAAAATTTGACGATATCTTTGAGAAATTTCTTAATAATGAGTTAGGAGAATCATATGTCGCTTTAAAAAAGATTGAGTGTGAAGTTAAAAGTATCAATAAATTAAAAGAGCTGGTCTTTAAAGAGTTGGCACCTTTAGATATTCCAGAAATTGCTAAATTAGATTATAACACCAGTCTAACTCAAAAGATCTTTTGGATGAAAGAGAAAGAGATAACTGAAATAATTAGTGATAATTTAAAAATTGAACTTTTTTTTAATCCTGAAAATAAATCTAATATAAATATCTATTTAAGATATATAAAATAGGAGTGAAAGATGAATAATACAGCTATAAAATTAGAAAAAGCCCCATTAAAAGAGTTGTTTGTCACTATGGCTATCCCCTCTGTCCTAGCCCAATTGATAAATGTACTTTATAATATTGTAGATAGGGTATACATTGGCCACATAGAGGGGATTGGTTCACTAGCACTTACAGGTGTCGGAGTTACCTTTCCTATAATTATGGTAGTTTCTGCTTTTAGTGCCTTTGCTGGACAGGGAGGTGCCCCTTTAGCATCTATATTTTTAGGAGCCAAAGATTATGATAAGGCTGAGAAGATATTGGGAAACAGTTGTGCTCTACTTCTACTTTTTTCAGTAGTTTTAACAATTTTTTTCCAAATTTTTAAGTTACCACTTCTCTATGCTTTTGGTGCTAGTAGCAATATAATCCACTATGCAAATGATTATATAACTCTATATCTGTGTGGAACTATTTTTGTTATGCTCTCTCTTGGTTTAAATACCTTTATAAGTGGACAGGGAAATGCTAAAACTGCCATGCTATCCGTACTCATTGGTGCTGTAACAAATATAATACTAGATCCCATCTTTATCTTTAAATTGGAAATGGGGGTCAAAGGAGCTACACTAGCTACCCTTATCTCACAAGCCTTAAGTAGTTTATGGGTGGTCTCTTTCTTAGTCTCAGAAAGAAGTGTTATTAAAATAAAAGTAAAAAATCTTAAATTTGATAAAAAAATACTCTCTAAGATAGGAACACTAGGAATATCTCCATTTATAATGCAGAGTACTGAAAGTCTTGTCCTTTTAACTCTAAACTCTGGATTACAAAAATATGGTGGAGATATTTATGTAGGTTCTATGTCTATTTTAACAAGTATTTTACAGCTTATAACTGTTCCTGTTTCAGGTATCACTCAAGGTATACAACCAATAATAAGCTATAACTATGGGGCAAAAAATATCAGAAGAGTATTACAAACTTTTAAATCTCTATTGGTAGTGTGTCTAAGTGTTACATTGATTATGGGTGGTCTAGGAGTATTCTTCCCTGAAATCTATGTAGGTATTTTTATAGAGTCACCAGAGTTGAGTAAAATCACCATAAAATATATGCCTATATTCATACTTGGTATGTGTATCTTTGGAATACAACAAGCTATTCAAGGGACATTCTTAGCTTTAGGACAGGCTAAATACTCAATATTTATAGCCCTTTTAAGAAAGGTTATTCTTCTTGTTCCACTGGCTATTATCCTTCCAAAATTTTTTGGAGTACAGGGTATCTACTGGGCTGAACCATTGGCTGATATAAGTTCTGTAACCATAGCTAGTACCACATTCCTTCTAACATTTAAAACAATTTTAAGAATAAAGAGAAGATAGATAACAAAAAAGGAAAAAAATTACTTTACCAATTATAGTAATTTTTTTCCTCTTATAATCTAAATTAATCTAAGCACATTTCATAGATTCTTTTTATATCCTCTTTATTAAGCTCTTTGAATCCCTTTAAAATTCCATTTCCACAAGCTTTTTCAGCCATTATATCAAAATGAGTTCTATCTATACCCAACTCTTTTAAATTGCTTGTAAGTCCAAGCTCAACAAATAGAAACTCTTCAAATCTTTTTATTCCTTCTAGAGCTGCACTCATATTATCCAATTTTGAATCCACTCCAAAGACAGCCACAGCAAAATTTCTAAATCTCTGCGCATTCTCTTCATCTAATATGTATCTCATCCAACGAGGAGTAACAATTCCTAATCCAAGTCCATGAGTTATATCATAGTAAGCTGAAAGTTGATGTTCCATAGAGTGACAACTCCAACTACAATGTTGACAACTTCTTACAAATCCATTTATAGCCCAAGAGGATGTCCACATCAAATTAGCTCTTGCCTCCTCATTTTCTGGATCTTTCATTGCTATTGGTGCATATTTTACAACACTTTTCATCATTCCTTCCATAAAACAATCCAACATATACATACTTCCCTCTGTATTGAAATACGTCTCAATTATATGAGAAAGTATGTCCACTGATCCACAAGCAGTTTGATAAGAAGATACTGTATAAGTATTCTTAGGATCGAGGAATGATACCTTTGGTTGCATCAATGGTGAAGCTACACCAATCTTATCATTTGTCTCCATATTTCTAATTACTCCACCAGCATCCATCTCTGAACCTGTTGCTGCTAAAGTTAAGATTGTTACAATTGGTAGACACTTTGTCACAGGAACCTTTTTAGTAACTATATCCCAAGCATCTCCCTCATAATAAGTAGCTGCTGCAATAGCCTTAGTACAATCTATTACAGATCCTCCACCTATTGCTAAAAGCACATCTATCTTCTCTTTTTTACAGATATCTGCTCCTGCATTTACAGATATTACTCTTGGATTTGGCTCAATTCCACTCAATTCAAATATCTCCAATTCCTCTTTTTTCAACTCTTCTAAAACTTGATCATAGAGTCCAATCCTTTTTATAGATCCTCCACCGTAGCAGATTAAAACTCTATCTCCTAGCTTTTTAATCTCCTTTCCCAATTTTGATAGTTGATCACTTCCAAAATACACCTTAGTCGGAATATTATATACAAACTTATACATAGGCTCCACCTCTCTTTTTATCCTTCCCTTTCTATATTATATCACAAAGAATAACAATTTATTATACCTTTCACAAGTTTCAAAACTTTTAGAAAATATTATCAAAGATGTAAGCATGATAAACATTGGAAAATCATTAAAAATATGATATACTATAAAGTAGGCTAACTGTTTTTTTTAAAAAATTACTATAGATATTAAGGAGATAAAATATGAAAGAGATTAAAATTTCAACTGAATTCATTAAGTTGGATCAATTTTTAAAATGGACTGGTGTGTGTGATACTGGAGTAGATGCAAAATTCTTTATTCTTGACGGAAATGTTAAGGTAAATGGTGAAATAGAAGAAAGAAGAGGAAAGAAGTTATATCCTGGAGATAAGGTTGAAGCTGCTGGAGAGACTTTTTTAGTTAAATAATTTTTATAGGGTGGATTAAGCTTTGGAAATATTAGAGATTAATTATGTGAACTTTAGAAATTTAATTGATGGAAATATTAAATTTTTTCCAAAACTTAATCTATTTTTTGGAAAAAATGGTCAAGGAAAGACAAGTTTGTTAGAGGCTGTATATTTTAATGCCACAGGAAAAAGTTTTAGAACCTCAAAAGTCAATGAGGTAATGAAATATGGCTCAACTAAGACTGGGGTATATATCTTATATAAAGATAGTATCTCTGAAAAATCTCTTACATTGAAATTTAACAATGAAAAGAAGGAGTACTATTACAACAATAAAAAAATATCATATGATGAGTTTTATGGAAGATTAAATATAGTGACATATATACCTGAAGATATTGTTTTAATTACAGGTTCTCCATCAGTGAGGAGAACTTTTTTTGACGGTGAAATTGCCCAAGCAAACAATGAGTATTTCCAAGATTTAAAAAACTACAACAAACTTCTTAAGATTAGAAATAAATATCTAAAAGAGCAAAAAACAAGAGATCCTGAGTTCTCAATATATGAAGAGGAATTTATTAAGTATGGAGCTAAGGTCATTGAAAAGAGATTGGAATATGTTCAAAGAATCTCAATCATCTTAAATCTAAACTATAGAAAACTATTTGATGATAAGAAAGAGTTGAGTTTATCTTATGATTGTCATCTAGGAAATATCAAAAAACTCTCTTTTGAAGATATAAAAAGACTTTTAAGAGAAAAAATAGAGAAAAAATTTGCTCAAGAAAAAAGATATGGTTTCTCTCTGTGTGGACCTCAAAAAGATGATTTTCTTTTTATTCTCAATGGACATGAAGCAAAGTCTACTGCTTCTCAAGGTGAGAAAAAATCTATAATTTTCTCTTTGAAACTCTCTGAAATTGATATGATAATCAGAGAAAAAAAGGAAAATCCTGTGCTTATTATTGATGATATATCATCTTATTTTGATTCCAATAGAAAGGATAGTATCTTAAATTATCTTGAAAAAAGAAATATTCAAGTGCTCTTGAGTTCAACAAATAAATTGGGAATAGACTCCAAAGATTTTTATGTAGAAAGTGGTGAAATTGAATATGGCCGAGAAATTAAGTAATGTTAGTGATATGATAGATGTTGCTGTAAAAAAAAGCAGACGTCTTAAAGAGGGGATACTTAAATCTGAATGGAGTAAGATTGTAGGTAAGATATGTAAGGAGTGCCAACCTGATTTTATAAAAGATGGTGTCCTACACATCAGAGTTAAAAGTCCTGTCTTTGTTCATCACTTTACACTTGAAAAAAATAGATATATCAAGATTATAAATGAGTATTTTGACGAGGATATTATACAGGATATCGTTATAAAATCTGGTAAGCTAGATGAAAATAGAGAGGCTTATCTAGCAAAGGTAGATACAGAGGAAAATATCCCAAGTACTACTGACAATAATACTGATGTAGAGAATAAAAATGATCTTTCCTCTCTGACTGGAGAGACTTTAAATAATAGAATTTTAGAGAAGGTCGCTGCACTTAGTAAGATGGCTTTAGAGAGAGAGAACTATCTCCTAACTCATGGTTTTAAAAAGTGTAAAGTTTGTGGGATGCTATATGAGGGAGAAGAGTTGTTCTGTAAGGTCTGTATAGACAATGGAAATGCTAAAAAATATATAAAAGATAATGGATTATCTGATGAAGAAGATGAGTAATGTATCTTTTTTTAGAAAATAATCTTATGATTCCCACAAAGGATATTTTGCTTATTATTGATTATATACATATTCAAAGTAGCGAAAATATTGAGTTCTTTCAAAATGAACTCAAACATAAGGAGTTAGTAGAATTGACTCTAAAAGATAAAAAAAGTGTTGTTCTCACTGATAGGAAGGTATATATTACCTCTTATGGGACTCAAACACTTTTCAGTAGATGTAATGAATTTTTTAATATAATTGGAGGTAGAAAGTGAGTAATAATTATCAAGCAGAAGACATAACAGTCCTTGAAGGATTAGAAGCAGTAAGAAAAAGACCAGGAATGTATATAGGAACAACATCAGAAAGAGGATTGCACCATTTAGTTTGGGAGATAGTGGATAACGCTGTGGACGAAGCTCTTGCTGGATATTGTACTCACATTGAGGTGAATATACTTCCAGACAACGTTATTGAAGTAGTGGATAATGGAAGAGGTATCCCAGTTGGTATCCACCCTAAATATGGTAAGTCTGCTCTTGAGATAGTTCTTACAGTTTTACATGCTGGAGGAAAATTTGAAAATGATAACTACAAGGTTTCTGGAGGACTTCACGGAGTTGGAGTATCTGTAGTTAATGCTCTTTCTCAATGGTTAGAAGTAGAGGTTAAAAAAGAGGGGAAAATCTGGTACCAAAAATATGATAGAGGTATCCCTCAAGAGGATGTAAAAGAGATCGGTCTATCTGATGACCATGGAACAACAGTAAGATTCAAGGCTGACTATGAGATATTTGAAACTTTAATCTATGATTACAACACTTTAAAGAATAGATTAAAAGAGTTAGCATATCTAAATAAAGGGCTTGTTATAACTCTTACAGATTCAAGAAAAGAACCATTTAAAAAGGAGGTTTTTGAATTTGAAGGAGGTATTGGAGATTTCTTAAGAGAGATAACTGAAGATACTGAAAAACTTATAAAAGAGCCTATCTATATGACTGGTGAAGTGGATAATATTGGTGTTGAGGTAGCATTTTTATACACAGTTAATCAGTCTGAAATAATCTACTCATTTGTAAATAACATCAACACACATGAGGGTGGTACTCATGTACAAGGATTTAGAACTGCTCTTACTAGAATAATTAACGACATTGGTAAGGCACAAGGATTCTTGAAAGAGAAAGATGGAAAATTACAGGGAAATGATATTAGAGAGGGTGTTACCGCTATTGTTTCTGTAAAAGTTCCTCAGCCACAATTTGAAGGACAAACAAAAACAAAACTTGGTAACTCTGAAGTGACTGGAGTAGTTTCAACTATAGTTGGATCTCAATTAAAAGTTGTTTTAGAGGATAATCCTAGCGATACAAAGGTTATAATTGAGAAGATATTAAACTCTAAGAAAGCTAGAGAGGCAGCTCAAAGAGCTAGAGAGTTAGTTCTTAGAAAATCTGCTTTAGAAGTTGGATCTCTACCAGGAAAATTAGCTGACTGTTCATCTAAGAATCCTGAAGAGTGCGAACTTTATATAGTTGAGGGAGATTCAGCTGGTGGATCTGCTAAACAGGGAAGAGATAGATCTCATCAGGCTATACTTCCATTGAGAGGTAAGATACTAAACGTTGAGAAAGCTGGTCTTCACAGAGCTCTTGAAAATAATGAGGTAAGAGCTATGATCACTGCTTTTGGTACAGGGATTGGTGATAACTTTAACTTAGAAAAACTTAGATATGGTAAGATCATTCTTATGACTGACGCCGACGTTGATGGTGCTCACATCAGAACTCTTTTATTAACATTTATATACAGATATATGGTGGAATTAATCTACAATGGAAACGTATTTATTGCTCAGCCACCACTTTACAAGATATCTTATGGTAAACAGATTAAATATGCTTACTCTGATAGAGAATTAAAAGAGATAACTGAAGCTTTTGAAGGAGAGGACAAAAGATATACTCTTCAAAGATATAAAGGATTGGGAGAGATGAATCCTGAACAGCTTTGGGAAACAACTATGGATCCTCAAAATAGAACTCTATTAAAAGTGACTATAGATGATGCTAGAGCAGCTGATATGCTATTTGATAAACTGATGGGAGATAAGGTTGATCCTAGAAGAGAGTTTATTGAAGAGAATGCTGAATACGTTAAAAACTTAGATATTTAATAGAAAGAAAAATCCTTCGTATAATACACATATATATTGATTTATGTGGTATAATCTACTGAAGGTAAAATTAAGATTAAGAGGAGAAATAATCGTATGTCGAATATAAATAATAGATACATAGAAGATGAAATGAAAGAATCATACCTTGATTATTCAATGAGTGTTATTGTAAGTAGAGCTCTTCCAGATGTAAGAGATGGAATGAAACCTGTACATAGAAGAATACTATTTGCTATGAATGAACTTGGTATGAGTTTTGATAAACCATATAAAAAATCAGCCAGAATCGTCGGGGAAGTACTAGGTAAGTACCACCCTCACGGTGACTCTGCTGTTTATGGAACAATGGTTAGAATGGCTCAGGATTTCAACTACAGATATCCTTTGATCTCTGGACATGGAAACTTTGGATCAATCGATGGAGATTCTGCAGCTGCAATGAGATATACTGAGGCTAGAATGGCTAAGATAAGTAATGAACTTCTAGAGGATATAGATAAAAATACTATTGATTTTAGAAAAAACTTTGACGATTCATTGGATGAGCCTACAGTTTTACCTGCTAAACTTCCTAACTTACTTCTAAATGGAGCAACTGGAATAGCTGTTGGTATGGCTACTAATATCCCACCTCACAATCTAGGAGAGGTTGTAGATGGAACTTTAGCTCTTATTGAAAATCCAGATCTAACTCCACTTGATCTAATGGAGTATATAAAAGGACCTGACTTCCCTACTGGAGCTATCATAGATGGAGATAAGGGTATTAAAGATGCTTATATGACAGGTAGAGGAAAAGTAAGAGTAAGAGGTAAAATTGATATTGAAGAGTTGAAAAATGGAAAAATAAATATTATAATAAAAGAAATCCCATATCAACTTAATAAATCTACTCTTATTGAGAGAATTGCTGATCTAGTAAAGGATAAAAAGATAGTTGGTATATCAGATCTTAGAGATGAGTCAGATAGAGATGGTATCAGAGTTGTTATTGAGTTAAAGAAAGGTGAGGAGCCTGAATTAATTCTAAATAAACTTTACAAATACACAGAGTTGCAAAATACATTCGGTATAATTATGCTGGCTCTTGTAAACAATACTCCAAAGGTATTGAACTTAAAGCAGATCATTGAAGAGTATATCAAACATAGATTTGAAGTTATCACAAGAAGAACTAAGTTCAACTTAGAAAAGGCAGAGAAGAGAGCACACATATTACAAGGTTATAGAATTGCTCTTAATAATATAGATAGAATTATTGAATTGGTTAGAGGTGCCTCTGATGGTAACCAAGCTAGAGAACAACTAGTGGAAAAATATGGTTTTACAGATGTACAAGCTAGAGCAATACTTGATATGAAGCTACAAAGATTAACTGGATTAGAGAGAGATAAGGTTGAGGCTGAATATCAAGAGATTGAAAAATATATTGCTGAATTGAGAGATATTTTAGCTAATGATTCAAGAATATATGAGATTATGAAAACTGAACTTCAAGAGTTAAAAGATAAGTACAATGATGAGAGAAGAACTGTCATTGAAAAAGAGAGAAAAGAGATAACTCAAGAGGATCTTATCAAAGATGAGGCTGTAATACTTACATTCACTAATAAAGGTTATGTTAAAAGAATGGAGTTAAGCAAGTACAAAGCTCAAAGAAGAGGTGGAAAGGGAGTAGCTAGTCAAAATACTGTTGAAGATGACTTTGTAGAGAATATTGAGTCAGCTAACAACCTAGATACACTTCTAATCTTCACAAACCAGGGAAGAGTACACAATATAAAAGTGTATGAGATTCCTGAGACATCTAAACAATCTAGAGGTAGATTGATAGGTAATATCATCAAACTTAGAGATGATGAGAAAATTAGAGCTATCATCAAGACTAGAGATTTCTCTAATGAGAACGAGGTTATCTTCGTAACTAAAGATGGAATTGTTAAAAAGACTAACCTAAGCGAATTTAAAAATATAAATGTTTCTGGTTTAAAAGCTATTAAATTAAAAGATGACGACGACATAATATATGTTGGACTTATTGAAAATATAGATAAAGAGGAGCTATTAATAGCTACTCAAAATGGTTACTCTATCAGATTCTCTTGTGAACAAGTAAGACACACTGGTAGAGATACTATGGGGGTAAAAGGTTTAACTCTTAGAGACAATGATACAGTTGTTTCTGCTCTACTTATAAAAGATGCTGAAAATAGCAGTATCTTAACTATCACAGAGAATGGTTATGGTAAGAGAAGTAAGATAGATGAGTATCCAGCACAATCTAGAACTGGTAAGGGAGTTATCAATCTAAGATGTAATCCTAAGACTGGTGCTGTTGTATCTGTCCTTTCTGTTACACAAGGTGAGCAGTTAATGGCTATCACATCTTCTGGAGTAGTTATAAGAATAGCTGTAGAGGATATTGTCCTATATGGTAGAGCTACTCAAGGTGTAATCATTATGAAGGTCAATGGAAAAGATGAAAAAGTTGTTTCTATTACTAGAGTTAAGTCTGAAGATGCTGATGATGAATTAGATAAAATCGAAGCAGTTAGTACAGTTTCAAGTGAGGTTATAACTACTGATGAAAATCAACCTTCTGAAGAGGAAGAGATGATAGAGGAAACAGTGGAATAATTATATTTAATCAACTTACATTTTAAATGGGGTGATATCTATGAAAAGAGCATTAGTTTTATTTGGAAATGAAATTGAAAGAGAAAATTTAATTGACAGTGCAGTTTATTTGGAAAAAGAGTTTGGCTTTAAAATCTATCCCCTTTACATCAAAGATATGTCAAGAGAGAAGCTATTAACTACAACAGATGGTTTTATGATGGCTGGTAGAGCTCCTGTTATATCTCAAGGTTGGGACGAGGTTGAAAAAGGTGAAATCGAAAGTATCAAAAAACTACTGAAAGAAAAAGGGGTTGCTTCTGAACTTGTAATAGATATTGGGCTTGTACCTGAAATTGTCACAGAACATATGAAAAGATGTGATATTCTTATTATGGGAAAAAATGATATTTTAAATGAAAATGAGGTAAGTATACTAAAAGGAAATTACAAATCAATATTCTTGATTGGTGAAAAACCTCTATCTCATATGAATAACATAGTTATAGCTAACGACAATGGTGTTAAGATCAACAGAAGTTGCTATCACTTTATAAATATCTTCCCACACATCAATGAGTTCTCATCTTTTGCTATTAACAAAGAGATTGAAGAAAATATATTGATTGAATATCTAGAGGAACACAATAAAAAAATTAAACATGAAGAGTTAGTAACAAATAATTTTGAAGATATTTTGAAAAAAGTAGATGATGCTGACTTACTAATTATGGGAAATCTAAGTAGAAGTTATTTCTTTGAAAAGATAATAGGTAAAAATGGTATTAAATTATTAGAAAAAGGAAAGGCTCCTATATTTATAGGATAAGAGTTAAAAATGAAAGTTTTAATAATTTCGGATTCACACAAAAGATTAAATACATTGATTAATATTTATAAAAAAGAGCAACCAGATGTTGTTATCTGTGCTGGAGATCATAGTACTGATGGGGAGGAGCTTTCCTATCTGTACCCTGACTCTAAATACTATATAGTTCGGGGAAATTGTGATATTTTCGACAGAAGATATGAAGATGAAGTGATAATTGAGCTGGAAGGATCTAAGATCCTTCTGGCTCATGGTCACGAATATGGAGTAAAATTCTCCTATGATTCTATCGAGGAGAGAGGAAAAAGATTAAATTGTAATATTGTTATTTTTGGTCATACTCACATCCCATATATTTCAAAAAAAGATGGTATTATATTATTTAACCCAGGTGCTGTATATGACAATGAATATGGAATTTTAAATATTACTGAAAAAAATATTGAATTTTTTCATAAAAGTATATAAAATTTTTAAATATAAAAGCCTTTTAAACTAGGGAGGAAAAATGAAAGAAAAGGTAGCACAACTTAAAGAAACTGCTAATCTTAGCATAGAAAAAGCAGAATCTTTACTAGAATTAGAAGAAATTAGAGTAAAATTACTTGGGAAAAAAGGGGAGTTAACTGAAATTTCAAAAGGGATGAAAAATCTTACTCCTGAGGAAAGACCAATAGTTGGACAATTAGTTAATGAGTTGAGAGAGTTTATCAACTCTAAATTAGAGTCTAAAAATATGGAATTGAAAGAAAAAGAGAAAAATCAAAGATTAGCTGAAGAGGTTATTGATATAACTCTTCCTGGAAAAAGAAATGTATTAGGAACTACACATCCAATAACTGATACTATGAATTTTATGAAAAATATATTCATAGATATGGGATTTGATGTAGCTGATGGACCTGAAGTGGAGTATGTAAAATACAATTTTGATGCATTAAATATTCCTGAAACTCATCCTTCAAGAGATATTACTGATACATTCTATATCAATGATGATGTTGTTTTAAGAACTCAAACTTCACCAGTTCAAGTTAGATATATGCTTGAGCATAAACCACCATTTAGAATGATCTGTCCTGGTAAGGTTTATAGACCTGACTACGATATATCTCATACACCTATGTTTCATCAAATGGAAGGTTTAATGATTGGTGAAAACATTTCATTTGCTAACTTTAAAGCTATTTTAACTGAGTCATTAAAGAAAATGTTTGGAGATACTGAAGTTAGATTTAGACCTCACTTCTTCCCATTCACAGAGCCTTCTGCTGAGGTAGATATACAGTGTGCTGTATGTAAAGGTAAAGGTTGTAGAATGTGTAAAGATAGTGGTTGGGTAGAGATAATGGGTTGTGGAATGGTTGACCCTGAGGTTCTAAAAGCTGTTGGTTATGATCCAGAAGAGGTAAGTGGATTTGCCTTTGGTATGGGTATAGAGAGAGTGGCAATGTTAAGACGTGGAATAAATGACTTAAGAGCCTTCTTTGAAAATGATGTAAGATTTTTAAAACAATTTAAGTAATTCTGGAGGAGAGTAATGTTAATTTCTTTAGACTGGTTAAAACAGTATGTTGATATAAAAGAAGATTTAAAAGAATTAGATAACGCTTTGACTATGATAGGGCAAGAGGTTGAGGCTATCGAAATTCAAGGTAAAGATCTTAACAATGTAGTTATAGGACACATTGTAGAGTATGGAAAACACCCTAACTCTGACAAGTTAACTCTTGTTAAGGTAGATGTTGGAAATGAAGAGGTCTTACAAATAGTTTGTGGAGCTCCAAACCATAAATTAGGAGATAAGGTTGTTGTAGCTAAAATTGGTGCTGTACTTCCTGGAGATTTCAAAATTAAAAAGAGTAAAATTAGAGATGTAGAATCTTATGGTATGCTATGCTCTCAAGTTGAACTTGGTATTGGAGAAGATGGAGATGGAATTATAATCCTTCCTGAAGATGCACCTATTGGAGAAGAGTATAGAAAATATATGGGTCTAGATGACGTTATTTTTGAACTTGAAATAACTCCTAACAGACCAGATTGCCTATCTCATATAGGTATAGCTAGAGAGATAGCTGCTTACTATGGTAGAAAGGTAAAATACCCTTCTGTAACTTATACAGAGGCTATTGATCCTACTACAACTGTTGCTAAAGTTACTATCGAAGATAAAGAAAGATGTAAGAGATATATGGGAAGAGTTATCAGAAATGTTACTGTTGGTGAATCTCCTGAATGGCTTAAAAAGAGAATTAGAGCTATGGGATTAAAACCTATCAACAATATAGTTGATATTACTAACTTTGTAATGTTTGAATATAATCAACCTATGCACGCTTTTGACCTAGATAAAGTAGCTAATGGAAGTATTACAGTTAGAGCTGCTAAAGAGGGTGAAAAAATAGTAACTCTTGATGGTGTTGAAAGAGAATTAAATGGAGAATTAGTTATAGCTGATGATGAAAAAGTTACTGCTATTGCTGGAATTATTGGTGGAGTTGGAACTGAAATCACTTCAGAAACTAAAAATGTATTCTTAGAGGTAGCATACTTCACTCCTGAAAATATTAGAAAAACAGGAAGAAAACTTGGAATCTCTACTGATTCATCTTATAGAAATGAGAGAGGAACTGATATAGAGAATATTCCTGATTCTAGTGAGAGAGCAGCTGCTCTTATTGCTGAATTAGCTGGTGGAGAGATCCTAGATGGAGCTATTGACAGATATGTTGAAAAGCCACAAAAATATGAGATCCCACTAAGCTTACAAAAATTAAATAAATTCATAGGAAAAGAGCTTTCTCCTGAGATTGTTGGAAAGATCTTAAGTAACTTAGGACTTGGAATTAAGACACTTTCTCAAGATACTCTAGTTATCACTCCACCTACATATAGAGGAGATCTAACTAGAACTGCTGATATCTATGAAGAAGTTATTAGAATGTATGGATTTGAAAATATTGAAGCTGTTATGCCAATTGAAAATATACAAGCTGGTAAAAAAGCTCCAAATATTGATTTAATAGATAATACAAAGGAAATTTTAAGAGAGATCGGACTTCAAGAGGTTATAAACTACTCTTTTATTCCTAAAAATGTAGTGGATATACTTAATATAAAAGATAGAGTTATCGAGATCAAAAACCCATTAAGTGAGGATATGTCTATACTTAGACCTACTCTAATGTGGAGTTTACTTGCTAACATAAGAGATAATATCAATAGAAATCAATTTGATCTTAGATTATGTGAGGTTTCTAGAGTATTTACTCCAGCTGAAGAATTAGCTGATGAAGATCTTAGAATCTGTATTGGACTTTCTGGTAGACCTGAGAGAACTCTATGGAATCCAAAACCAGAAGCTTATGATTTCTACACTCTTAAAGGTTATGTAGAGAAGCTTATGGAGTACCTAGGTATAGCTAGATACAAACTTGAAAGAAGTAGTAACTGTAATTTCCATCCAGGAAGAAGTGCAGAGATTAAGATAGGTAATGACACTATTGGAATCTTTGGAGAGATACATCCTGATGTTCAAGAGAAGATGGAGATAAAGAGAGAGAGAGTATATATAGCTGAATTAGACCTTACTAAATGTACAAAATATATGAAAGGTCAAGCTAAATATGAGAAGATTGTCAAGTATCCAGAAGTTACTAGAGACCTTGCAATTGTTCTTTCTAAAGATGTACTTGTTGGTAATATGGTAGAAAACTTAAAAAGAGTATCTCCTATTATTGAAAACATCAATATTTTTGACGTTTATGAGGGAGAGAGAATAGACGCAGATAAAAAATCTGTAGCTCTTAGTATCGTACTTAGAAATAAAGAAAAAACTCTTGATGAAAAAGAGATAAGTACTGCAATCGAAAAAATACTTACAACTATCTCAAAAGATTATAAAGGTGAGATCAGACAAGCGTAAATTAACAAAGTGAAAAAAGCTTGAAAAGGAGTTTTTCTAGCTTTCTTCACTTTTTTTTAAATGGTTAACAAAAATTTTATATACTTAAGGAGGTTAGAATGGATAGTTTAAAGGAGTTGTTTAAGATAGGAAACGGGCCTTCAAGTTCTCATACAATGGGTCCAGAGAGAGCAGCTAAAAAATTTAAAGCAAAAAATCCAAATGCCACAAAATTTGAAGTTGAACTATATGGTTCTCTAGCACTTACTGGTAAAGGACATCTTACTGACTGGATAATAATTGAGACTATGAAACCTATTCCTACTGATATAGTTTGGAAACCTGAAATTGTTCATAGATACCATACTAATGGAATGCTTTTTAAAGCATTTGACAAAGATAATAAGCAGATAGATGAATGGTTGGTATTCTCTGTTGGTGGTGGAACTATAATGGAGCACTACCAAGAGAGAAAAGGAGCTCTATCTGTATATACTTTAAATACTATGAAAGACATTCAACAGTGGTGTGAAGAGAATCAAAAAGAGTATTGGGAGTATGTAGTAGAGTGTGAAGGAGAGGAGATTTTTCCATTCCTAAAAGAGATTTGGGAGGCTATGAAAGCTGCAGTTGAAAAGGGAATCTCTACAACTGGTATACTTCCAGGAAGTTTAAAATACCCTAGAAAAGCTTCTAACTTCTATAGAAAGGCTAGAAACAATCACAGTAGAGGTGGTTTCTTAGGTAGAATATTTGCCTATACACTTGCTGTTTCAGAGGAAAATGGAGCTGGAGGAAGAGTTGTTACTGCTCCCACTTGTGGTGCTTGTGGAGTTATCCCAGGACTTTTATACGCTATGAGAGAGGAGTATGATCTAAGTGAAGACGAGATCTTAAGAAGCTTAGCTGTAGCTGGTCTTATTGGAAACTTGATCAAAGAGAATGCTACAATATCAGGTGCTGAAGGTGGTTGTCAAGCTGAGATAGGTTCTGCTTGTTCAATGGCTGCTGCTATGGCTTGTTTCCTTTTAGGTGGATCTCTTGCTCAGATAGAATATGCTGCAGAGATGGCTTTAGAACACCATCTTGGATTGACTTGTGACCCTGTAGGTGGATATGTTCAAGTGCCTTGTATAGAGAGAAATGCTGCTGCTTCTGCTAGAGCTTTAGACGCTGCTGCTTACAGTCTATACACTGATGGAAAACATAAGGTTACATTTGATCAAGTTGTTAGAACTATGGGAGAAACAGGTAAGGATTTAAAACAGGAATATAGAGAAACTTCATTGGGTGGTTTAGCTAAATTTACATTTAATGCTGAATGTTAAAAAGGAGATTACAAAATAATGAAACTGATTGTTGGACTTGGAAATCCAGGGAATAAATATGAAAAAACAAGACATAATATAGGATTTGAAGTAATTAATCAACTTCAAAAAGAACTTGGAATAACAAATGAAAGGGAGAAATTTCAAGGACTTTTAAGTGAAAAGATAGTTGATGGTGAGAAGATACTATTTTTAAAACCACAAACTTTTATGAATTTAAGTGGAAATTCTATCATAGAAGTTGTTAATTTTTATAAAATAGATCCAAAAAAAGAGTTAATTGTTATCTATGATGATATGGATCTTCCTGTTGGAAAATTGAGAGTAAAAGAGAAGGGAAGTTCTGGTGGGCACAATGGTATAAAATCGATTATATCACATCTTGGAGATCAATTTTTACGTATAAAATGTGGTATAGGTAGAGGAAAGGACAATACTATTGATTTTGTACTAGGACAGTTTGATAAAAGTGAACAAAAAGAGGTAACATTGATGATTGAGACAGCTACTAAATGTGCCATAGACATAGCTTTAGATCTGGATTTAGGAAAAATAATGCAAAAATATAACAAAAAGTGATTAAAAAAATATCGAAAATATGTTGTTAAATAGTAATAAATATGATAAACTTAGTTTAGTAGTAATTAACTTTAAAGTTGAAAGGAGATTTTGTATGAAATTTTTTGGTTTCAGAGGAGGAGTGCATCCACCTGAAAATAAAATTCAAACAGAAAATATGGCTGTTGAAGAACTGAAAGCACCAAAAATGTTGTATATCGCATTATTACAACATATCGGATCACCACTAGATCCAACTGTAGCTATTGGAGACAAGGTTTTAAAGGGACAAAAAATAGCTGATTCTCAAGCTTTTATGTCATCACCTATTCACTCTCCAGTAAGTGGAACAATCAAGAAGATAGAAGAACATGTTTTTCCTTTAATGGGAAGAATTAAAACTATCATTATTGAAAATGATGAACAAGAGACTTGGGCAGAGCTACCTAAAATCGAAAACTGGGAAGCTGCTGACAAAAAAGATCTACTTGCTATGATTAGAGAGAAAGGTATCGTTGGTATTGGAGGAGCTAGTTTCCCTACTCATATCAAGCTTAATCCACCAGCTGATGCTAAAATTGATACTCTATTACTTAACGGAGCTGAGTGTGAGCCTTATCTAAACTCAGATAACAGACTTATGCTTGAGCACCCAGAAAAGATAATAAACGGTATCCAAATTATAAAGAAAATTCTTGGAATAAACAATGCCATAGTAGGTATTGAAGAGAATAAACCTGAAGCTATTGCTTCTATGAAAAAAGTTGCTGAAGGAACTGGAATTCAGATAGCACCTTTAAAAACAAAATACCCTCAAGGAGGAGAAAAACAACTTATTAAGGCTGTTCTAGATAGACAGGTTCCATCTGGAAAACTTCCATCTGCTGTTGGAGTTGTAGTTCAAAATACTGGTACTGCTGCTGCTATATATGATGGTATCGTTAATGGTATCCCATTAATAGAGAAAGTTGTTACTGTTTCAGGAAAAGCTATTGCTACACCTAAAAACGTTAAAATAGCTATTGGAACACCATTCTCTTATCTATTGGATTATTGTGGAGTAAATAGAGAGATAGTTGATAAGCTTGTAATGGGAGGACCTATGATGGGAATGGCTCAATTCTCTGAAGATGCCCCTGTTATAAAAGGAACTTCTGGACTATTAGCTCTTACTAGAGAGGAAACAAATCCTTACAAACCTAAATCTTGTATTGGGTGTGGAAAGTGTGTAGAAGCTTGTCCTATGGGATTAGAGCCTCTTATGTTTGCAAGACTTGCTGCTTTTGAGCAATGGGAACAACTTGGACAATTCAGCTTAATGGATTGTATTGAGTGTGGATCTTGTGCATACATCTGTCCAGCTAATAGACCACTAACTGAAGCTATTAAAATAGGAAAATCTAAATTAAGAGCAATGAAAAAATAGAAATAATTATAACTAAATTGTTATTAAGTTACAGGAGGGTAAAGTGACTAATATTTTAAAGATGGGGCCATCGCCTCATATAAGAACATCAGAAACAGTTGAAAAAGTAATGTATGATGTAATTATATCATTAATACCAGCGTTTCTATTTGCTGTTTATGTATTTGGTATAAGAGCATTTATAGTAACTGCTGTATCTATACTTACTTGTATGGTTACAGAGTATTTATGTCAAAAAGTAATGGGACAAGAGCCATCTATATTTGATGGAAGTGCTATTATTACAGGTATATTATTTGCTTTTGTAATTCCAGTTATTATGCCACTACAATATGTAGTTGTTGGTTGTCTGATATCAATTGGTTTAGGTAAAATGGTATTTGGAGGGCTTGGACACAATGTATTCAACCCTGCTTTAGTAGGAAGAGCTTTCGTTCAAGCATCTTGGCCAGTAGCTATCACTACATTTGCTTATGATGGAAAAGCTGGAGCTACAGTACTTGATGCTATGAAGAGAGGTATTAACCTTGATTCTGCTCTATTAGAAGGTGGAAACCAATATTTACAAGCTTTCATTGGAAGAATGGGTGGATGTTTAGGAGAGACTTCAGCACTTGCATTATTAATAGGTGGAATATACCTAATCTATAAAAAGCAAATTGATTGGAAAGTTCCTGCAATTATAATTGGAACTGTATTCGTTTTAACTTGGGCTATGGGTGGAGATCCTGTAATGCATATACTATCTGGAGGACTTTTCTTAGGAGCTTTCTATATGGCTACTGATATGGTTACAAGTCCTTACACTAACAAAGGTAAGATAATCTATGCTTTACTATTAGGACTTCTAATCTCTATGATAAGAATGAAAGGTGGATATCCTGAGGGAGTTGCATACTCTATCTTAATTATGAACGGAGTTGTACCTCTAATCAATAGATATACTAAACCTAAAAAATTTGGTGAGGTGAAAGCTAATGAAAAATAGATTTGTACATTATGGACTAGTTCTATTAGTTATAGCTGCAGTCTCAGCAGGAATCTTAGGATTAGTTAATGATTTTACTAAAGTTGTTATTGCTCAAAATAATGAAAGAGCACAAAATGAAGCTAAAAAACAGGTTTTACCTTTAGCTAATGAGTTTAAAGCTGAGGAAGCAACTAGTGTGGAAGAATTATCTTTTATTCCTGGATATGATGCTAATGGAAATAAAGTTGGATATGTTGTTGCAGTTGCTCAACCTGGATATGCAGGAAATATCACATTTACTCTTGGAATTAACTTAGATGGTACAATTGCTGGAGTAAGAATTATTAACCAAGCTGAAACTCCAGGACTAGGAGCTAAAATAGCTGGAATAGAGTGGCAAGATCACTGGATTGGAAAAGATTCTTCTTATGAATTTAATAAATCTGTTGACGCCTTTGCTGGAGCTACAATATCTCCTAACGCTGTTTATACAGGACTTATAAGAGCTTTAAAAGCTTATGAAACTGGGGTGAGTAAATAATGAAAAATAATTATGGAAAAATAATATTATCAGGAATTTTTAAAGAAAACCCTATATTTGTACTATTTTTAGGACTATGTCCAACACTTGGAGTTACAAGTTCAGCAATGAATGGTCTATCTATGGGATTAGCTGTTATCGCAGTTCTTGCTTGTTCTAACCTACTTATATCTGCATTTAAAAATGTTATTCCTTCACAAGTTAGAATACCAGCATATATTATGATTATTGCTTCTCTAGTTACTATAGTACAAATGGTTATGGAAGCATATACTCCTGATTTATATAAGGTACTAGGACTATTTATTCCTCTTATCGTTGTTAACTGTATTGTACTTGGAAGAGCTGAAAGTTTTGCATCTAAAAATGGAGTATTCGCATCTTTCTTAGATGGTATTGGATCAGGACTTGGATTTACTCTTGCATTAACAGTTTTAGGAATGATTAGAGAGGTTTTAGGAAACGGAACTATATTCGGATTAAGAGTTACACCTGAATCATATTCACCAGCTCTTATATTCATACTAGCTCCTGGAGCATTTATTACAATTGCTTTCATCAAAGCTTTCCTTAACTATCTTGATATGAAAAAGAGTAAGGAGGGATAATCGTGAGTTTTGGTAGTTTATTTAGTATCATTATTGGTTCAATTTTTATAAATAACGTTATTTTTGCTAAGTTCTTAGGATGTTGTCCATTTATGGGAGTTTCTAAGAAAGTTGATGCCTCTTTAGGAATGGGAATGGCTGTTACATTCGTTATAACTATTGCATCTGCAGTAACTTGGCTTGTTTATCATTTTATATTAGCTCCTTTTGGATTGGAATATCTACAAACTATTGCTTTTATTCTAATAATTGCAGCATTAGTTCAATTCGTTGAGATGGCTATTGCTAAAACATCACCATCACTTTATAAAGCGTTGGGAGTTTTCCTACCTCTTATAACTACAAACTGTGCTGTACTAGGGGTTGCAATCATCAATATTCAATCTGAATACAACTTTATTGAAACTCTTGTAAATGGTTTCGCAGTTGCAGTAGGATTCTCACTTGCATTGGTTCTACTTGCTGGTATAAGAGAAAGAATAGAGTATTCTGCTATCCCAGCACCATTTAAAGGAATTCCAATTGCCTTCATCTGTGCAGGTTTACTTGCTATGGCATTTATGGGATTCAGTGGTATGAAAATTTAATAATTATTGGAGGTAAATATGGAAGCGATATTAATACCAGCAATTGTGCTGGGGTTAACAGGACTTGCAATGGGACTTTTCCTAGCTTTTGCTTCAATTAAATTCGAAGTTCAAGTAGATCCTAAAATAGAAGCAATTAGTGGAATTCTTCCTGGAGCAAACTGTGGAGGATGTGGATATCCAGGATGTTCTGGATATGCAGCTGCAATAGTTGAAGAGGGAGCACCTATGTCATTATGTGCACCTGGTGGAGCTGCTGTAGCGGCAAAAATTGGAGAGATTATGGGAGCATCTGTAGATGTTTCTGGTGAAAAAGTTGTAGCTAGAGTTTTATGTCAAGGTGACAACACTAAGACTTCTAAAATATATGATTTTGATGGAGAACTTCAAACTTGTGCTGCTATGATGCTTTATGCTGGTGGAGACAAGTCTTGTGTTTACTCATGTTTAGGTCATGGAGATTGTGAAAAAGTTTGTCCTGTTGGAGCTATTAAAGTTAATGCTAATGGAATAGCTGAAGTTGACGAGGATAAATGTATCTCTTGTGGACTTTGTCAGAAAGCTTGTCCTAAGAAGGTAATAGCTATGTTACCACAAAGTAAAAAAGTTACTGTTACTTGTTCTTCTAAAGAAAAAGGTGTTAATGCTAAGAAAGCTTGTTCTGTAGCTTGTATCGGTTGTGGAATATGTGCTAAGAACTGTCCTGTTGGAGCTATCACAGTTGAAAACAACCTTGCTAAGATAGATCCAGCTAAATGTATCTCTTGTGGAATATGTGCTACTAAGTGTCCTACTAAGGCTATTGTAAGCGATATTAAAGAGATTAAAAAAGCTGAAATTATAGAAGACAACTGTAAAGGATGTACAGCTTGTGCTAGAAAGTGTCCTGTTGGAGCTATCGAAGGAGCTGTAAAAGAGAAACACCACGTAATAACTGATAAATGTGTTGGTTGTGGAATCTGCTTTGATACTTGTAAGTTCAAAGCTATAAAAATGAATGTTGTTGATACATTAAAATAAGTTGATTAAGTAATTATAAAAGGTGCTCTATTTAGGGCACCTTTTGTAATTTTACTCAACTATAAATTTTTTCTCTTTTAATTCACTCTCAATCAGATTTAAAATCTCTTCACTCTCAGCTTCAACAGTATGATAGTGTTTACTCAATGTAAGATTTTTTAGTGGAGATATATTTTTAGTTTTTAATTTTTCTATAAACTCTCTAACCTTTCTTCTTGAAGTGATATTCAAGTTAGCTCTTATATCCCCATATATCTCATGTGTAACAAATACATCTAAAACTGTTCCTCCCAAATCTACAACTAGGTTCAATTCATTTTCAGTATCCTCATCACTATGCATAACTTCAAACACTCTTCTACAATTTTCAGAAGTTTTTAGTACATATCCCTTTGTTGTTGATGAGATATCATTTTCCTCTGCTCTTAACAGTGCAATATCCTGAACTATCACCTGTCTACTCACATCTAACAATTTTGCTAATTCAGTTCCTGATATAGGCTTAGTTGTATTTTTTATCAATTCTAAAATCTTTTTACGTCTCTCTTTACCTGTCAAAATTTTCTCCTTTCATTTACAATAGTTGAAGATTTTTTAGAGAAAAATCTAAAATAGGTGCTGAGTGTGTCAATGCTCCACTTGAAATATAATCTATTTTTATTCCTTTTAATTTTTCAATATTTTCTTTTGTTATATTTCCTGAACACTCTATTTCTGCTCGTCCATCAATTATCTCAACAGCTTCTTTTATCATATCTGGAGCCATATTATCAAGCATTATGATGTCAGCCTTAGCTTGTACAGCCTCTCTCACCATATCCAAATTCTCAACTTCTACTTCAATTTTTCTTACAAAAGGGGCATAAGCTTTAGCTAAATTTATAGCTTTACCAACTCCACCAGCAGCCTGAATATGATTATCTTTTAGTAGAATTCCATCAGATAAGTTATATCTGTGATTGTGACCTCCACCCACTTTTACAGCATATTTATCAAAGATTCTCATATTAGGAGTAGTCTTTCTAGTATCGAGTAACTTAATTCCACTTTCTTCCAATAATTTTACCATACTATGAGTATAAGTTGCAATACCACTCATATGTTGCAAGTAGTTTAAAGCTGTTCTCTCCCCTGTTAATAAAACTCTAATATCTGAAATTATCTCTCCTATGATATTTCCTTTCTTTACAATATCTCCATCTTTATAGTTGATATTGAATTGAACCTCATTACTCAAAAGCTCAAAAGTTCTTTTAAAAACCTCTATTCCTGCCAAAATTCCATCCTGTTTACAAATCAATGTAAATTTTCCCAAAGTTCTATCCTTGATGATAGAATTAGTAGTTATATCCTCATTAGGAACATCCTCTTTCAGTGCCATAATTATCAAATCATCTACATTTATCTTATTAGTTACTAAATCCATTCCTACTCTCCTTCATTCTCTTATCCTTTTCTATTGCTATAAATAGCTCCTCTTTTAACTCTTCAAAAGATAGCTCTCTACTCTCCACTTTTTCATCAATACTGTGTTGATAAAACTCCTCTTTTAGCAATCTCTCATTTATATCCAAAGCTGCTCTCTCACTAAAAACTAGACTCTCCAATAAAGAGTTACTTGCTAACCTATTAGCTCCATGTACACCATTACAACTAGTCTCTCCCACTGCATAGAGATTTTTCATAGATGTAGAACTTTTCAAATCCACCTCTATTCCTCCCATAAAATAGTGTTGAGCTGGAACTACTGGTATACACTCTTTCTCTGGGTCATATCCCTCTTCTAAACACCTTTTAACAATGTTAGGAAAACGTTCCTTGATATCTATGCCCTTTTTCATAATCGGTCTCATATCAAGCCATACAAACTTTCCACCATCTTTTTTCATCTGTTCCAATATAGCTTTTGTCACAACATCTCTAGGTTGTAATTCATCTGTAAATCTTTCATATTTTTGATTGTATAAGAGGGCACCTTCACCTCTTACAGATTCAGAAATAAGAAATCTTCTCCCCTTCTTCTCAGAATAGAGTGTAGTTGGATGTATCTGTATATAGCTAATATCCTTTATTTTTATATCATGTTTTAAAGCAATTCCTAAAGAATCTCCAGTTAGATGTGGAAAGTTAGTTGAATTCTCAAATATACCCCCTATTCCCCCAGTTGCCAAAACAACCATTTTGGAATAAATATTGAATATCTCTCCATTTGAATCTTTTACTACTATTCCTTCACAACTATTATTATTATTGATAATATCCAACATACTTGTTTTTTCTACTATTTCAATATTCTCTCTTCTCTTTACCTGAGCTAATAGTTTGCTTGTAATCTCCTCACCTGTTATATCCTCATGATAGAGTATTCTCTCTTTAGAATGTGCTCCTTCTCTAGTAAATAGAAGCTTTCCATCTTTTGAATTAAAATCTACACCATAATCAATCAATTCCCTTATAATATCTTGAGATGAATTTATCATCACCTCAACAGATTTTTTATTATTTTCATAGTGCCCTGCTTTTAAAGTATCTTCAAAAAAGCTTGAAAAATCATCTTTTTCTTTCAATACACATATCCCACCTTGAGCTAAAAAAGAGTCACTTTCCTCTAATTTTTCTTTAGTAATTAGCAGTATCCTTAAGTTTGATGAGAGGTGCAAAGCTGTAAAACAACCTGAAACACCTGTCCCCACAACAATAACATCATATTCTCTCTTCATCTTTATCTCCCTAATTGTAACATTTTTTTCAAAGGTTTTATTGCCTCTACCTGTATATTACTCTCTATAATAATCTCATTTTCCTCTTCACTCAATGTTTTGTATATATTATCTAAAGTAATTTTTTTCATATCTAAACACTCCATCTTAGGTTCTGGATAATAGAATTTTTTATCTAGATTTCCACTCTCCAATTCATATAAAATACCTAATTCAGTGCAGATTATAAATTCACTATTCTCACTTTTATTTACATAGTTGATAATTCCAGATGTACTCCCTACAAAGTCACCTAGTTGTACTACCTCATTTCTACACTCTGGATGAACCAATACCTTAGCTTGAGGATATCTCTCTTTCAATAATTCTACATCCTCTTTTAACAGAGTATGGTGTATTGGACAATATCCGTCATTTAAAATAATATTTTTATCTTTAACCTTAGTAGCTACATAACTTCCTAAATGCTTATCAGGAATAAAAAATACATTCCTATTCTCTAACTTTTCAACAATTTTAACTGCATTAGCTGATGTTACACATATATCACTCATACTCTTTATCTCAGCTGTTGAATTTACATAACATACTACAGCCAAGTCATCGTATTTCTTTCTCATCTCATCAATCTGCTTTAAAGTAACCATATGAGCCATAGGACAATCAGAATTCATATCTGGAATTAAAATCTTTTTATTAGGATTTAATAATTTAACACTCTCTCCCATAAAATATACTCCACACATTATTATAATATCCTCTTTTAGTTCTTGTGCTTTTTCACTTAAATAGTATGAATCACCAATGTAGTCAGCTACCTCTTGAACTTCGTTTCTAGTGTAGTAATGTGCTAGTATTACTGCATTTTTCTCTTTCTTCAACTTATTTATCTCATCTTTTATATTCATCTTTCCTCCTGTATACAATATGTAAAGACAGTTGTCTTGTCAGTTAAAAGTATAGCAAATTAAATTAGTAATTTCAAGTTTTTAGTGAAATAAATAAAAAAACTTCCTTCAGAATGACTGAAGAAAGTTTCTTTATTACTGTTTATATACATATTAATATACTTTATTATATAGTTTTTCTATATCTTCCAAAGTTACATCTTTTGGATTTCCACCAGTACAAACATCTGCTAAAGCATCTTTTGATAATTTTGGTAATCCCTCTTCAGGTATTCCAATCTCTCTAAGTGTTTGTGGTATTCCTACATCAATAGCAAGTTTTCTAACTGCATCTACTGCTGATTGAGCTGCTTCCTCTCTGCTCATTCCTGTTGTATCTACACCCATAGCTCTTGCTATATCTCCATATTTATCTATACAAGCTGACATATTGAACTCCATTACTGTAGGAAGTAGTAGTGCATTAGCTACTCCATGAGGTATATCATATACAGCTCCTAATGGGTGTGCCATTGAGTGAACTATTCCTAATCCTACATTTGAGAATCCCATTCCTGCTACATATTGAGCTATACTCATTCCATCCATATCCTCTAAATTCTTATCAGCTACAGCTCCTCTTAGATGTTTTGCTATTAATTCTATAGCTTTTATCTCAAACATATCTGAAATTACATGAGCCCCTTTTGTAATATATCCTTCAATTGCATGTGTCAAAGCATCCATTCCTGTTGCTGCTATTGTTTTATTTGGCATTGTTAACATCAATTCAGCGTCAACTATTGCTACCAATGGTATATCTTTAGGATCTACACAAACTATCTTTCTATTTTCATCCTCTAAAGTTACTACATAGTTAATTGTTACCTCTGCAGCTGTTCCACAAGTTGTAGGTAGAGCTATTATAGGTACACATTTAGTGTGTGTAGGTGCTACTCCCTCTAAAGATTTAATATCCTCAAACTCTGGGTTATTTTTTGTAATAGCTATAGCCTTAGCTGTATCAATTACTGATCCTCCACCTACTGCTACTATAAAGTCTGCCCCTGCAGCATTAAATGCTGCTAATCCATCTTTACAGTTTTTAACTGTTGGATTTTGTTTTATCTCTGTAAATACTGAATATGCTATATTAGCATCATCTAATACTTTTTTTACCTTATCCAATACCCCACAGCTTTCAAGTATCTTATCACTTACAAGTAAGGCTTTTTTATACCCTCTTGCCTTTACCTCAGTTGCTAAATTCTCTCTGCTTCCTAAACCAAAATAACTTGTCTCATTCAATATGTATCTTGCCATTTTTTCCCTCCCATTATTTTTATATCCCTATTCTTTAAATACCCCTTTTTTCTCAATTTGTCAATACTAAACAGAGAAAATTTAGATAAAAAAAACTATATCTAAAATCATCTGAATAAAAATTTTAGATATAGTTTAATCTCTTTTTATAAAACACAATATCTTGTGTTTTTATTATTGATTATATACAATTAATTTTCTGAATCTTCTTTTAAAAATTTATCGTAATATTTAGCTAGACCACCAGTAGATGTCTCTTTATATGCAGAACACATATCTACTCCAGTCTCTTTCATTGTTATAACTACTTGGTCAAAACTTATTGTGTGATCTCCATTTGTTGAAAGAGCATAGTCAGCTGTATTTAAAGATCTTACTGCAACAATTGCATTTCTTTCAATACAAGGAATTTGTACATATCCACCAACTGGGTCACAAGTCATTCCTAAGTGGTGCTCCATTCCCATCTCTGCAGCATACTCTATCTGCTCAGTAGTTCCACCTAAGATGTATACAGCCATTCCTGAAGCCATTGAACAAGCAGCTCCTACCTCAGCTTGACAACCACCTTCAGCTCCTGATATCGTAGCATTTTCCTTTATTAAGTTACCAATTAATCCTGCTATTGCTAAAGCTCTTAATGCTGTTGTCTCATCTAATTGATACTCCTCTATAAGAGCTCTTAAAAGACCTGGTATTACACCAGCTGCTCCACAAGTTGGAGCTGTAACTATTGTTCCAGCACTACTATTTTCCTCTGATACTGCTAAAGCATATGCAAAAATCTTCTTTGTCAACACAAGATAATTTCTTTTCTTGTCAATTTTATCGAAAATCTCTTTCGCTCTTCTTTTATATCTTAATTTTCCTGGAAGAACTCCATCTTTTCTTATTCCTCTATCTACAGCAGCATTCATTGTATCTAAAATACTTTTTAAATGCTCCCAAATA
Organism: Fusobacterium sp.; assembly: GCF_019012925.1. GTDB lineage: Bacteria > Fusobacteriota > Fusobacteriia > Fusobacteriales > Fusobacteriaceae > Fusobacterium_A. Next base: position 60,366 of record NZ_JAGIRL010000044.1, read on the forward strand.
GAAGGTCCTTCACAGTACTCAACATATTCCCATAACTCTTTATTATTCTCTTTACACCATGCCATAATATCATCCATTTTATTTAGATTATAGCATTGTCCTGCTCCACTTCTTTTATCAGTAAGTTCTTTTATAGTTCCTCCACCAACAGAGAATACCAACCACTCTTTCATAACTTTTCCATCTTTATCTAAAGCTATGAATTTCATTCCATTAGTGTGATACTCATGTATGAACTCTGGCATCCAGATTATCTCTGTCTTAACAGGTTTTAAAGTCTCCTCTATTATCCAGTCTGTTAAGTGTCCCTTACCTGTTGCTGCTAAACTTCCATAAAGCTCAACTATATATAAGTTTGCTCCTTCAGTTTCTGCTTTAAATTTCTTTGCTGCTCTTTCTGGACCCATTGTATGAGAACTTGAAGGTCCACATCCTATTTTAAATAATTCCTTTAAGCTATCCATTAATTTTTACCTCTTATCTCTTCTACAGTTTTAATTTTATAATTTTTGAATATTAATGATCCTACAAATCCTGCTAGTATTCCTGAAGCCGCACACATTAAAGCAACTTTTGTTACTGTAATTGGATCATTGAAACCATACATTACCATCAATCCTGCTATTGGTGTTGCTGTTCCTTTTGCATTGTTAACAAGTCCGAAAAGAGCTACTATAACTCCTGCTAATGCTCCACCTATAAAGTTTGTTACATAAACTGGTATTGGGTTTGCTGAAATTACGTCTGCCTGTGTTAATGGCTCTATAGCTACTGCTATTGTAGTTTTTCTATCTCCAAATCCCATTCTGTGAAAAAATACTCCATTCATAAAAGATGATCCCATTACTGATAATGCTCCAATTGCCATAGGTACACCTGTTAATCCCATCATAGCTGTTAAAGCCATTGATGATAATGGTGCAGTTGCTACTACAGTTATTACCCCTCCTAAGATAACTCCCATTAAAATTGGGCTAGAATGTGATGCAGATTCTAATATTCTTCCTATATTTAATAGAGTAGAGTTTACTATAGGGTTAGATACTGATGCTATTAATCTAGCTAATGGTGCCATAAAACAAATTACAAATATTAAATCTAATCCTTGAGGAATTTTCTCTTCTATTTTTGGTATAATAAATGACAATATATATCCAGTTAAAAATCCTGGTAACATCCCATATCCTGGTGTCGTTCCAAATCCTGCTAATGAAATTCCAGTTAATACTGCATATGTAGGGTTAACTCCTAATGCTAGTGGTACTAATATTGCTGCTGCAACTCCTCCCATTGATCCCGCTGCTTTACCAACTTCTCCTAAAAAAGGAACTCCAAAAAGATCTCCACCAACATATAATTGGAATGCTTCTACTAGGAAACTTGCTGTTGCTGCTCCTGCTAAAGCTCCCATAGCTTTCATTCCTCTTGGTGCTTTCATACTGAATAATGAAAATCCTCCTAAAACCACAAATAATAAAACTACTCCTTTAATAACGTCCATCATTTTCTCCTTCTTTGTTTGATTTTACTTTACAAAAATTAAATATAACTTTACGATATGTTTCGTTCTCTTTACGTATATTATCGTTTTTTTAAATACATAAAAAGTATAACACAACATCTAAAATATTTCAAGATTTTTTTCACTTTAATGAAATGTTTTATTCATAAAATGCATTTATTGCAGTCTTTTATTGTTTAATAAACCATTGATTATATATAATTCCTCTATTATAATAATATTTTTTTCATTATACTAAACTTCCATTTTTTTGAAAATTTTTTAATATTTTTGTTTTAAAATATTGTAATTTTTTTCACTATTTTTTCCTTTTTTGGCTTTTTAGAATTTACTTTAATTGATCTTTATGTTATAATTTTAATGATTAGATTTTTTGAATTGGAGGACTAGCCGTTAATGAAACTAGGGGAAAAAATTAAAGCAATTAGAAAGAATAAGGACTACACCTTAAAACAATTATCAGAAATTACTGGGCTTTCGATCGGATTTTTAAGTAATATTGAAAGAGATCTTAATAGCCCATCAATTAATAATTTACAGCAGATATGTTCAGCTTTAGGAATAAATCTAATGGAGATACTTGATGAAGAAGTTGGTACTAATCCAATCACTAGAGCTACTGAAAGAGAAGAGATTTTAAAAAATATTGAAACAAACATAAAAGTTGAAAGTTTATTGAATAAAAAAGCTAGCTTGAATGGAATCGCAATTACAATTGATGAAGAGAGTTCTTTTAGTGATATGACTTGGGGTCATAGTTATGATGAGATTGGTATTGTTATCAAGGGAGAGTTAGAGATAGAATTAGATAGTGCTCTATATCACTTATATGAAGGAGATTCAATTTTTATCAAACAGAACACTCCTCATAGATATAGAAATCCAGGTTTAGTATCATCTATTGTCTATTGGGTTTCTAGTAAAAAATAGATATATTGTAAAAAAAACCAAACAATGAAGTTTGGTTTTTTATTATTGATTATATACATTGAATTTTTATTTCTCTTCCTTTTCCTCTTTCATAACTCTCTCTATATAATCTTTTATTGCACCTATATATATTGAACGTGTTTTCACTTTCATTGCTAGTAAGAAGTTAATATCTACTCCCATCTCATTAGAACAAAGCTCTAAAGCTTTCTCCTCTATTTTTAATTTTTCATACTCATCATAACTTTCAAATTCCTCTATAATACTCTTAGGTACATTTTTCTCATCCATTATTTCCGAAATGTTGTTTAATACAGTTTTCTTTTGGTTTCTTCTAGCTTGATTTATTTGTTTTTTACTTTTTAGTCCCTTTTCTTTTAAAATGTTAGAGAATAGAGTCAAATTCTGCTTATTGTTATTTTTTTCATTGGCAGATAGATTTTTTAATACTCCATTTATATACTGTACTAGTGTTGTTTTTATATTTCCAGTTAAATTCTTATACAGAATATTTAAAACCTCTTTTGTTTTTTCCTCTCCCTCTTCTTTAAAGATCTTCTTAATCTTAGTGTCAGTTCTCTTATCCCAAGCTTTTTGTACATAGATATTTCTTTTTGCTTTTTTGATTCTATCTAGTATCTCATCTGTAAACTCAGTAGTATCTGTAACTTTTTTCGTTGTTTTTACAAGCACACTCTCTTTAATAGGAGTTTTTTCACTTTCAAATTCAACTATTTCAGCATCTTCTATGCTATCATTTTTGTTATAGTAAATATTTTTCTTAGCATTTGAAGTTGGAACTGTTTTATTTTCAATATATGTTGAAACATGACAATTTCCATCTTTTTCTCTATTAAAAATATAGTCTAAATAGTAAGTATCCTCCTCTTTGGTATATTGTGATGTATAGTTTAAAATATACCCTAACTCCACCAGTACATCGAAGGCTTTTTCAACTCTTTTTAATACCTGTTTTAGTCTACAAAGAACATACTGTTTCATCTCACCATTTTTGTTTAGTCTCTCTGTTACTTGTTCAGTTTTTAGAGGGATAATTGCAGCTAGAGTTCTCAAATTCATTCTATCTCTATCTTTATCGTATCTTATTTTACTGATATACTTATAGATTCTTCCAGCTATAGGATCTTTTGTAAGTATCTCTAATAAGGATCTAGAATTATATTTAATATATCTCTTATCCTTTATCTTCTGTCTGATATTTTTATTTAGAGTCACTCTATAATATTTTTTTCTTCCCTTTTCTAACTTTTGATAAGTTAGGAGTTTAAACTCCTCATCTTCAAACTTGTAATTTCCTAACTTCGTATGATTTGAAACTACAAATTGGTACTCAGTATTCTTTAGATTTTTCAATGCTTGTTCAACCTTGGTATAATAGGTTCTGTTCATCTTATTCCCTAAAAAGTTTACAATAAAATCTGAAATTTCAAACTCTATATAGTCATCTGTATCATTGATCTCCTTTTTTAATTCATACATTGAGATCAAATATGTATATATCTTCTCTTCAAATATAGAGGGTTGAAAAACCTTATCTTTACTGTCTTTAGCTATCAATGTACATGACATTGTAACCCCTAAATCTTCAAATGAGTATTGAAAATTTATTCTCTTATTCTGTTTTTGAGGAGTAAAAAATGGAAAAACAATCATCTCTACGGGAATATTTATTATATTATCTTTTAGATTTAAAAAATTTCCAGTCTCTTTTATTACTACTTCTTTTACTTCAATGTCTGGAACTTCATTCAGTTTAACCTCAACTTTTTTAATGTCCTCTAACAAAGATCCAGTTTTGACAATATTAAAACTATCTAATTCATCTGAAGTTGCTTTCTCGTCTTTTTTCATAAAATTATCTCCTTCAAAAATGTATATAATCAATAATATACCATTTTTTATGTATATTGACAATAATATTTTTAAAATTATATAATATTCTTATGAACCTTTATTTTATTGAGTTAGTAATTTTCATATAACTTTTCTTTCTAAAGAAAACTCAATAAAAATAGGGATTTTAAAATATGTATATGAATATTAATAAAAGTTATTTTTCTAAGAAGTCCAATTTTTCTAGATTTTTTCACTGATGAATAGTTAAATATCATATAGGAATATAGTAAAATTGAGACTCTTTCCTAATGTATATAAACAATAATATTTAAATACTTATATCTATCCTTATTTTTCAACGGTTCTTATTTGTATTTTATCTTAAACTCCAATAAAAATAGGTATTTCTTTATTTGTATATGAACATTAATATTTTTATTATGTATAAAAGTCTCATAAATAGAGGATTGGTTTTATCTTAATCTTTAAGATCCTTTATAATATCTAGGTTTTAGCTTTTGTATACGATCATTAATATTTTTTTGAGATAATTCTCATTTATCCCTTGAAAAATAAGGGCTCTTTTTAAAAAAATTTTTATCTTGGTCTGTACATAAAACAAAAAACAATATACAAAAAAACATACTAGGTTATGGTTTGTTATTTTTTATTTTTTGATATTTTTCAATAAATACTTGACAAAATGACAAAAATACTATAAAATTTTTATCTGAAATATAGAATTTTTTTCGGAGGTGAAAAAGAATGAAAAGAACATACCAACCAAATAAAGCTAAGAGAAAAAAAGATCACGGGTTCAGAGCTAGAATGGCTACTAAAAACGGTAGAAAAGTATTAAAAAGAAGAAGAGCTAGAGGTAGAAAAGTATTATCAGCATAGAACCCGGTGTTATATATCACCGGGTTTTTACAAGAGCCTTTTATCGGAAATAGCGTATTATTAGGAGAATAATAATCATGAATAATTTGAAGAAAGACAGAGAGTTTCAAATAATCTACAATTCGGGAAGAAAAAGTTTTGGTTATTACTCTCTTATTTTTTTTAAGAGAAATGATAGTAATTTAAAAAGATGTGGCTTTGTTGTAAGTAAGAAGACTGGAAATGCCGTTTGTAGAAACAGATTAAAAAGATTGTTTAGAGAATATTATCGTCAAAATGAAGAAAATTTAAAAGATGGTTGTGATATTATTTTTGTGGCTAAAAGAACTGCAGGAGAGAATATTAAAAAACTAAGTTTTTTTGATATTGAAAAAGATTTGAATAAAGTTCTTAAAAATGTTAAATTATTTAAATAGGAAAAATAACTATGAAAAAAATTATACTTTTATTGATTAAGTTTTATCAAAAGTATATATCTATATTTTTAGGCAAAAATTGTCGATTTTATCCCACTTGCTCAGCTTATACTTATGAGGCAATAGAGAGATTTGGGATAATAAAGGGTGGATATTTAGGTGTGAGAAGAATCTTGAAATGTCATCCCTTTCATCCTGGTGGGTATGATCCTGTGCCAGAAAAAAAAGAGAAAAAATGTGAGAGAAAAAATTAGGAGGATTAATGAGTTATATTTATGGTTTATTAACGGGGGCTATTTCTGCTCTTTTAAATTTAATGCATAGCTTAACAGGAAACTTTGGAGTGGCAATAATATTAGCTACAATAGTTATAAAAATTATATTACTTCCATTAACTTTAAAACAAGATAGATCTATGAAGAGTATGAAGGCATTACAACCTGAACTTGAAAAGATTAAACAACAATATCAAAATGACCCTAAAATGGTAAATCAAAAAACTATGGAGTTATATCAAAAACATAAAGTTAATCCTATGGGAGGATGTCTTCCATTATTGATACAACTTCCTATACTATGGGTATTGTATGGAGTATTAAGAAATCCTGCAAATGTTCCTCAGGAATCTACATTTTTATGGATGCAATTAATTGATCCAGATCCTTATTATATATTACCTGTTTTAAATGGAGTAGTATCATTTTTCCAACAAAAATTAATGGGATCATCAGATAATCCTCAAATGAAGAATATGATGTATATATTCCCTCTAATGATGGTGTTTATATCTTACCAAATGCGGGCAGGATTACAAATTTATTGGTTAACATCAAGTGTTGCTTCAGTAGTACAACAATACTTGATTATGAAAAAAGGAGATTAATTGTATGAGTAATGTGATAGAGATAAAGGCTATGAGTCAGGAACAAGCTATAACTAGAGCATTAAAAATTATGGAAGCAACTCCTGAACAAGTTAAAAAAGTAGTTGAGAAACAAAAGAGTAGATCTTTTTTAGGTTTATTTAACAGAGAAGGGATCTATGAAATTGAGATAGATAAAAGCTTAAAGGCCGAAGCAAAAGAAGTAAAAAAAGAAGTTAAGAAAACTGAAATAAAAGTAGAAAAAGAGACAGTTAAAGAGACTGAGACTAAGAAAAAACAAGATGTTGAAGTAAAGTCAGAGGTCAAGGAGACTAAAAAAGAGAGAAAAGATGCAACTGATATGATAAAAGCTAAAGCAGAAGAGCTTTTAGAAAATATTGGTTTGGTTTTAGATGTTGAAGTCGATAGAATAAATGACAGAAATTATTTAGTTAATCTTTATGGAGAAGACAACGGAATTATCATTGGTAAGAAAGGGAAGACATTAAATAGTTTTGAATATCTATTGAATACTCTTATGAAGGAGTATAGAATAGAGGTTGACGTAGAGGGATTTAAGGCTAAAAGAACAGAAACATTGAGAGAGCTTGGTAAGAAAATGGCAGAAAAAGCTTTAAAAACTACTAGACCAGTGAGATTGAATCCTATGCCACCAAGAGAGAGAAAGATAATTCACGAAGTAATTAATAGATATCCTGAATTAGATACTTATAGTGAGGGAAGAGATCCAAAGAGATATATTGTAATTAAGAGAAAAAAATAGGAGTGTTAAATCTGTTGTGAATAATTAATACTTTGAGTTACTTATGATAATAAATATTGGTATCTATCTGTTGGAGTGGAAGTTGATAAAAAGCAAGAAGAATTAACAGATATTTCATTAGGTGTAGATTTAGGATTAAAAGATTTAGCTATTTGTTCAGATGGAAAAATTTTTAAAAATATTAATAAAACTAAAAAAGTAACAAAATTAGAAAAAAGATTAAAACAGAAACAAAGACAAATAAGTAGAAAATATGAGATGAATAAAATTAAAAAAGAAGGAGGTGGACGTTGTCAATTTATAAAAACTAAAAATATAGAGAAATTAGAAAATACAACTAAACTAATACATAGGAAACTAACAAATATTAAAAATAACTATCTTCATCAAGTTACGACAAGTATAGTGAAAACCAAACCATATAGAATTGTAATAGAAGATTTGAATGTTTCTGGAATGATGAAAAATAAGTATCTATCAGATTCAGTAAGAAAACAATGTTTTCATAAGTTTAGACAATATATAACCTAATTGTGGAGCGATAATTGATAGAGATTATAATGCTTCACTAAATTTATCTATGTATAAATTAGCGTAATTTCACAAACAAGAAAATGCTAATATGTAGGATTCGTTGTATCCGAATTTAAGCCTTTGGAGAGTTATATAAAACGAAAGTAGCTATGGCAAAATCGGACTCTGAGAAGAAGGAAATAAACAAATTTCTATATTTTTA
>NZ_JAGIRL010000032.1 GCF_019012925.1 Fusobacterium sp.
AAGAAAGATATAGAGTTTTCACTACCATTTGATGAGGGAACAACTGCTCTAGTAAAAGAGATTGTAAAAGAGATAAAAGAAGATAAGAGCTACTCAGAAGCTTTAAAAGTATATTCAGCAGAGTATATAGCTATAAAGCTAATAGAGAGAGATAGTCACTTAATCGAAAAGCTAAAAACAAAATTCAATATAGATGTAACTGGAAAATTCGAAGAGAGAATATTAAAATTAGAAGATAAGTATGATAATGATAGTGAGACTATATTAGCTGAGCAAAGATATGGAGCAGTTAATGGAGTTTTAGCAAAAACATTTACAACATCAATAAAATCAAGACTAGATTTTACTGATAAAGTGGATAAGATACTATTAAATAGAGTTTTAGGATTACCTCTATTCCTATTGATTATGGCTGGAGTTATGGCGTTTGTATTCAACGGAAGTGCTCCTTTCATAGATTGGATAGATGGATTCTTTGGTGACTTTGTAGGTAAATATGTAGGTAAGTTAGTAGAGGGAACACCAGATTGGTTAAGTTCATTAATCACAGATGGTATAGTAGGAGGAGTAGGAGGAGTTCTTACATTCGTTCCTGTTATGATGTTCTTATACTTCTTCTTAGCAATCTTAGAAGAGAGTGGATATATGTCAAGGGTTGCTTTCTTAATGGATAAAGTTATGAGAAGATTGGGATTAAATGGAAAATCATTTGTTCCAATGGTAGTAGGATTTGGATGTACAGTACCAGCAATCTATGCTACAAGAACAATGGAAGATGAAAGTTCAAGAAAGATGACAGCAGCAATGTCACCATTCATGTCTTGTGGAGCTAGATTACCAGTTTATGGATTATTTACAGCAGCTTTCTTTGGAGCTAAAGGAGGATTAGTTGTAGTATCTATATATCTATTAGGAATTATAGTGGCTATATTAGTTGGACTTGTATTAAAGAATGTAAAAGGATTCAAGTCAGAGAATAAAGCATTACTAATAGAGTTACCACCATACAGAATTCCTAGTTTAAAAGTTATATTAAATTCAACTTGGTTAAGAGTATTTGATTATATTAAGAGAGCAGGAACTGTAATCTTAGGAATTATGATGATCTTATGGGCATTGACATACTTCCCAAATAATGGAGATTCAAATACATCATATATAGCTAAATTTGGACATGCATTTGCTCCAATAATGAAACCTACAGGATTTGGAGACAGATGGGAAACTGTAGCAGCTATCCCACCTAGTATTGCAGCAAAAGAGGTAGTAGTAGGATTCCTAGCTCAAGCCCTACCATTAGATGAGAGCGAAGAGGCAGAAGAGGTAACTGAAGAGACTACTTTTGCTCAAGATTTAACAGAGCAAATAAAAGGACTTGGTGGAGCTGTAAAAGATTCAGTAATGGGAATGCTAAGTCTAGATGTTGAAGGATTATTTGCTACTCCAGAAGCTGATGAGATAGAGGAAGAGGGAAGAGGAATAGTTAAAGCAACAGCTAACCTATGGCCAGATGATGAACTTGCTCCATTAAGAGCTTACTCATTTATGGCGTTCATTCTATTAGTAGTACCTTGTGTTGCTACATTAGGAGCAATAAAACATGAATTTGGTTGGGGATATTTAGGAAAAGTAGTTGGAATAATGTTAGTAGTACCATATGTTGTTTCAACATTGATATTCCAAATTGGAAAATTATTCTTTTAATATTTAAAGATCTCTAATGAAAGGAGAGATTTTATGAAAACAGCAATTTTAATAGCTATAATAGCCGTGATTGGATTCTTTGCAATTAGAAGTTTATTGAGAACTTTTAAAGGTGAAGGGTGTAGTTGTGGAGATGGTGGAAAGTGTAGTTCTGGTAGTTGTGGTTGTGGTGGACATGATCATAAAGACAAGGAACACAAATGTAACTGTGGAAACCATCACGAATAAAATATAAGATAAAGGTGTCAATGGCTTTTGCTAGAGACACCTTTTTATATTTTCATTAAAAAAAGATAACAAGAACTCATAAAATTTGTTATAATTAAATAAGTGAGAAAATTAGTGGAGGAGTTCAAGTGAGGTATATAAAATTATTTTCCTTATTGGCTAATATAGTTGGCTTTGGAGTGGCAATATATTATAAGATTTATCTTTTAGTTATCTTTTTATTTTTACTATTTTTTTATTTTTTATATATTTTTGCTAAAAAGAAGGAGTATACTAGAACCAATAACTTTAATCAAAGAGCGATGTTGTCAGCAAATATCATTCTTTTTTTGGTTTTATTAGTAGTGGTAAGATTGATATACATTCAGATATTTAACAAAACAATGTATGATGAGAAGGTAAAGAGTCAGATTAAGAGAAATGATATTCTCTATGGAAATAGGGGAGATATATATGATAATTCTGGAAAAAGTTTGGCATTTAACCAAAATATATATATGTTTGGAGTAAATCCAAGTGCTTTATATGATAGAGAGAGTACTATAGTTGGGATAGAAAAAATACTGGATAAACCTTTTTTAAAAAAGAAAAAGAGTAAGATATTGAAAGAGCTCAATGAGGCTTATAAAGCTGGAAAGAGATACAAGGTAGTTGCTAAAAACTTGAGTGAGAGAGAAAAAGAGGAGATTAGAGATGTAGCAAGGGAGTATAAACTTACAGCAAATGAGATACAGTTTGATAGAAGTATAAGAAGGACATATTATAAAAGTGATGTGTATAAGAATTTAATAGGATTCATAGGATATACACAAAAATCTAGTTTTGAAAAAATAGGTGTATTTGGATTAGAGAAAGAGTATGAGAGATATTTGAGAGAGATAAGTATAAAAAGGCAAAATATCTATACAAAAAATAGAAGGATAAAACTTCCCTTCTCTCAAGATAATATAAGGACAAATCTTGATGGTAAAGATCTGCATACAACGATAGATAATGATATTCAGTACATTTTAAATGAGGAAATGGAGAAAAAATTTGTATCATCTCAATCAGAAGAGGCATATGGAGTAATATTGGATCCTAATACTGGAAAGATATTGGCAACATCTTATCACACAATATATAAGGATAAAGCTTTGAGAAACCCTATATTTCAAAACCAGATGGAGCCAGGATCAATATTTAAACCTTTAATAGTTGCATCAGCACTAGATGCTGGATTAATTAAAAGAAATACAAAGTTTGATATTGGTGATGGAACTATAAAGAAGTATAGACATACAATTAGAGAAGCCAGTCGTAGAACTAAAGGTGTACTTACTACTGAGGAAGTTTTAAAAAAATCTAGTAACGTCGGTATGGTAATGATAGGTGATAGATTTACCAATGAGGAGTTTGAGAACTATTTAAAAAGATTTGGACTTTATGAGAAGACAGGTATAGATTTTCCAAATGAGATAAAACCATATACTACTCCATACAAGAGATGGGATGGATTAAAGAAGAGTACAATGTCTTTTGGACAGGGAATAGTAGTGACACCTATTCAGATGGCTGTGGCATTTTCATCATTGATAAATGGAGGAATACTATATAAACCATACTTAGTTAATAAGATAACTGATGAAAATGGAGTAGTTGTAAGGAGAAATCTTCCTACTGTAAAGGGTAGAACAATCTCCGAAGAGTTGTCTAAAGAGATGAAAGAGATGTTGGAAAAGGTAGTTTCAGAGGGAACAGCTAAAAGAGGAGAGGTAATAGGTTATAGAGTTGGTGGAAAAACAGGAACTGCCCAATTGAGTACGAGAGGTGGATATTTAAAAGAGAATTACCTATCATCTTTTATAGGATTTTTCCCAGTAGATAAGCCTAGATATACAATCTTAGTAATGTTTTTAAAACCTAAGGGGGAAACTATATATGAGAAATTTGGAGGAGCAACAGCAGCACCTGTATTTGGTGATATAGTGAGAAGAATAAGCAAGAGTAAAAATATTCTCTCAGACAATATTTCAAGTATATCTAAGGTTGAGAGTTTTGAGAAGATACAGCAAGAAGCGTTAAATGATGTTGTAATGCCAGACTTGACTGGAATAAATCCAAAAGATGTAATCTATATTTTTAAAGATACAGATATAGAGGTAAAAGTATCAGGAGTTGGATTGGTAAAAGATCAATTTCCAAAACCAGGAGCATCTTTAGAAAAGGTGAAGGAGATTAAAATAATTTTAGAATAGGAGCAGATATGAGATATTATAAGATATATGTGGACAATACAAGAGAACTCTATACTTATGCAGATACAGATGATAGATATTCTATAGGGGATAGAGTAGTTGTATCTTTTAGAAAAAAAGAGAGAACAGGTCTTATAATAACAAGAGATAGTGATGAGGAGAAGGATTTTGAAGTTTTACCCATAATAAGATTATTGGAAAACTCTATAAAATTAGATGAGAAGTATATAAAGCTTTTAATCTGGATAAAAAATTACTATATGAGTACCTATGATCAAGTTATTACAGCTGCAATTCCAAGTGGTTTGAGCATAAAATATGAGAGATACTATTTTCCTAGAGATATATTTGAGTTTATAAATGATGAGATAGTAGATGAAGAGATAAGAGAGTATTTTGTAAAAAAAGTAACTGTTGGAAAACCAACTCTGACTAAAAAGTTTGGATTGGATAAGATCAATGAGTATTTAAAAGATGAATTACTCCAAAGGTATGGAAAAAACAGTATAAGATTAAACTATAAAAATTCAAATATAGAGAGTGTTTTAGATAGAGATATATTCGAGTATTTTAAGCAGAGAGAGTTGGTTAGAGATGAGATACTTGAGAAAAATTTTTCTAAAAAATATTTAGAAAAACTTGTTAAATCAGGGGATCTGAGATTGGAAAAACTGATGAAACAGGAAGAGGAAAAAGAGGAGTATCAAGTCGAAAGTGAGATAGAGAATAGAGATAAAATACTAAATGATGAACAGGAGAGAGCTAAAAACAGTGTTTTATCAGGTGAAGATATGTATTATCTATTAAAAGGTATCACTGGATCTGGAAAGACTGAGGTGTATATCAGTATAATAAAATCTGGATTTAAAGCTGGAAAGGGTAGTATATTCTTAGTTCCAGAGATATCTTTAACTCCTCAGATGATAGATAGATTCAAAGGGGAGTTCAGAGAGAATATAGCTATTTTACACAGTAAATTGACGCAGAGTGAGAGGGCTAAAGAGTGGTATAATATCTATACAGGACAGAAAAAAATAGTTCTGGGAGTAAGATCAGCAATATTTGCTCCAGTGCAAAATTTAGGTTATATATTTTTAGATGAGGAACATGAGACAACTTATAAGCAGGATAATAATCCTAGATATAATGCCAAACAGGTAGCCTTGAAAAGAGCAGAATTAGAGGGGGCAAAATTGATATTGGGATCGGCTACTCCTTCAATAGAGAGTTATTACTATGCACAGATGGGGATATTTAAACTCTTAGAATTAAAAAAACGTTATAATGAAGCTGTTCTTCCAGATATAGAGATTGTGGATATGAAAAAAGAGGAGAGTCTCTACTTTAGCAAAAAATTGCTAGATGAGATAAGAAAGACTCTTTTAAAAGGGGAGCAGGTACTATTATTACTCAATAGAAAGGGATATTCGACATATGTCCAATGTAAAGATTGTGGGCATGTAGAGGAGTGTGACCATTGCTCTATAAAGTATAGCTATTACTCAAGTCAAGGTGTATTGAAGTGTAACTACTGTGGGAAAGTAAGGAGATATACAGGACATTGTAGCAAATGTGGAAGTAAAAATTTAGTTCACAGTGGAAAGGGAGTAGAGAGAGTAGAGGAAGAGATAAAAAAATACTTTGATGTGGGAGTAATAAGGGTAGATTCTGAGATGTCAAAGGATAGAGATTTTTTTGAGAAGATGTATTATGATTTTTTAAATAAAAAGTATGATATAATGGTAGGAACGCAACTTATATCAAAAGGATTACACTTTCCAAATGTAACATTGGTAGGAGTTGTAAATGCAGATACAATTCTTAACTTTCCAGATTTTAGAGCTGGAGAAAAGACATTTCAACTGGTAGTTCAGGTGGCTGGAAGAGCTGGGAGAGGAGAGAAAAAAGGAAAGGTAATAGTACAGACTTATCAGGAGGAACACCCAGTATTTGAAAAGGTAAAAAACAGTGATTATGAGGGATTCTATGAGAGTGAGATAGGAAATAGAGAGCTGTTGGAGTATCCACCTTTTTCAAAAACTATAAATATAGGAATATCCTCTAAGTATGAGAGGTATGTTGAGGAGTTTGTGAAGGATCTATATGAGGATATAAAATCAGATGAGGTAGAACTCTACGGACCTATGAGAAGTATGGTGTACAAAGTAAAGGATAGGTATAGACACAATATTTTTGTAAAGGGAAATTTGAAAGAGATCAATAAATTTAAAAAGAAATTAAAATTAAAGCTTACAAAATATGAAAAAAATGATAAAATTAGAATAGTGGTAGATATTGATCCAATTAATTTGATATGATAAAATTTATAGAGGTGAAAAAATAGATGATTTATGAAATAAGAAAGTATGGAGATCCAATACTGAGAGAGGTGGCTCAGAAGGTTGAGAAGATAGATGATGAGATATTGGAAATCTTAGATAATATGGTTGAGACTATGTATGAGACTAAGGGAGTAGGACTTGCAGCTCCTCAAGTGGGGATCTCAAAGAGAATATTCGTGTGTGATCAGGGAGATGGAGTGGTAAGAAAGGTAATAAATCCTGTAATAACTCCTTTAACTGAAAATTTGATAGAGTGTGAAGAGGGGTGCTTGAGTGTACCTGGAATATATAAGAAGGTACAGAGACCAGAGAAGATTAGAGTTGAGTATATGAATGAAAAGGGAGAAGAGGTAACTGAGGAAGTAGAAGGTTTTCTAGCTATAATTATGCAACATGAGTTTGATCATTTAGAGGCTGTTCTATTTGTTGATAAAATCTCTCCAATAGCTAAAAGAATGATAAGTAAAAAATTACAAAGTTTGAAAAAGGAGACTCTAAGAGAGAATAAGATAGAGGAGTAGTCTTATGAATGGACGTAATGTTTTAAAGTTTTTTCTATTTTTAATCATACTTTTAAATCTCTACTATTTTGTACCCTATATATATAGGAGTTTTGTAAAAATAGAGAAGTTAAAAAAGGAACAGATAGAGTTAAATGAGAAGATAGAGAAAACAAAATTGAAAATAGAGGATTATAATAATAAGATAGATAATCTAGAAGATGATTTTCAAAGGGAGAGTATCGCTAGAAATAGACTTCAGATGGTAAAAGAGAATGAAGAGATATACAGGTTTATAAAAAATTAACATAAAGTATAATTAGGAGGAGAGTATGAAAAGAGAATTAGCACTAGAATTTGCTAGAGTAACAGAAGCAGCAGCTTTAGCCGCTCACAAATGGGTAGGTAGAGGAGATAAAGAGGCAGCTGACCAAGCAGCAGTAGATGCTATGAGAACAATGCTTAACAGAATTTCAATTGATGGAGAGATAGTAATTGGAGAGGGAGAGATAGATGAGGCTCCAATGCTTTATATTGGTGAGAGAGTAGGAAGAGCAACTCAACCAGAAGATGAGATTGAAGAGGGAGAGACTCTAGATGGATGTTCACTAGTAGATATAGCTGTAGATCCAGTAGAGGGAACAAGAATGACTGCTCAAGGACAAGCAAATGCAATTACAGTTCTTGCAGTAGGAAATAAAGGAAGTTTCCTAAAAGCTCCAGATATGTATATGGAGAAATTAATAGTTGGACCAGAGGCAAAGGGAGCTATTGACTTAGAAAAACCTCTTATAGACAATATAAACAATGTTGCAAAAGTATTGAATAAAGATTTAAGAGATATGATGGTAGTTGTTTTAGATAAACCTAGACATACACAGATAATAAAAGATTTACAAAAATTAGGAATAAAAGTATATGCTCTACCTGATGGAGACGTAGCAGGATCAATCTTAACTTGTATAGTTGATTCAGATGTGGATATCCTATACGGTATAGGAGGAGCACCAGAAGGGGTAATTTCAGCTGCAGTTATAAGAGCTTTAGGTGGAGATATGCAAGCCAGATTAAAACTTAGAAGTGAAGTAAAAGGTGTAACTTTAGAAAATGATAAGATATCTAACTATGAAAAAACTAGATGTGAGCAGATGGGATTAAGAGTTGGAGATGTTTTAAAACTAGATGATCTTGTAAAAGATGATGAGGTAATATTCTCAGCTACAGGAATTACAAGTGGAGATCTTTTAGAGGGAATCAAGAGAAAAGGAAATATAGCTAGAACTCAAACTCTAGTTGTAAGAGGAAAAAGTAAGACAATAAGATATATAAACTCTGTACATAACTTAGATTTTAAAGATGAGAAAATCAGTCATTTAGTAAAATAAAGTTATTAATTATTAGGCGACCAAAAAAATATTTTAAATTCTTGGTCGCCTTTTGTATAGGAAAGGATGATAAAAATGATATTTTATGAGGAATTTGTAAAAAAAGTTGAAGGGGCAAAATTTGAATTAAAAGATGTTGAAAACTTCTCAAATGAAGGAAAGAAGATAGTTGTAGGGTTAGGAATAGGAATACCACTAATTCTGATCGCTTTATTTCAAATATATATGGCTAGATTGGGTGAAGGCATAGTAAGAGTAGGGTTTGGAGTGATATTCCTTTATATTGGATTTAAACAGCTTAAAGGAACATTTAGTTATAAAATTGCTATTGATAGAGTAAATAGAAAAATGAAATTTATGAAGACAGAGATAAATTTAGATGAGATAGAGAGCTGTACTATGAAAGAGGGAAAGATAGGAAAAAATCTAGAAACTATGTTAGATGTTATAACTGTAGATAAAAAACAGTATTTAATTCCTCTTTATATGAATAAAAAAGTTAGATTTGTATATTGCTTAAAAGAGATATTAAAGGAAAAATTTATAATAAAAAAATAGTAAAAACCATTGGAAATAAAGGGTTTTTATAAAAAAGTGAAAAAAAATTAAAAAAAAGATAAAAAAATGTTTGACAAAAAATATATAATATGATATTATTATTCTTGTCTGCGGGAATAGCTCAGTTGGTAGAGCGTCAGCCTTCCAAGCTGAATGTCGCGAGTTCGACCCTCGTTTCCCGCTCCAAAGATGCCCCGTTCGTTCAGTGGTAAGGACATCAGATTTTCACTCTGGAAACAGGGGTTCGATTCCCCTACGGGGTACCACTTGGTCTCATAGCTCAGTTGGGAGAGCACCTGCCTTACAAGCAGGGGGTCACAGGTTCAAGTCCTGTTGAGACCACCATTAATATGGGGGTGTAGCTCAGTTGGTTAGAGCGCATGCCTGTCACGCATGAGGTCGCGAGTTCGACCCTCGTCACTCCCGCCATATTTTAAGTGCCGCTTTAGCTCATCTGGTAGAGCAACTGACTTGTAATCAGTAGGTGATTGGTTCGACTCCGATAAGCGGCACCATTTTTTTATAAGACGCGAGGATGGCGGAATTGGCAGACGCGCTAGACTTAGGATCTAGTGTCCCAGACGTGAGAGTTCAAGTCTCTCTCTTCGCACCACTTAGAATTGTAACTCTAATTTAATCAGTGATTAAGTTAGAGTTTTTTTATTTAAATTTTATTTTACTTTAAATATTGACAAAAAAAAATATTTTATATATGATATAAAAAACTATTATTTTGACTTGAAGTATCATTAAAAAAGTAAGAAACAGGAATTTAAATAATAGATTTTTTTTTAAATTTTTATGGAAGAGAAAATCAAATAAAGGGGAGAAAAAATATTTTATATGAAGTGGGGGATATGAATGGTAAGAAAAATAGTATTTAATTTATTTGTATTTTTTTCAGTTTTAACTTTTTCACAACCAGAAATAGTTTATGATGAGAAAACAAATGAACCTTTAACTGGTTATGTGGAATATATAAAAAAGGATACTAATATAAAAGTATTAGAAGAAGATTATGTAGAGGGAATAAAGGTAGAAGAAAGAAGCTATTATGAAAGTGGAGGCATAAAAAAAATAACTAAATATGATGAAGGAGAAAAATATTTAGAGAAAGAGTTTTTTGAAGATGGAGAACTTTCTTCAAAAATAATATATAAAGATGGAGTAGGAAGACTATTAGTAAGTAAAAATGAAGGGTATAATTCAATATTTTCAGAAGATGGTAGAATTGATAGACAAAGTATTATGCCTGATATAGAGAAGGTATATTATAGGGGAGAAGATATATTTTCTGGAATGTCATATGATGAATTGTATAAAAAGATAGATGAGAAAGAAAGCAAAGAAGAAAAAATAGTTGAAGGTCCTTTATCAATAACTAGAGAATATAGATATGGAATTTTAGAAAAAGAAAATGTTGTAGAAGTAGATGAAGGGATATATAAAGAAAGTGAAAAAAAACTAGGGGAAGGAAATATATTATCAGTTTATGAAGAAGTAACTATTTATAAGGACTTACCTATAATAAAAGGAGATATAAAAAAGATTTCATATTTTCCTAATGGAAATAAGAAAAGAGAAGAAATAGAAGCTTGTAAAGAAGAAGGGAAAAGATATGAAATAGAAAGAATTTATGATGAAAGTGAAAAACTTTTACAAGAAAAAAAATATATAAATAATGATTTAAAAGATACTTTTATTGATAAAGGTTATGAAGATTATAAAGAAAAAGCTAATAAAAGAGAGGGGTATAAAATAAAATATCCTGATGGAAAAATAGCTTATGAAAAATATTCAAAAGATGGGAAAGATATAGAAAGATATTTTAATAAAAAGGGTATTTTAGTTTTTGATAAAGAAACCTCTAAAGAACTTTATCAAGCTAAGGTTAGAAGAATGGCAGATGAGTCTTATGATGAAACTGTAGTAAAAAAACCTCAAAATATGAAAAAGTATAGAGATGATGGAAATTTATTTTATGAAGAAAGATTTGAAGATAATAAAGATGCAACAGTTTTTTTAATAGTTAGCTATTATAAAAATGGAAATATTAACTTTAAAGAGAAAGAAACTATAGAAAAATCTAATGATACAAGAAAAAAAAGAATTTATGAATTGGAAGAATATGATGAGAATGGAAATATAATAAGAAGTATATACCATGATGATAAAAAGCATAGTAAAAAATTCTATGGGGACAATCATAAATTAAGATATGAAGAAATATTAGAGGATAATAAAGGCGAGGTAATAAGTAAGAATATTAGCTATTACAAAAATGGAAAAATAAAAAGAGATAGTGAAATGATAATGCCTGATTATTCATCATCAATTAAAAGTCATACAAAACTTTATGATATAAATGGAGAATTAAAAAAAGAATATAATTAATATAATGAGGAGAGAGAATATGGAGAAAATATTAAAAAATTCATTTGATTTTGTAAAAAACAATGTAATTAAAGGAATACTGGCAACAATATTACTAACTTTTAATTATTTATTTCTTGAAAAGGCTATTTATGTATCTATACTTACACCTATATTTAAACTATTAGAAATAGAAGATAGTTACTTGTATTATTTTTTAGCTATAGTCATTAAGAACTCTAAAAATATATTAATAATTTCTATTATTTATTTAATATTATTTGGAAGAAAAAAAGTAGAGTTAGAAAATCATTTAGAAGAATCTTTAGATAAAAGTAAAAAAGTAAAAAGATTTTTAATATTAATTTTAGTATTGATAGCTTTAAATTTTCTAAATTATATTATTTTGGTAAGTTTTCAAAGTGATAGTATGGTAATATTTGAAAATGCTTTTATATACCATTCTAAAGATTGGCAGTTTATGATTTTACCACTAGAAGAAAAATTAAAAATATTTTTTATGGGTACTTCATATTTACTTATTAGAGGCTCTTTAACAATTTTTATTACTCTAAATTTATTATCAGTATTTACAATTTTAGTGGATAAGGGTGAAAGTAATTTTTCTGTAGTTAATATGTTGAAACATTTTTCAAAAACAGTATCTAAAAAAGTTGCTATTTTTATATCTTACATATTTATTGTAATGGATACTATTTTGATAAGTAAAGGAAGTGTATTACTTAAAAGTGAGTATAATTTTCTAATACCGTTTGAAACAAGATTTCCTTTAAATTTATTAGATAGTCCTTTTAAACTTCCATACATAGTAGTAGTTTTTGGAGTAATTTTAATTTTTATATTAATAAAAACTATTCTTGAAAGTGATGAAATGTTAATTACAACTAAGGTGTTAAAGAATAAAAATATAAAATATTATTTAACAAACTTCTTTTGTCTGATTTTAACTCAAGGATTAGTTACAATTTTATTAGTTTATATTGTCTATAAAAGTATTATTTCAATGTATAGACAAAATATTTTATTTTTACTAATATTAATATTAATATTGATATTTTTCAGTTTGGAACTTATACTTTATAAAATAAACTTTAAATATTTAGGGGAAAATGTAAAAATTAATTTTAAAAAGTTTTTGAAATCAATGGGAATATCTTTTGTCATATGTATTTCTTATATGGTAATTTCAGCTATTATTTGGAGAATGGCTGAAAATATGGTGGAATATTTTATAAAAACCTTTCTCGTTGTTGGAGGATTTATATTATTTACAGTTTTCTATTTAGGATTTTTATTTTTTATTATGAAGAACTTGTCAATATTAAGAGGGGATAAAAAAGTTGCTTTAAAAATTGTAAAAAGACTTATTAATTCAAATGCTTTAATTGTAATTGCAGTGGTTTTATCTTATGTACTTACTTCTATAGGGTTTATACATACATATACAACTTTAAATCCAATTTTTTATTATGTTCTATTCTTTTTAATGAGATGTTATTTAAATTTAAGTTTATGTGATTACTATTTAAGAGTGGTAAAAGAAGAAATAAAAACTGATGATGGTAAAAATATAGAAATTGAAAATACAGAAAAAGAAAATATTGAGGAAGAAAAATTTGAAGTAATAGTTGAGGAAATAGGAGATAATGATGGAGAAGAAAAAATTTAAAAAAATACTTATTATGTCAGTTATCCTTAGTGTAGTTTTAGAATTTTCACAATATCTTCCAACTTTAAAAATATATACAAAGTATTCAAAAGAAAAAGCAGAGAGAAAAGCCTATGAAAATAGAGATATGGAAACTTATTATCATAATGGGAATATAAAATATAGAAAAGTAGGAGATAGAATAGAAAATTATAGTGAAAATGGAGCATTGATATATTTAAAAGATGGGGAAAAAGAAGAAAGATTTGATAAGGGTGGAAATAAATTAAATCCTAATATTGATGAAGTTGAAAAAGAAAAAAATGGGGAGTATAAGCTATATTCCCCTAAAGGAAACTTGGTATTAGATTATAATTATAAAGATGGAGAATTTGATGGTGTTCAAAGAGAATATTATCTTGATTCTAAGGATATTCTTTCTGAAAAAAATTATAAAAATGGTGTGCCTATTGGTAAACATATAACATATTATAAAAATGGAAAAATAGAAACATATAAAAGATATGGTGATAATGAAAGAAGAGAGGCAGATATTACTTACGATAACACTGGAAAAAAAGAAAAATATTTTGAAAAAAAAGGTGATGTTAGTTTTTATGAAGATTATAAAAATGGAAAACTAACGAAAAAAAGTGAACTTTATTTTTCAGGTGATGAAGTGGTAAAAAGCTATGAAGAAATTTACTATGAGAATGGAAATTTAAAAAATAAAGTGGTAGAAGATAAAAAATTACTTTTAGAAAAATATGAAAATTATTATGAAAATGGAAATTTAAAAAGTGTAGTCTACGAAAGAAAAGTAAAAACTTTACCAATAGGTAAAATGTATTATGAGAATGGAAATTTAAATAGTAATAGTTACTATGATGAAACTAATAAAAAACTTATATATGAAAAATATTATGAAGATGGAACGCTTTTATCAAAATCTATCTATTCAGGAAAAAATATTTCTGATGAGATTGAATATTATATTGAGTATAGAAAAGATGGAACAAAATTTTATGAAGTGAAAAAAGAGGGGGATAAAAAGGTTGAATTTTTCTTTAGTAAAAAAGGAGAATTATTATATAAAGAAGTAGAGGGAGATGATTAAACTTGAAAAATTTTTATAATAATATATTGGAAAATACAAAAACATGGAAATTTGACCCCTTTATTTTTATTGTTAATATGCTTTTCTTAAGAAATAATATATTTCTTATAATTTTTAATGTTGTAATAGTGGCAATTTATGCAAATAATAATAAATATTCAAAAAAATTCCATATAAAAAGTCTGCTATTATTAACAATTTTCATTGCTTTAATAATGGTATTATCTTTTTTTGTTGTATTCTTTATAGGATTTGATGATGCTGGGTCATTAAGTTATGAGGAAAAAGAATTAATACTTGATGGCTTAAGAATAGTAATAAGTGTTATAAAGATATTTTATTCTATTATAAACTCTATAATTTTTCAAAACTATAAGAAACGAGTTTTAGCAGAAGAAAATAATTGAAGGAGAAAATGTAAAATTAGATAAGTGAATGAAAGAAATTTATAAAAATTTAAACTTTTTTTTAACTAACTAAGTCTAAATAGTATATAAAAATTAGATGAGATTAGACAAAAAAATAATAAAAAAGATTTAAACTTTTTTATACAAAAGTTAGTCTAAATAGTAACCTAATAATAATGATAATTTTTTCATAAACTTTCCCTAATATTCCCTCTCTCCCAGAGGGAAAAACGCTAATAAATAAATTAACATAAAAATCTCTCCCTAAAGAGTGGAATTGATTCCCTAGTTGTCAATTCCGCTTTTTTATTTGTAAAATAAAATTATTTAGAAAATAAAAAAAGTTAAGCTAATAGATTGCTCCACTAGCCTAACTTTTTTCTATTTAGGGGTAATTATTTTTTTATAATTGTACCTGTGTACATTCTATCAGTTCTAACACCTGGTTTGATCTCTCCGTTGATAGAGAAAACTTTATTTTCTAAAAGAACTAATCCTTCACCACAAGGAGCATCAAATGGGATCTCTCCAATAGATTTCCAAGAGTTTGTATTAGCGTTATAAACTAAAACCTCTCTATTCCATCCAAATTCAGCAGGATCAGCACCAAAGTAGTTAGCTTTATAGTTAGCTAATTCCTCTCCTTTTAAATTTCCAAGATAGTAGTTAGCATCATTCCATAATTGTTTTTCAAATCCACCAATAACCATCATTTCATTTTCATTTAATTTAACAGAATTAGCTCCAAGAACAGAGATCTCTTTACCATTTATAACAACAGAAGCTACCTCAGTCCAAGTATTTGTATCGAAATTATATTTATATCCATCAACAAAAGCTTTAGAGTTTCCTCCACCGAATACATATAATTCACCATTTAATAGTTGAGAAACAGATTGAGTTCTAGTATCTCCAGGTACAGATGCTAACTCTACAACCTCTTTAGTTTCTAAATCATAAGAGTAGAATTTGTTTGAAGCTTTTCCATCTTGTTTACCAGTATGGATATATAATTTTCCATCTTTTTCAACTGCTCCACCATTTTGGAATGTGAAAGGAAGATCTCCTATTTTTTGAGCATCTAATTTACCATCTTTCATAGTTAAGAACCAGATATCATTATCTTGTTCAGCTTGAGCAGCTCCACCGATATAGTAGATTCCCTCAGGTGTAGTTACAGAAGCTCCATATCCTATCTCGTGAGGTAGGTTTGTATGTTCAACAACTTCAAGTTGCCCATTGTTTTCAGTCATAACATAGATATCTGAGTATAAAACTTTAGGTCCACCTTGAGCAGTAGGTTTGATAGGGAAGTTAGCTCCTCCACCAACAACTATGTACTTTTCTCCAAGAGATCCATAAAGAACACCTGCAGTACCTATATTTTTTTCGTATCCTTTTTGAGCTGGAAGATGACCAGCAGTCTCCCAAACTATTTTTTTGTCAACGTTAGCTTGTTTTACAACATTTGTAGATGAACAACCAGCTAAAACTAGAGATGAAACTATTGCAGCAAATAAAATTTTTTTCATAATAAACCTCCAAATTAATTCATCATTTGCACTCGTGAACATAATTTTATAATATGATGATACAACATATTATCTCATAAGTCAACAGTATTTTTTTTAATGGAACATATAAATGCGTAATTTTGTGAAAAATAAAAAGTCTAAACAAAAGTTTTTTAATAAATTTTATAAAAAACATATGAAATATAAGATTAATTGAACTGATAATTAACAAAAACAACTAAAAAAATAAAAAAAACTTGATTTTTTTAAAAAAATAGGTTATGATGACTACATGAAAACAAATGAATCGGGAGTCATTTGTTTTCACATTCACGTTAAATGTAAAATGGGAGGATTAAGTTTTATGAGAAGATTAGCATTATTATTAGCAACAATGGGAATAGTATCAGCAGCAGCTTTTGCTGAAGCACCAGTTCTAAAAGTAACAAGCATAGGACAAGAGATCGAGATAGAAAATTCTGATGGAAAACAAGATGTAGATAGTATATTCTTTGGAAATATGGTTAATTTATCATATGGAGATTGGGCATTTGGATTACAAGCTGGAAAATTCTGGTCTTATGATGATCATGATGGACTAGATAGTACTGATTCAAGATTACAAATAGATGTGTGGAATAAAGTTACTGATAATTTAAAATTGGGATATAGATATAGAGGACAAAAAAATCTAGATAGACATTATGCAAGATGGGACTATTCAAAAGATTGGTTCTGGTCATCAGGAGATGTTTGGTATGAATCAAATAATGGAACTCCAGGAGCAACTGACAATATAAACTCTGAATTTTTCCCACTTGGGGTTAAATTTGGAGATTTAAAAATTGGATATTTTGTTAACTATCAAAAATTTGTAGGGGATTTATCAGTAGCAAAAGATGCTAAAGGTGATATAACAGGAGGAGCACAAGAAGATTATTTTGAGCACCAATTAAGAGTATGGCACCCATTATATAAGGGAGAAAAATTCTTCTTGGATTTTGAAGGTAGAGTATCATTATCAACATCTGCTGACTATAAAGATTATCCAAATGGAGTGTCAACAAAAAATAGACATTATGACGACTTTGGAAGAATAAGACTATACTTAAGACCTACATATAAGGTATCAGATTCTTTAACTGTATATGGATACTATGGATATGAGTTTAAAGATTATAAATATGAGAATGGTGCTAAGAGAAGTGATTATCATGATGCAAATGACAACTATCAAGATATTGGAATTGGATGGAATTATAAATTCTAATTTATCCACTGAATTTAGCAAAAAATTAATTTAAATCACAACAGGAATTGAACAAGTGTGTTAATATGTTTCAATTCCTGTTTTTATTTTGAAATTTAAATAAAAAATAGACTATAAACTAAACAGATAAAAAAATAAAAAAATATTTAAATTTAGATAAAAAAATAAAAATTATTCACAATCCCTTATAAATAAAGAGTTTTGAGAAGAAAATATGAATGAAACGTGATATAAGAGAGTGTTTGAAAATAAGAAAAGGTAAAAAAAGTATTTACAAATCAAAGAAAATGAGGTATAGTTATCTTAACGGGAGAAAAGTAGATCTATTTTTTGTAGATCTATGAAAAATTTATGAAAAAAAAGAAGGAGAGATACTTATGAAAAGATTAGCACTTTTATTAGGATCACTATTAGTAGTTTCTGCTGCTGCTTCAGCTAAGGAAGTTGTTCCAGCACCTGTAGTTGTAGAAGAAGCTCCAGTACAAGTAGTAGAAAAAGAAGTTATCGTGTACAGAGATAAAGAAGAAGGATTCAGACCAAATGGATTTGTAAGAGGAGAATACAGATACTATGATAGAACTGAAGGACAACAAAGAATAGGATATCCTAACTGGAATAAAAACAACAGATATTCTAGACTTGAGTTACAAACTAACATCAACTTTACTGAAAACCAAACTTTAGATATCAGAAGTAGATCATATGAGAGTCTAGCTAATAAAGATAGATTTAGTGGTAAAAGTAAAGAAGATCAAGTAAGAGTACAATACTACTATAACCACGGATTATTAGGAGATACTAAAGTAAATGGGACTTCATTTGTAGAGTATAAAAATGAAGGAAGTTCACAAAGTATTCAATACAGATATGATTTCCAATTCGCTGACTATATGTTTGATAATGACTTTATCAAAACAACTAACTTTGTAGTTGGACCAAGAGCTATTTATGCTTGGAATGATTCTAACTCTAGTAACTATTCATATACTTTAGGATTATATATGGATTGGATCAACCAATTACCATTTGGATTCAGTACTGAAGTAGAGATCGATGGATTTGATTATACTAAATTTGGAAAAACTGCTAGAGAAGAAAGTGCATATAATGGAGGAAATGGATATGTAGATAAATATGGAGTATCTGTTAAAGCTGTATTAATGCAAGATACTACTCTATACTCTGCAGATAAAATGACTGTAAATTGGCACTCAGAAGGAGGATATGACACTTATAACTATTCAAATAGACAATTAAATGGTCATGATTATGGAGTTAAAGGATCTGATGCTGAAGGAAATTCTATTTTTGGTTATAGAGAGTCAGAATATGCTAGTTATGAAGCATACTTCTCATCTGATGTAACTCTTAACTACCAAGCTACTGAATTTGTAAACTTATTCGCAGGAGCTGGAGCAGAGTACAGAAACTGGACTATAACAGCTGAAGAGGATGCATCTAACTGGAGATGGCAACCATACGCATTCGCAGGATTTAATGTAGCATTCTAGTCTTGTTGAGTGTGTGTAAAAATTAAATAGAATTTTTAGTACCTGTGTAATAGCAGGTACTTTTTTTATATTTTTTTATATTTATAGAGATTTTATTTGTAATATGGTATAATGAATATCATGTATCAAAGAGAGGAGCTGAATATAGATATGAAAAAAATACCTATTGCAGTGGAAGACTTTAAAAAAATAATTGAAGAAAATTATTATTA
>NZ_JAGIRL010000040.1 GCF_019012925.1 Fusobacterium sp.
AACAGTGGCAACTGGAGGAACGGCAGCGATAGCTATAACGGTTTTATTTGGAGCAAATACAATTGTTTCAAATAGCTATAGTATTTATTTAGACTATAACGACAGAGATGATGAAATGGATTTAGATACGCTTTACAATAATCCTTTAAAATTTTCTATGGGAGTTTTTTTTGAAAAAGTTGTTGATAACAAAAGCATAGGACACACTATATATTATGGAGCAGAGATATTTTTAGGAACAAAAGGACTTAGAGAATTAGCAAAAGGATTTAAAATAAAGAGTGTTTTAAAAAGTAGAAAAATATCTTTAGAACACCCAGTTTTAGGAAAGCTTCAAGGAAAAGAACAGGTAATAGCTATAGAAAAATTATTATTTGAGGGATATCAATTTGCTGATGGAATTAATGGGGTACATTCTAATTATAAAGGATTTAATAATTCGATAGAAGAAATGAAGTCTAAAAATAAAGTTCAAGGTCCTTTTAATGTAAATTAAGGCGGGGAAGTATGAGGAAAAAATTTAATTTAAAAAAATGGATATTTAATTATTTAATATATGGATATTTAGTTAATATTATTATTGTGGGTGTAACAAATTATTTTCTTAAAGATTATTTAATTAATAAGAGAGAGTTTTTTGGAAGTTTCATTACTTGTATAGTTGTAATGCCATTAAGTTTGGGTTTTAAAAATTTATATTATGAGTATAAAGAGATATGGAAGACAGCCGAACTCGACAGGAAGATATTTATAATTTTAGGAATAATTTTTGTAGTTTATGGAGTTTATTATAGGGCGAAAATGAGTGGAACCTTTAAGTAAGGTTATAGAAGTTTTGGTGGGAAATGATTATTCCCACCAATTTTAGTATGAGGAAATTTAGGGGAGTGTGATTGTGTGGAGATAGCAAAAGAGTTGGCAGAAAGCATAGTTAAAGAGATGAAAAAAGTTATAGAAAAAGATCTGAATTTTATCAATTCAGAGGGGATAATAGTGGCTAGTACTGATAAAAAAGGGTGAATATCTACCACTTTTTCATTTTGTGAGATAAAATCTCTAAAAGAACGACAGTATACTCGTTTATGTGCCAATTTCAAAGAGTCATAAAGGAATAGTTTCCATTCTTTCTTATATTTTTATAAATTGATGGCTCTTTTACTGTGAACTACTCACCACTTATAGAAGTGGGAGCTTCTTGGGAAGTAGTTGCTTTTGTTAGCCAACTATATTTACCAAGCTCTATGGCTAGTTCCTAGCCCGAATATATAATAATTTGCATTTTGTTTATCAATGCTTTTATGTTTTGTAATAACAAAACTATACTGTGAATATTTTACAAGGCAACAGTTTACTTGCCTTAACCTTATATATTCAGTTACTAATGTCCTTTGGTATTAGTATATCATAAAATTACAAATTAGGCAATTCATCGCACCACCTATAGAGGTGGGCGACTTCTTGCCTATTTGGTTAAAACTATTCATTGTTTTAATTCTGGTTTTATTTAAAGCTCTATTAATTAATTGAACTATATGAAATCTATCAATAACTATTTTGGTGTTAGAAAAATAATTTTCACTCAAAGTCATATATGGAGAATATATATCAATTGTTATATATTCAACTTTTTTCTATTATATTAGAGATAAGACAAAGTTCATAGAAAACTATTTATGGATAAAAAAGTGGAGAGTTGATTCTCCATTTTTTTATCTTATAAAAAGATAAAATGTTTTATTAAATAATTTAAAGTATTGAAATGAGACGATAAAAGTTGTATAATACCTTTATAGGGTGGTAGTTTGAAATTGAACTACTATTGTGGAGGGAAAAGTGGAAAAAATAATAGAAAAATTAAAAAGTATAGGATTTTCTAAGACAGAGGCACTTATTTATACAACATTGTTAACTATAGGGAGAGCAAGTGGGTATAAGTTAGCAAAGGAGTTGGAACTATCAAAATCTACAATATATCAGATGTTAGATACAATGTGTAAAAATGGATATATACTTTTAATTCCTAATACAAGTAAGGAGTATGAAGCAAAGGATCCTGAATTACTTTTAGAAGAGATGGAAAAAAAGTATATGGGTACATTTAAAAATTTAAAGAGTGATTTAAAAAATCTCGATAAAACTGTAAAAACAGAGTATTTTTATAAATTAGATAAGAGAGAGAATATAGATAGAGCCTTGGTTGATATTATAGAGAAAAGTGAGAGCGAGATCTATATCAATACAGATTTCAACTTACAAAGTTTAAGAGAAAATTTGGAAAGAGCTATAGAAAGAGGAGTTCGGATAATACTTTTTAGTTTTAATGAAATAGATAATTTAGGTTTAGATATAGAGGTATATCATAAGGGGCAAGAAAAGGAGAGCTATAAAAATTCAAGTAGATTAATGTTGGTAGCAGACTTAAAGAGAAGCTTGATAGTAACTCGAATAGGAGAGAAATTTAGTGGTATTTGTACTGATAATGAGATCTTTATAAAGATAATATCTGAGCATATACATAGTGATATATATATGGCTAAACTATCTAAAGTTTATGAAGAGATATTTGATGATAAGATAAAAATAGATACACTTCATGAAAGAAGAAATCTAATAAAATAGGAGGAGCAATGTTTGAGAGAAGTAGTGGGATCTTGATGCATATTTCATCACTACCAAGTGAGTATGGGATAGGGGATCTTGGAAAAAAAGCTTATGAATTTGTAGATTTTTTAAATGAAAGTGGTCAAAAGCTGTGGCAGATTTTACCATTGGGACCAACAGGCTATGGAGATTCTCCATATCAATCTTATTCAGCATTTGCTGGGAACTATTTATTTATAGATTTAGAGGAGTTTGTCAATAAAAGTTATATAGATAATAGTGAGTTGGATGGTTTAAGAAAGGTAAATTATGATGATAATTTAGATTATGAGCAGGTTAAATTTCAAAAAGATATAGTATTAGAAAAAATTTTCCCTAAATTTATAGAAAATTTAGCCAGTGATGAAAAGTTGAAAAAGGAGTATAGTGAATTTAAGAAAAAAAATAAATTCTGGTTGGAAGACTATGCTTTATATATGACTTTAAAAGAAAAGTTTGATGGTAAACCTTGGCAAAAATGGAGTAAAATTTACAAAAACAGAGTGAAAAGTAAATTTGGTGTAATAAATGAAAAAAGACTTGAATATTATAGTTTTTTGCAATATACTTTTTATAAGCAATGGGGTATATTGAAGAGATATGCCAATGAAAAAGGAGTAAAAATTATAGGAGATATTCCAATTTTTGTTGCAACTGATAGTTCAGATACTTGGAGTAATTCAAAGATATTTCAATTTACAAAATCAAGAGTTCCCAAGTGTGTAGCAGGTTGTCCACCAGATTATTTTAGTAAAACAGGTCAACTATGGGGGAATGTTTTATACGATTGGAAAGAGTTAAAAAAGCAAAAATATAGATGGTGGATAGATAGAGTTAGATTCTGTTTTGAGATATATGATATAGTAAGAATAGATCATTTTAGAGGATTTGATTCTTTTTGGAGTATAAGATATAGAGAGAAGACTGCAATAAAAGGTAGATGGAAAAAGGGACCTGGAATGGATCTGTTTAAAACTATTGAAAAAAGAGTTGGAAAAGTTCAGATCATAGCTGAAGATTTAGGGCTATTAACTCCAAGTGTAAAAAAACTATTGAAAAAAAGTGGCTATCCAGGAATGAAAATATTAGAATTTGCTTTTGATAGTGATGACAGTGACTACTTACCTCATAAATATGAAGAGAACTGTGTAGCATATACAGGAACACATGATAATGATACTATTGTTGGTTGGTATGAGGGGCTAAATGAGTATACAAAATTCAAATGTGATGAGTATTTGAAAGAGTGGCTAGAAAAAAGAGGAAGAAACTATTGGAATCCTATTGAATGGAGAGGAATAGAGACATTGTGGAGTTCAAAGGCAAAATTGGTAATAATACAGATGCAAGATCTATTGGGATTGGGAAGGTCTGCTAGAATGAATATTCCAGCAACAGTTGGAAAAAACTGGAAGTGGAGAGTTCAAGAAAGAGATCTAAGTAATGATTTAAAAGAGAGATTGAAGGAAGTAACAAAAATATTTAATAGATACTAAATAAAACATAAGAGGTAAACAAATGAGAGTAGAAAAAGAGGTATTAAGAAAACAAATTGAAAGAAATTTAAAAGTTAGCTTTGGAAAAAAGTTGAATGAAGCTAAAGATTTTGAGATTTACAGAGCTTTGGGACAGGCTGTAATGGAGAATATTGCTGATAATTGGTATGATACAGAGAGATTGTATGAGCAAGAAAAACAGGCTTTTTATCTATCAGCAGAGTTTTTAATGGGAAGAGCATTGGGAAATAACTTGATAAACCTAGGAATGTTACAAGAGGTAAAAGAGTTATTTGCAGAATTGGGGATAAATTATAATAAAGTAGAGGATGCAGAGGAGGATTCAGCATTAGGTAATGGTGGGTTGGGAAGACTAGCAGCATGCTTTTTAGATTCTTTAGCTACTCTTAATTTACCAGGGAAAGGTTATGGAATAAGATATAGAAACGGGATATTCAATCAGGAGTTTAGAGATGGTTATCAGATAGAGAAACCAGAAACTTGGTTAAAATATGGAGATGTATGGTCAGTTATGAGACCTGATGATGAAGTCATAGTAACATTTGGTGATGGAAGTGTTAGAGCTGTTCCTTATGATATGCCTATAATAGGTTATGGAACTGATAATGTAAATACATTGAGATTGTGGGAAGCTCACTCTTTAGTAGATCTAGATCTAGGAAAATTTAATCAACAGGATTATCTACATGCAACACAACAAAAAACTTTAGCTGAAGATATCTCAAGAGTACTATATCCTAACGATTCTACAGATGAGGGTAAAAAATTGAGATTGAAACAACAGTATTTCTTTGTTTCAGCTTCACTTCAAGATATAGTAAAAAGATATAAAAAAGTTCATGGAAATAATTTTGATAGTTTTTCAGAGTTTACAGCTATTCAATTGAATGATACACACCCAGTAATAGCTATTCCTGAACTTATGAGAATATTTATAGATATAGAGGGAATAAGCTGGGAAAAGGCTTGGAGTATAGTAGAGAAAACTTTTGCCTATACAAACCATACAATATTAGCTGAAGCTTTGGAAAAATGGTGGGTAGGACTATACGAGCAGGTAGTTCCTAGAGTATATCAGATAACTCAAGGGATAGATAATCAATTGAGAGAGTATCTAGAGCAAAAATTCCCAAATGATTATGATAGACAGAATAGAATGAGAATTATAAATGGAAATATGATTCATATGGCTTGGCTTGCAATCTATGGAAGTCATAAGGTAAATGGAGTTGCAGCACTTCATACAGAGATATTAAAAAATAAAGAGTTAAAAGATTGGTATGAACTATATCCAGATAGATTTTTAAATAAAACAAATGGTATAACACAAAGAAGATGGTTATTACAATCAAACTCACAACTTGCTTCATTGATAACTGAGTTGATAGGTGATGCTTGGATAACTGATTTGAGTGAATTAAAAAAACTGGAAGCTTATTTAGATGATGAGAGTGTATTGAAGAGAATATTGGATATAAAACATGAAAAGAAAGTTGAATTAGCA
Source organism: Fusobacterium sp. (assembly GCF_019012925.1). Lineage (GTDB taxonomy): Bacteria > Fusobacteriota > Fusobacteriia > Fusobacteriales > Fusobacteriaceae > Fusobacterium_A. The sequence goes on from NZ_JAGIRL010000040.1 coordinate 5,662, forward strand.
AAATTCTTAAAGGAAACACAAGGAATTGAGATAGATCCTAATTCAATATTTGATGTACAGATAAAGAGACTTCATGAGTATAAGAGACAACTATTAAATATATTCCAAATAATAGGATTATACAATAAATTAAAATTGAATCCAAATATGAACTTTACACCAGTTACATATATATTTGGAGCAAAGGCTGCACCAGGATATTTTGTAGCTAAAGGAATTATAAGATTGATAAATGAAGTAGCACAGATGATAAACAAAGATCCACAAGTAAATTCAAAATTAAAAGTTGTATTTGTAGAAAACTACAGAGTATCTGTAGCTGAAAAATTATTCCCAGCAGCAGATATATCAGAGCAGATTTCCACAGCAGGAAAAGAGGCTTCAGGAACTGGAAATATGAAGTTTATGTTGAATGGAGCTCTAACTCTTGGAACTATGGATGGAGCAAACGTAGAGATAGTAGAGGAAGCAGGAAGAGAAAATAACTACATATTTGGACTTACAGTAAAAGAAGTAGAAGAGATGAGAGCTCAAGGATATGATCCACATGTACCATATAATTGTGTAGAGGGATTGAAAAAAATAGTTGATTCATTGGTAGATGGAACATTTAGTGATTTGGGAAATGGAGTATATGGAACAATACATAGATCTCTTATGGAGACAGCACCTTGGCATCAAGCAGATCAATACTTCGTACTAGAGGATTATGAAGCATATAGAAGAACACAACAACTTATTAATAAAGAATATACTTTCAGAATGGACTGGGCAAGAAAACAATTAAAAAATATAGCAAATGCTGGAAAATTTTCATCTGATAGAACTATAAAAGAGTATGCTGAGGAGATTTGGAATATAACTCCAGTAAAACTATAGAATGAAAGGTGGTCAAAATTGGATAAAGAGTTGGATAGATATCTTTTTCATAAAGGAGAACACAGAGAAGCTTATAAATATATGGGAGCACACTTTGAAGATGGTGGAGTTATTTTTAGAGTGTGGGCTCCAAATGCAAAAAATGTTTCAGTGGTTGGGGATTTCAATGGTTGGAGTGGAGAAGCCCACAAAATGAAAAAAAATAATCCAGAAGGAATTTGGGAACTAAAAATACCTGGATTAAAAAAATTGGATTTGTATAAATTTAAAGTGGAACAATGTGATGGAAATGTTGTATTCAAAGCTGATCCATATGCCTTTTATTCAGAATTAAGACCAAATACAGCCTCTGTATTATATGATATACCAGAATTTAAATGGACAGATAAGAGATGGTTGAATAAGAGAATAACTGGATTAAATAAACCTATGAATATATATGAAGTTCATTTAGGATCTTGGAAGAGAAAGGAAAATGGAGATTGGTTAAACTATATAGAATTAGCTGAAGAGTTATGTGATTACATAAAGGATATGAACTATACTCATATAGAGATAATGCCAATAAATGAGCACCCATTAGATGCCTCTTGGGGATATCAAAGTACAGGATATTACTCTGTAACAAGTCGTTATGGAGTACCTGAAGATTTTATGTATTTTGTAAACTATATGCATAGACACAATATAGGAGTGATATTAGACTGGGTTCCTGGACATTTTTGTAAAGATGAACAAGGACTATATAAATTTGATGGAAGTGCTACCTATGAGTATGCAGATGAGAGAATTGGGGAGAATAAGGAGTGGGGAACTTGTAACTTTGATCTATCGAGATATGAGGTACAAAGTTTCCTTATCTCAAATGTGAATTATTGGTTTAAAGAGTTTCATATAGATGGAATAAGGATAGATGCTGTAGCTAATATGCTATATCTACCTAATATAGAGGGATTGACCAACCAATATGGAGGAAAGGAGAATCTCATAGCTGTAGATTTTTTTAAAAAATTTAATAGTGCCATTCATGAAGATTATCCAAATTGTGTAGTTATGGCAGAGGATTCCACAGCTTGGCCCAATGTAACAAAACATGCAGTTGATGGTGGATTGGGATTTAATAATAAGTGGAATATGGGGTGGATGAATGATACCTTAAAGTATTTTGAAATAGATCCATTATATAGAAAAGATCATCATGGAAAACTGACATTTTCATTTATGTATGCTTTTTCAGAAAACTATGTATTACCACTTTCACATGATGAAGTGGTACATGGAAAGAAGTCTATTGTGAATAAGATGCCCGGTTTTTATGGAGCACAACTTTCAAATGTTAGATCTCTTTATGCTTATCAAATATTTCATCCAGGTAAAAAATTGAATTTTATGGGAAATGACTTTGCTCAAGGTTTAGAGTGGAGATTCTATGATCAATTAGAATGGGAATTATTAGGAAATGAAGCTAATAAAAAGATACAGGATTATTGTAGAGCTCTAAATAAGCTATATTTGAAAGAGGAAGCACTATGGGAAGATAGTTGGGAGACTTTTGAATGGATAGAGCATGAAAACTATAATGGAAATGTGATAGTTTTTTTGAGACAAACTAAGGATAAAAAAGAAAAACTCATAGGTATATTTAATTTTTCAGGAGAGAATAAAGTTTCATATAGAATAGGAGTTCCTGAAGAGAAAATGTATAGAGTAATATTAAATAGTGATGATGAGAGATTTGGTGGAGTAAATTTCAATAAGAGAAAGAGATATAAGGCGGAGAAGAGTGAATGGAATGGAAGACCATACTCAATCCCTTTGGATATAGCATCTAATTCAGTTATATTTTTGAAGGCTGAGGAGAAAAAATCAATAGAGAAGTAAGCAGTATAAGTTAAAAATACCAAAATAAAAACGTAAAGTTATTAGGAGGAGAGGTATGAAGAAGAATATAATAGCTATGCTACTAGCTGGAGGACAAGGAAGTCGTCTAAAAAAACTTACAGAAAAAATAGCAAAACCAGCAGTTTCATTTGGAGGAAAGTATAGAATAATAGATTTTACTTTAAGTAACTGTTCAAACTCTGGAATAGATACAGTAGGAGTATTAACTCAATATGAACCTCATATTTTGAATGAGCATATTGGAAGTGGATCTCCTTGGGACTTGGATAGAATGAATGGAGGAGTTACAGTATTACAACCTCATACTAAAAAGAATGATGGTGGAGGATGGTATAAAGGGACTGCCAATGCAATATATCAAAATATCTCTTTCATAGATAAGTATGAACCTGAGCATGTTCTAATACTATCTGGAGATCATATATACAAGATGGATTATGATAAGATGTTAAAATTCCATATAGAAAAAGATGCAGATGCAACAATTGGTGTTTTTAATGTACCTTTAAAAGATGCACCTAGTTTTGGAATAATGAATACAAATGAGGACTACTCAATCTATGAGTTTGAAGAGAAACCAAAAGAGCCAAAAAGTACACTAGCTTCTATGGGAATATATATATTCAAATGGAGTGTATTGAAAAAATATCTAATTGAAGATGAGCAAGATTCAACTTCAAGTAACGATTTTGGTAAGAATATTATTCCTAATCTATTAAATGATAAGATGAAATTATTTGCTTATCCATTTGAAGGGTATTGGAAAGATGTTGGAACAATAGATAGTTTCTGGGAAGCTCATATGGATCTACTTAAAGAGGATAATGAATTAAATCTATTTGACAAGAGTTGGAAGATAAATACTCGTCAAGGGGTATATCCACCACTATATGTTAGTGATGAAGCAAGAGTAATTAACTCTCTTGTAGAAAAAGGGTGTGAAATAGAGGGAGAAGTAAAAAATTCAATAATTTTCCCAGGTGTAAAAATAGGAAAGAATAGTAAAATCTTTAACTCAGTAATTATGCCAAATACAACTATTGAGGAGAATGTAATAATAAATAAAGCAATTTTAGCTGAAGATGTAGTTATTGAAAAGAACACTGTTGTTGGAGATAATGAGGAGATTGTAGTAATTGGTGCCGGAGAGATAATAAAAAGTAATGCTGTAAAATAGTGATTACAAGGGGAGGAAACAAATGATTAACAACTATATGGCTATAATATTTTTAGATGAAAGTTTAGATAATATAAGATCGCTTACTAAAATGAGACCACTTGCTTCTGTTCCGGCTGGAGGAACATATAGAATAATAGACTTTGCACTTTCAAATTTGGTTAATGCAGGAATAAGAAATGTAGGAATTTTTGCTGGAAACGAGGATTTAAACTCTCTTACTGACCATATTGGTAGAGGAGCAGAGTGGGATTTAGACAGAAAAAAAGATGGAATCTTTATGTTTAAACAGATGGCTGACTCATCATATACAACAAATATAAAGAGAGTAAAGAAAAATATGGAGTATTTCTTCCGTAGTAAGCAAGAAAATGTAGTGGTATTGAGTTCACATATGGTATGTAACTTAGATGTAAAAGACGTTATAAAACATCATGAAGAGAGTGGAAGAGATATCACTCTAGTGTATAAAAAAGTAAACAATGCTAACGAAAGATTTGATAATTGTGACAGTGTAAAAATTGGTGAAAATAATGAAGTTTTAGGAATAGGACAAAATCTTTTCTTTAAAAAAGATGAGAATATCTCTATGGAAGCATTTATTATGAGTAAGGAGCTTCTAATAAAGATGATATGTGACGGTATTCAAGAGGGAGTTTACTATACAGTTAGAGATTTAGTTACTAGAAATATTGGAAGAGTAAGCATAAATGGTTATGAATTTAAAGGATATCTATCTTGTGTAAACTCAACAAAAGAGTATTTTGACTTCAATATGGATCTTTTGAAAAAAGAGGTAAGAGAGGATATATTCATTAAAGAGAGAAGTATATATACTAAGACAAAAGATACTCCACCTTCACTATTCAAAGAGGGAGCAGAGGTAAATAACAGTTTGATAGCCAATGGATGTATTTTAGGTGGTAATGTTAAAAACTCTATCTTGGCAAGAGGAGCAGTTGTAGAGGCAGGAGCAGAGGTAGAAAACTGTATACTATTACAAGATTGTGTTGTAAAATCAGGAGCTGTATTAAAAAATATAATCGTTGATAAAAATAATGTAATAAATTCTAATGAAAAATTAAGTGCTTCTAGAAATTATCCATTAGTAATAGAAAAAAGTATAAAATGGGATGATAAACAGTATAAGAATTTATTAGCTTATTTAGAGGGAGCTAATAAATAAAGAGGAGGAAATAGATGAAAGTACTTTTTGCTACTGGAGAAGCTTGGCCATTTATTAAGACAGGTGGATTAGGAGATGTAGCATATTCACTACCAAAAGCCTTAAAAGAGAAGGGTGTAGATGCAAGGGTTATCCTACCAAAATATGGTCAGATACCAGAAAAATATAGAAATGATATGACATATTTAGGGAATAAGAAGATATGGGCATCACACTATAATGCTTATGTAGGGATAGAGAGTTATGAACTTGATGGAGTGATTTATTATTTTGTAGATAATATGCAGTATTTTTCAAGAGAGAAAATCTATGGTGAAAAGGATGATTGCGAGAGATTTGCATTTTTTACAAAAGCTATAGTTGAAACATTTGATATTACAGGATTTACTCCAGATATTATCCATTGTAATGATTGGCATACTGCTCTTACACCTATATATCTATTGGAAAGAGGACTTAATAATATAAGAACAGTATTTACTATACATAACTTAAGATTCCAAGGATTTTTTCCAAATCAAGAGATAGAGGAGACTTTAGAGATAGATAGAGATAAGTATTATCAAGAGGACGGATTGAAATACTATGATATGATATCTTTTCTAAAGGGTGGAGTGGTATATTCTGACTATGTAACTACAGTTAGTGAAACTTATGCTGAAGAGATAAAAACTCCAGAGTATGGAGAGGGAATTGATGGATTATTCAGAAAATTTGACTATAAGTTATCAGGAATAGTAAATGGAATAGATGGAAATGTATTTAAAATAAATTCAGAATCAAAAGAAGAGATGAAGGCTAAACTGCAAAAAGAGTTGGGGCTAAATATAGATCCGAATGTACCATTAGTGGCTATAATATCAAGGTTAGATAGACAAAAAGGTATTGATATGATTGCTGAAAAATTTGATCAAATGATGGATTTAGGAATACAATTTGTATTGCTAGGAAGTGGAGAGGCTCATTATGAAAATTTCTTTAGATGGAAGGAGAGCCAGTATCCTAAAAGAGTTTGCTCGTATATAGGATTTAATCAACCACTTTCAATAGATGTTTACCAAGGTGCAGATATATTCTTAATGCCGTCTCTATTTGAACCTTGTGGACTTTCTCAAATGATAGCTATGAGATATGAGACTATTCCATTGGTAAGAGAAACAGGTGGATTGAGAGATACTGTAACTCCATACAATGAGTACACTGGTATGGGAGATGGATTTGGATTTAGAGATCCTAATGGAGATACAATGTTAAAAGTATTATCTTATGCATTATCAATCTATAAAGATAAAGATCAATGGAAAAAAATTATGGAAAATGCAAAGGCAAGAGATAATAGTTGGGACACTTCAGCTAAGAAATATATAGGAATATATGAAAATATTCTGAATAAATAATTTATATGTTTCAAACTTAAATAATATAAAAAAGATACAATATATACAAAAAACAAATATTTTATTGACAATTAGTATAAAATTATTTAAAATATTAAGTGATTCTAAGAGATTAGGTGTAAATTTACTTAATAGAGGAAGATGGGTGAGAATCCCACACAGGAAACTGCTGTATGGTGGACGAAATCACAATATGTCACTGGGAAACTGGGAAGGCGTGAGAGTAGGATGAAGCTGAGTCAGAAGACTTACCAATTGTCAATAGATCAAAATATGTGATTATGACTTTCTAGTAAGATAACTCTATTTTACTAGAAAGTTTTTTTATTAAAAAATATAAAGTAAAGGAGAGAATTATGAAAAAAAGAGGTATAGTTTTATTTTTAATGTTTGTTTCATTTTGTATATCAGTTGCTCAACAAGGTTTTGTTTTGGTTGATAATGCTGGAAGAAAAGTGGAATTCACTAAAACTATTGAAAGAGCAGTTGTTGCAAATAGGTATAATTCTGAATTAATTCGTGCTTGTGGAGCAATAGATAAGGTAGTAGCAACAGATATGGGAACAGCTCAGGATAGAAAATACTGGAATAATTTTGCAATAGAAGATGTCATAGGTAAAGATGCTAAAAATTTAAATTATGAAAAAATAATAGAATTAAATCCTGAAGTGGTAATTTTGCCTCAAAATGGTTCTTATCAAGAGGCAGAAGAAAAATTATTACCATTTGGAATAAAAGTTTTTGTTATATCAGGATATGATACAGCCGATTTTGGAAAACAAGTTAAAAATATAGGAAAGATATTTGGAACAGAGGAAAAAGCAGAGGAGTTTTATAATTACTTTAATTCAAAATTAGAATATATAAAAAATAATGTTCCTGAAAATAAAAAGAAAACTCTATATTTAGAAACTGTAAGTACATTATCAACAACAGTACCAGGCGATTATTTTTATAATATGACAGTTTATGCAGGAGCGAAGAATATATTTGAGAAAGATTTTAAAAATATAAAAAAATCTGAGGTAGATCCAGAAGTTATAGTAAGTAAAAATCCAGATGTAATTATAAAATTAGTTACTCCAAAAGTCGCAATGAGTGGAACAGGTGTATATAATGCACCAACTAGAGCAGAATTTTTAGCTAAATATAATGAAATAAAAAATCGTCCAAGTTGGCAAGAGATAAAAGCAATAAAAAATGATAGTGTGTATTTTATGAGCCAATTTGGTCATGGTGGAGCTTCTAAATTAGTAGGTACAATGTTTGTAGCAAAATGGTTGTACCCAGAATTGTTACCTGATTTAAATCCTTATGAAGTTTATTCAACATGGCTAAAAAAATATCAAGGGATAGAAATTACAGATGGACATTTTTATGATATTAAGGAATTATTAAATGAATAGTAGAAATATTTTTGAAGAATATAAAAAAATACAACAAAAAAAAATGAAAAAAATATTATTTATGACTATATTTCTTTTCATAGTGATATTATTTTGTGCTGGACTAGGAGTGACTAATTCTAATATCTTTCAGGTTATGATAATTTTAAAAAAAATATTATTTAAAAGTTTTGAATTAACTGCAATGGAAAAAATAATATTGAATTTGAGATTGCCTAGAATAATATTAGCAGTACTGGTAGGAATTGGATTAGCAGGTGCTGGAACGATTATGCAAGGAATAACTAGGAATTCACTAGTAAGTCCTTTTACAATAGGAATATCAAGTTCAGCTAGTTTTGGAGCTTCTATTGCTATAGTTTATGGATGGAGCTTATTTGGAACAACTCAATTAGGAGTAGTTACAAATGCTTTTATATTTGCATTATTATGTACATTATTAGTATTTATAATATCTAATAAAATGCAATTAAGTTCTCAATCATTAATACTTTCAGGGATTGCATTAAACTATTTTTTTCAAGCTTTATCGACAAGTGTACAATTTTTATCAGATGATGTAACTTTAGCAAAAATTGTCCATTGGACTTTTGGAAGTGTAAATGGAGCTAGTTGGAAAGAAGTAAAAGTTGTAGCATTAGTGATATTACCTTGTCTATTAATTTTATATTATTATAATCGAGAATTGAGTATTATATCAGTAAATGATGATGATGTTATAGTTACTATGGGGATAGATGTAAAAAAAATAAGAATATTAGTTAGTATTTGTTCCTCTTTGATTACAGCTACGATTATAAGTTTTACAGGTGTTATTGGATTTGTTGGATTAGTAGCTCCACATATTGCACGATTGAGTGTAGGAAATGATTATAGGTATTTGCTTTTAGCTTCGTTACTGATAGGAGGACTACTTGTTTTAATATCAGATACAATAGGTAGAATAATTTTTAGTCCTGTAATATTACCAGTTGGAATTGTAATATCTTTCTTAGGAGTACCAATATTTTTAAAACAAATTTTAAGTAAGAAGGAGTAGTGTTTTGGGTTTAAAATTAGATAGATTAACTTTGAAGTATAGAGAAAAAGTTATTTTACAAGATATTAGTTTAGATATAAAAAAAGGAGATGTTGTAGCTATTTTAGGACCAAATGGTGTTGGAAAAACTACTCTTTTAAAGGGAATTTTATCTTTAATTAATAGTGATGGAAATTGTTATTTAGATGAAGTCAATTTAAAAAAATGTTCATTAGTAGAAAGAGCAAAATATTTGGCATATGTACCACAGTCTACAAATATAAATTTTTCTATAACAGTTATAGATTATATTTGTATGGGAAAAGTAGGAAATGAAAGGGAAGATAAGATAGAAATATTAAAGAAGGCAAATGAACTAATAAAAGTATTGGAATTAGAAAGATTAGCACTTAAAGATATATTTAAATTATCTGGAGGAGAAAGACAAAAAGTAATGATAGCCAAAGCTATAATCCAAGATACAAAAGTTATTGTCTTAGATGAACCTACAAGTAATTTAGATATAAAATCACAAAAAAAAGTTTTAGAATTTTTAAAATTAATAGCTAGTGAAAAAGATTTAATAATAATTATGAGTATTCATGATTTAGGACTAGCTAATAAATATTGTAATAAATTTTTATTTTTAAAGGATAAAAAAATATTTGCATATGGTAATAATAGCGAGGTATTAACTAAAGAAAATATTGAGGTTATATACGAAACAGATATTGAGATTATACAGCATAAAGGTAGAAAAAAAATATTAATAGTTTAAAGTGTAATAAAGATTACTTTTTAAATTTTAAATAAAATATAGAATAACTAGAAAAATACAAAAAGAAGTTGATTAATTAGTAGACTAATTGATTCAACTTCTTTTTTAACTATTTAGAGATTAAAATAATAGAACTTCTTGCTTTTACAGAGTAAGATAGCTTATCAATTGGAGTTTCAGAAAAATTAAAGCTATTATTTTCAGAAGTATTTATTAATTTATACCATTTTTTATCCTCTTCAAGGGGTGGAAGTTCAAACTCTAAATCGTCATAGTATGAATTAAGAGCGATGTAAAATCTAGTATTAGCCTCATAATCCATCAATTCAAAGGCAGTGCTTAAAGAGTGATATGAGAAATCTGGAGAATTTAATTTGACACCATGAAGAGTAATATCATTTCTACCATCCTCTTCACACTCCCAGTATGAATTTTTTCTAAAAATAGAGTATGTTTTTCTAATTTTTATCATCTGTTTTACAAATTCATAAAGATCTTCAAACTCTTTTTTTCTATCCCAATCAAACCAAGTTAGAGTGTTATCTTGACAATAGGCGTTATTATTTCCTTTTTGTGTTCTTCCACACTCATCACCCATCAAAAACATAGGAACTCCTTGAGAGATCATTAGAATTAGAAAAAAGTTTTTTATCAATTTTTTCCGAAGGGCTATAATATCTAAATTATCTGTTTCTCCCTCTTCTCCCCAGTTATATGAATTATTAAAATTTTCTCCATCTTGGTTATTTTCACCATTATCAAAATTATGTTTAGTATTATAACTAACTAAATCATACAGGGTAAATCCATCGTGACAGCTTATAAAGTTGATACTACTATATGGGGAACGATTATCTCTTTTGAAAATATCAGGGCTACCAAAGATTCTTTTTAAAAGTTCAGGAATTTGTCCAAAATCTCCTTTTATAAATCTACGAATAACATCTCTATATTTCCCATTCCATTCGCTCCAATCAGTTGGCATATCCCCAACATAGTAACCACCTAAATCCCAACTTTCAGAGATCAATTTACAGTGAGAAAGGATAGGATCTTGTATTATTTCATTTAATACAGAGTGTCCTCCCCATTGTCCATTTTCATCTCTTCCAAGAATAGGAGCTAAGTCAAATCTAAATCCATCAACTCCAATATCAAGATACCAATATTTTAGGGAGTTAAGAATAATATCCTTACTCATTATATTATTACAGTTAAATGTATTTCCACAACCAGAGTAGTTTTTATACTCAATTCCATCCTTTTCTAACATATAAAATCCAGAGTTATTCATAGCTTTGAAGTTATAGACCCAGCCATCGTTACCACTTTCAGCAGTATGGTTATAGACTACATCTAGAATAACTTCAATTCCATTTTTATGAAGTTCATTAACAAGCTCTTTAATCTCAATAACCTCATTAAAATTTGAGTTAGAATCTTCTGAAGCAAATTTTTTAGTAGGAGCAAAGAAACCAATAGGATTGTATCCCCAAACATTTTCTAAAAGTTCGTTATTAGCATTATATCTTCCTGTGTATTCATCCCATTCAAATACAGGTAAAAACTCGACAGCAGTGATACCCAATTCTTTCAGATATGGAATTTTCTCTACAAATCCCTTATATTGGCCAGGAAATTCAACCAAAGAGTTATTGTTTTGTGTAAATAATTTGATATGAACTTCATAGATTATAGTATCATTTAGAGGGGTATTGAGATGTCTAACCTTAAAAAGATCCTTCTTTACAGCAATAGCTCTCTTTTTATTTTTAGTATAAGATAGGGCATATGGATCTAGTAGGTCCAAAGCATCATCTATATCCCAAGAGTAAATAACACCCTCTTTTCCTTCTCTTAAAAAAATATGCCAAATATCCCCTGTTTTATTTAATTTTTCATCTAATTTTAAAACAATAGCTGGTGTAGTATCATCAGCTGAATCAAAGATATTCAATACTATATTTTTCTTATTTTTACAATAAATCCCAAAGTTAATACCTGTGTCAAGAACATTTGCCCCTAATACAGGAAAACCAAAATCAACACTAAACATAAACTCTCCTTAAATAAATCGTATTCTGTAGCTAAATTATATAATGAGGAAAATTAAAAGTCAAACAAAGAAAGAGTAGAAAAAAATAAAAAAAATGTTAAAATATATATAGATTAAGGAGGTAAAAATAGTGAAAAGATTAATTTCTATTATTTTGGTATTACTTGTGTATATAGTACCAATTAAAGGTGAAGATTACCAAGATATAATTTTAAAAAAGACAAATAAGGCTAGGGTAGAAAAACATCTAAAGCCTTTGAAAATGGATAGCAAATTAAATAAAATAGCTATGGAAAAAGCCAAGGATATGGCAAAAAATCAGGAGTTATCACATAATAGCCCAAAGTTTGGAACAACGTTTAATTTGATGAAGAAAAAAGGGATAAAATACAGTGCTGCCGGTGAGAATATTGCTCGTTGGCATAGTACTCCAGAGTTTGTAGTAGAGAGATGGCTAAAATCTAAGGGTCACAGAAAAAACATTTTAAATCCAGAGTATACTCAAATAGGAATTGGAAGAGCTAAAGACAAAAATGGAAAGAACTATTGGGTACAGGTTTTTATAAAAGAAAAAGTTAAAAAAAATTAAGAAAAACTATTGTTTTTATTGGAAAAACGTGCTATTTTAATAGTAAGGGCAACTAAATAAATAATTGGGAGTGATTTCAAATGACAAAGAAAGAGTTTGTAGAATTATTTGGAACTAAAGCAGAGTTAAAAACAAAGTTAGAAGCAGAGAAATTAACAAAGGTATTTTTGGAAACACTTGAAGAAGTATTAGTTAAAGGAGAGAGCATTTCTTTTATAGGATTTGGAAAGTTTGAAGCATCAGAGAGAGCAGAAAGAACTTGTATAAATCCACAGACTAAAAAACCTATGAAGGTTGCTGCAAGAAAAGTTGCAAAATTTAAACCTGGTAAGAACTTATTAGAAAAAATGAATCCAGTAGTTGAGAAAAAAGCAGCAAAAGGAAAAAGAAAAGCTAAATAAAAAAAGTATAGATATTCATATATAAAAGGTGCTAATTTTTATCAGCACCTTTTATTATTTGTATATAAAAAATATATTGTCTATTAAAAATCAAACTAGCTATTTTTTAAAAAATAGTATAAAATATCTAATATGATATAAGTAAGGGAGATAAAGATGAGAAGAGAGAAAAGATTTATGAGTGGAATATTAGGTATGATAGCTTTTTATGTAGTTACCATTACTGCCACAGCTAGTTTGACTAAGGATATTGGAAAAAGTAGTGTGGAAGTTGTTAATGTAGTTTCCCAAGAACAGAGTAAAGAGGAAAAGAATGAAGAGGTCAATCAAGTATTACCGTTGAAAGAGATAAAGATAAGTGAAAAAGAGAAGGCTCCAGAGAAGAAGATAGCCTATACTATAAACTATAAGACACCAATATATTCAGAGCCAAATGGGAAGGTACAAAAAGATAGTTTGAAAAAAGCTATGAGAGTTGAGGTACTAGAGGATAAGGTTGTTGAAATAACTAAGGAGACAAAGGTTAAAAAAGAAGATGGGACTTTTACAACGAAGAAGAATGTTGAAAAAAGTTACTGGAAAAGAATAGTGTATGGAAAAAATAATGAGATGAGAGAGGGCTGGATCAGAACAGGAAGTTTGACTGAAGATGTTAGAAAAGTTATTCCTGCTAATCTAAAGAATGCTAATTTGAGTGCTGTTCCTAAGAGAGAATATGTAAATAATCCAAAAATTGATGTAAGAGGTATATATCTAACAGTTAATACGGCTGCTTCAGCAAAAAGAATTGATGAGTTGATAGAGCTTTCTAAAAGAACAAAGATAAATGCTTTTGTAATAGATGTGAAAGAGGATTTTGGAAAGATGCTTTTCAAAACAGATGCTGAGTTAAAATATTTAGGAAAAAATGATAACAGATACCCTATATCAGATATACACTCTTTTATGAAAAAATTAAAAGATAACAATATCTATACAATAGCTAGAATAGTATCATTTAAAGATCCTACATATGCTTCTAAACACCCAGAGAAAGCTATAATAAAAAGAGCTACAGGAAAACCATTTACTAATAGTGATGGTGTAATTTGGGTATCTCCACATGATAGATATCTATGGGAATATAATATTGCAGTGGCAAAAGAGGCTGCAAAAGCTGGATTTAATGAGATACAGTTTGACTATGTGAGATTCCCAGCATCAAATGGTGGAAAGTTAGATAAAGAACTAGATTATAGAAATACAAATGGTGAATCTAAACCTGAAACAATTCAAAAATATCTAAAATATGCTAGAAAAGAGTTGGAGCCATTAGAGGTTTATATATCAGCAGATATATATGGACAAGTTTCAAGTTCAAGTGATGATATGGGATTGGGTCAACATTGGGAAGTAATAAGTAATGAGGTTGATGCAATATCCCCAATGGCATATCCAAGTCACTATGGAAGAGGAGTATATGGATTGGCAGTACCTGATGCAGAGCCATATAAGACTATCTACTATACTACTTTGGATGGAATAAATAGAAACTATAATTTAAAATATCCAGCAGATATTAGACCTTGGTTACAAGCTTTTACTGCTAAATGGGTAAAGGGGTATATTCCTTATGGTAAAAAAGAGATAGAGGCTCAGATAAAAGCCTTAGATGACTTAGGAATAAAACAGTATCTATTATGGAGTCCAAGTAATAGATATGGGATTATAGAAAAATAAAAAATTGTTTTAAAAATTAGGATTATGTGATACAATATAAAATAGTTCTAATATAGGAGTTGAAGTTTTGGAAGGAATAATTAATATTAATAAACCTAGTGGAATAACTTCCTTTGATGTTATTAGAGTTCTTAGAAAGGTCCTAAAAGAGAGAAGAATAGGACACACAGGAACTTTAGATCCTTTGGCTGAGGGAGTTTTAGTTGTTTGTCTGGGAAGAGCTACTAGACTTGTTCAAGATATAGAGGGGTATTCAAAAGTTTATACTGCAGGATTTGAATTGGGGTATAGAACAGATACCTATGATATTGAGGGAAAAATAGTAGAAGAGTCTGAGAAAAAAGAGACAACTCGAACTGAGTTAGAAAGTGTTTTAAAGAAGTTTATAGGAGATATAAAACAGATTCCACCAATGTACTCTGCTATTAAAATTGAAGGACAAAAATTATATGATCTAGCTAGAAAAGGGATAGAAGTAGAAAGAAAAGCTAGAGAGATAAGTATAAATTTTATAGAGATTATAGAGTTTGATGGAAGAAAAGGAAAGATTAGATGTGAAGTATCTAAAGGAACATATATTCGTTCTTTGATAGATGACATAGGAAGAGAGTTGGGAACTTTTGCCACTATGACTTCACTGGTAAGAGAGAGAGTAGGAGAGTCAGATATAGAGAGCTCATACACTTTAGAGGATATAGAAAAACTACATTTAGAAGGAAAAGATGACTTCTTAAGTAGTGTAGAGGAGTTTTTTCAATATCCGAAGATAGAGATTGAAGATGGAAAAAACTTTGTATTATTCCAAAATGGAAATACCATAAGATGTAATACAGCAGATGGAAGGTATAGAGTTTATCTAGAAAACAAATTCTTAGGTTTAGCAAATGTAAATAATAATTTATTAAAAGGGTATAAATATTTTTAGCCCTGAAGGAAGGAAGAATAATGAAAATAAAAAACATAGCAATTATTGCCCATGTTGACCACGGTAAAACAACACTTGTGGATTGTCTTTTAAGACAAGGTGGAGCCTTCGGTTCTCACGAATTAGAAAAAGTAGAAGAGAGAGTAATGGACTCAAATGATATTGAAAGAGAAAGAGGAATTACAATTTTTTCTAAAAATGCATCTGTAAGATATAAAGATTATAAGATCAACATTGTAGATACTCCAGGACACGCTGACTTTGGAGGAGAAGTACAAAGAATTATGAAAATGGTTGATTCAGTAGTACTATTAGTAGATGCTTTTGAAGGTCCAATGCCTCAGACAAAGTATGTATTGAAGAAAGCTTTAGAGCAAGGACATAGACCAATAGTAGTAGTAAACAAAGTAGATAAACCAAATGCAAGACCAGAAGATGTATTATATATGGTATATGAGCTATTTATAGAGCTTAATGCTAATGATTTACAATTAGAATTCCCAGTGGTATACGCTTCAGGAAAAGGTGGATTTGCAAAGAGAAATTTAGAAGATGAGAGCCAAGATATGACTCCATTATTTGAAACAATTCTTGAGCATGTAGAGGATCCAGAGGGTGACGATAACAAACCTATGCAATTCCTAATCACAAATATAGCTTATGACAACTATGTTGGTAAACTAGCTGTAGGAAGAATTCATAATGGTATTGTAAGAAGAAACCAAGAGGTTATGTTAATAAAAAGAGATGAAAAAATGGTAAAAGGAAAAATCTCTGTACTTTATGGTTATGAAGGATTAAAAAGAGTTGAAGTGCAAGAGGCACATGCTGGAGATATAGTTTGTATTGCAGGAATAGATAATATAGATATTGGAGAAACATTAGCTGATGTTAATGAACCAATAGCTTTACCATTAATAGATATTGACGAACCAACACTAGCAATGACATTTATGGTAAATGACTCTCCATTTGCAGGAAAAGAAGGGAAATTTGTAACATCTAGACATATTTGGGAAAGACTACAAAAAGAGTTACAAACAAACGTAAGTATGAGAGTAGAGACTACTGAAACTCCAGATGCCTTTGTTGTAAAAGGAAGAGGAGAACTTCAACTTTCTATACTATTAGAGAATATGAGAAGAGAAGGATTTGAGATACAGGTATCAAAACCAAGAGTTCTTATGAAAGAGAAAGATGGAAAGAGACTTGAACCAATTGAGATGGCACTTATAGATGTTGATGATAGTTTCACAGGAGTAGTTATTGAGAAGATGGGTATAAGAAAGGGAGAGATGGTATCTATGATCCCTGGTACTGATGGATATACTCGTTTAGAGTTTAAAGTACCAGCAAGAGGACTTATTGGATTTAGAAATGAGTTCTTAACAGATACTAAGGGAACAGGAATCTTAAACCACTCTTTCTATGATTATGAACCTCATAAAGGAGATATACCTACAAGAAGTAGAGGAGTACTTATTGCAACTGAACCAGGTGTAACAGTGGCATATGCTCTAAATAACATACAAGATAGAGGAATATTATTCTTAGATCCTGGAATTCCAGTTTATGAAGGAATGATAGTTGGAGAGCACAGTAGAGAAAATGATCTAGTAGTAAATGTTTGTAAAACTAAAAAATTAACAAATATGAGAGCTGCTGGAAGTGATGATGCTGTTAAATTAGCTCCACCAAGAAGATTTACTTTAGAGCAAGCACTTGATTACATAGCTGATGATGAGCTTGTAGAAGTAACTCCTGACAATATCAGATTAAGAAAAAAATATCTGAAAGAGGGAGAGAGAAGAAAATATGAAAAGAGAAATGAAGAGTAATCTTAATAGAATTTTAATTCTTTTATGTATAACACTATTATTTACAAGTTGTAGTTTTCTTCAAAAAAAATCAAAAAAAGTAGTAACTCCTGAAGAGGTGTATACAGCAGTATTTTTAGATGATTCATACAGTTTAAATAAGTATTTAGCAGAGGGATTTCCAATAGATTACAGAGATGAGAATAATAAAACTCTATTGATGAATATATTGGAGAAGGATAGTTTGAATTCTTTAAATATAATTTTAACTAGAGATATTAATTTAGAAGATAGAGATGATAATGGAAGAACAGCTATTTTTTATGTAAGAAGTATTGAAGCTTTGAAAAGTTTGGTAACAAATGGAGCTGATATCAATGCCATTTCACTAAAAAATAGTACCCCATTATTAATCTACTTTATAAAGGAAAAATCAGATAGTTATAGCAAATATCTATTGGAAAATGGTGTAAATTTTAAAGCAAAGGATAAAAATGGTTGGGATGTAACATTTTGGTCTGCTTCTATTGGAGATATTGAGCTAGTAAGAGATTTAGAGCGTTTAGGTGCAGATTTCTTAGCTTTGGATGAAGATGGAAACTATCCTATATACTATGCTTATGATGAGAATACAGTATTGGAATTACTTAATGTAAAGGGATATAACCTTAAATTGAAAAATAATAAAGGTGAGAATATATTTGGTGAAATATACTTGAGATCTGTTGCTAATGGTAATTTAAAAGCAGTAGAGAGATTAATTGACTTAGGTGTAAATCCTAGATATATCTCCTATGGTGATTCTGCTAAAACGATAGCAACTAAATTAAACAATCTAGAGATGTTAAAACTTCTAAAGGAAAAAGGGATAAAATAATAAAAAAGAGGAGGTAATTGATGAGAATAAGAAAGATATTGATGTTGTTAATTTTTACATTGTCAATATTGATAGTAAATTTACAACATTCCAATCAAAAGCCTCCTTTATTTGATAAAAATAGTACAAACAATATAGTGATATTAGTAGATCATATTGAGGGGATACACGAGGAATTAGTGGTAAAGGAGCCAACAAATTTAAGTGATACTACCGTAATCTATGATAATTATAGAGATATGATACCAATTTTGAGTGTTGTTATAGTGCTATTAACAAAAGTTTTTAAAAGTGAAATTCAATCATTTAGAACTTTTAAAATCAAAGGGTTATATGGGATTTTACTCAGAGATAGAAAGCGGTTGCTTCGAAATTAAAAACTCTCCATTTTAAAGATAGAAAATAAAAAAATGGAGGAGTAGAGAATGCTAACATTAGAAGAGAGAGTAGAATTAGAAAAATTAGAGAAAATTAACAAGGAATACAGTGCTAGGGAGAATAGAGAGCTAGAAGATGAATATGTATATGATAACAGATTAGGAGCTTTTTTACTTCTTGCTTCATACTGTGGAATTGGGGTGTTTTTTCTATATAAGTTAGCTGAATTGTTACTTTTAAAGATATAATACTATGAAAAAAGTGTAGGTGATTACCTACACTTTTTCTATATATTAATATCCTTTATAGATTAAAGAAGATATCCAAAGTTTCATCATCAGTCTTATCTCCATAGTATGAACCAATAATAAAAACAAAACTACTTACAGCGAGGACTGGAACAATATTGTGCATTCCAGCAATGGTAATTTTACATACATTGAGGTATATAAAAGTAATGAAGCCAAAAATCATAGAGGCAATAGCTCCTGTTGAGTTAGCTTTTTTCCAAAATAATCCAAAAACAATTGGGCAGAAAAAAGTAGCTTCAAGTCCTGCAAAAGCAAAGAGATTTATCCAAACTAATAGATTAGGTGGATTTAGAGAAAGTAAAAAAACAATGATTCCAAAACCTAAAGAGGTTAAAAATGAGAGTTTTTTTATTTTTTCTACAGTGGCATTTTTATTTACGTAGTGTAGATAAAGATCTTTTACTATTGTAGCTGATGTCATAATTAAAAGAGAATCCACTGTTGACATAATAGCTGCTAGGGGTCCACCAATAAATACACCAGCTAAGATAGGGTGTAAATTATTTAGAGCAAGAATAGGGATGATCTTATCTCCAACTTCTACATTGGGCTCAATACCCATTCCCATAACTCCAATAAGGTGCATTCCCAACATTAATAATCCCACAACTGATGTACCAATGATCATAGCTCTATGAAGAGATTTGCTATCCTTAAATCCCATACATCTTACAGCAGTAGAGGGATAACCGAGTAGTCCAATACCAACCAATACCCAAAAAGATAGAATGAAAGGCTTTGCTATATTACCATTGGAACTAGGTGTTAACATCTCAGGATTTGTTTTAGCAATATTTAACATAATATTTTCAAGACCATTTCCATTTTTAGTGACTACATAAAAAAGAACACCAGTAGCTATAAGCATAACTACACCTTGTATAGCATCTGTTAAAGCAACTGCTCTAAAACCCCCAAATGAGGTGTAGGCTATAACAACACCAGAAAAAAGTAGTAAACCTATAAAATATGAGTAACCAGTAACAGTTTCAAACAATCTTGCTCCACCAACAAATTGTGCTACAATGGTTCCAATGAAGAAGATAAGCATTGTGATTGAAGAAAGGATAACAACTATATCACTTTTATATCTTGCTCTCAATAGGTCGATAATTGTGACACCTTTGATTCTTCTGGAGATGATAGCTAATTTTTTACCAATTATACCCAAGGTAAAAAAAGCAGTGGGAACCTGAATACAAGCTAGTAAAACCCAACCAAGCCCTAATTTATAGGCTATACCAGGTCCACCAATAAAGGAGCTGGCTCCAACATATGAGGCAATGATCGTCATAGCTAATACAAATCCCCCCATATTTCTACTTCCAATGAAATACTCTTCAGTAAAATCTACATCTTTTCTATGTTTTATTTTATTTACTTGATAAGTAATACCTAGCATCAGTAAAAGATATAGGATAATAGGTATCATAGTTAACATTTTTTATCCTCCTCTAACTCTACATCTTTAAAGAAAAATTTCACAATGAGAAAGACTAAAATATTTATAATTACTAGTCCTAAAACACAAGAGTAGAAAAACCATTCTGGTAGTCCAAAAATATATTTAAAATTTTCTACATTTTCACTATCGAAACGAATATATGCAAAGTAGTACCACCAACAGAAATAGAAAATATAGAGAATAAGAGTTGCAATAACTTCACGATTGATCTGTTTTTTTCTCATAACTCCTCCTATAGCTCAAAATAGTTTTCAATATATTTAGCAACTCCATGTTCTTTATTAGAGAGAGTTACTGTAGAAAATTGTTCTTTTAGAATCTCTTGAGCATTTTCCATAATTACAGGGTGACCTACAGTTTTTAGCATATCAAGATCATTTTCTCCATCTCCAAAAGCCATAAAGTTATCTGGAGTAAGTTTAAAGATATTAGCAAGATTCTTAATACCACTTCCCTTAGAACAGTTTTTAGGGGCGATATCTACACAAGTAGGTTGAGATAGAGTGATCTCAGCTAGGTCAGAAAATTTATCCTTTAATATATTGGCTATTTTTTTTATAACTTCAGGATCATCATCACTCACAATTATCTTATTTAATTCAGGACAATCCTCCTCTTTTTCTAAAACAACCTCTTTGAAAAGGGGTCTACTCATAAAATCTTCAATAATATCCTCTTTATTATAATAGAAATACTCATTTAAAAAAGCACTATAAAAAAGATTATTAGCTCTGATCTCTTTTAGAATCTTTATAACTACATCTTTTGGAATTCTCTCTTCAAATATACAATTACCTTTAGGATCATATATATTTGCACCATTATTACAGATAAGATAGGGAGCAATACCAAGCTGTTTTAAAAATCTTTGAACTCCCTGTTGTCCTCTTCCAGTAGCAATAGCAAAATTTACTCCACTATCAATTAGTTTTTTAATAGTTGTGACGGTGTATTCACTGATCTCATTACTAGAATAAAGAAGAGTACCATCTAAATCTGATACAACAAATTTCATCTAAAAATCACCTCAATAATAAATTATAATGTTATTTTACATTATATTTATAAAATATAGAAGAGGAAAATTGAAATATTTTGTAAAGTTAAATTTACAAAATATGGCAGTTTTTTTAAAAAAGATAATAATATATACTATAGGTATATAGTGGAGGTGAAACAAGTGTTAAATTCAAAAGGAAATAACATATTAAAGTATTTGTGTAAAAATGAAGGAAAGGGGAGTATAAAAGAACTTGCACAAACATTACAACTTTCTGAGAGAAGTATAAGATATGAATTGGATAAAATAGATGAGTATCTTTTGAGAGAGGGATTAGAGCCACTAAAAAGAAAATTTGGTGGAAAAATATTTTTTGAAAAATATGATATTTTTTTAGAAAATAAAGAGTTTGAAGAGAATAAAAGTAATTTAGATATTTATGAAAGAAGAGAGTATCTATCTTTTATCTGTGTCTTTGATGAAAAAATAAATTTAACAAAAGCAAGTAAGATTTTAGATGTTAGTAGAACAACTATAAGAAATGATATAAGAGATATTAGAGAGGAGTTACTAAATAATAATCTTGAACTGAAGATTTCACAACAAGAAGGATTGATTTTATCTGGAGAAGAGACAGATATAAGAAAACAACAGTTAAAATTTTTAAGAAAATACTCAAATTTTATATTTTATTCTAACGTAGATTTAAAAACTAAAAAAGAGTTGATAGTAGAAGAGTATATAAAGTATATAGATATTAATATAATAAAAAATTTTATTAATTATATACAAAGACTTTTAGATAAGATAATTTCAGATGAAGCTTATAACATAATAGCTATCTATTTAATTATAGCTATTATAAGAATAAAACAGGGGAAAATATTAGAGAAAATAGCAAATAAACAGTTTTTAAAAGAGACGATTGAGTATGAAACTATATTGAAAGCTAAAGGAATTATAGAATCTGCCTATGATATTAATTTAGAAGAGAATGAGATACTACAGATAACAGATTATTTTTTAGGAAGTCATACTTATAATTTTGAAAAATCATACTATAGTAACTGGATTGAGATAGATATATTAGTTAAAAAATTTATAGATAAATTTAATAAAAAAATAGATGTTGATATTTCAAAAGATAAACTACTATTAGATGGAATTTTAAATCATATAAAGCCAACTATCTATAGATTACAAAATAAGATAAAACTAGAAAATTCAATATTTGTAGAAGTTTTAAATAGTTATCCAACCATATTTTATAATACTAAAAACTCATTAAAAGAGATTGAAAAATATTTAGGAATAGAGTTTTCAAATGATGAAGTAGCTTTTTTAGCAATCTATTTTAAAGCAGCTATAGATAGAAATCGTTATAAAAGAAAAAATTTGAAAAAAGTATTAGTTGTTTGTGGATATGGATATGGAACTTCTAATCTTTTGGTACAGCAATTAAAGGAGATATATACAATAAATATTGTAAAAACAATACCAAGACATCTTTTAGAAAAAACTTTACAAAAAGAAGAGGTAGATTTGATAATAAGTACTGTTGATATAGAGGATAATATATCTATACCAATTGTCAAAGTAAAATCAATATTGACCCAAGAGGATATAGATAAGCTTGATAAATACTCTCTTTCACGTCAGAGAAAACGTTATATGTTGTCGGAGCTACTAGAGATAATAGAGGAAAATTGTACTATAGAGAATAAAGAGGAACTAATCAAAGGATTAAACATATATTTTGAGCAAAGATTAGTAAATGATATGGAGGAGAGTGAGTATAAGTTAACTGATTTTATAAAAGAAAAAAACATACTATTAAATCAAATAGCTGAAACTTGGGAAGAGGCAGTAATATTAGCAGGAAATATATTAGTTGATAATAAAATTGTAGAAGTTAATTATATTGATGCAATGATTGAAAATATAAAAAAATTAGGATCATATGTAGTTATAGGAGAGAATATAGCAATACCTCATGCACAAAAAGATGAATCTGTTTTAAAAACCGGAATGGGACTTGTTGTTTTAAAGAAACCAGTTATCTTTCCAAATGACAGAAAAGTTCAAGTTATTTTGGTATTTTCATCTTTAGATAATAAGGAACATTTGAATGCATTAGCAGATTTAGTAGAATTAATAACAGATTATAATTTAATAGAAAATCTATTAAAAGCTAAAAATGTTAAACAAGTTTTAAAGTTTTTAAATTTTTAGAAAGAAAGTGTAAAATTAAGATTTCATAAATATGACAATTGTCAAAAGTATAAAGAAAATATATCATATGAGTATAAAGAAACTAAAAGGCATTAAGGAGGAAGGATATTGGGTATAAAAAATATTTTAAATGGAATGATCCAAGTTATAGATAATGTAGAAACTTGGGAGAAAGCAATTGAGATAGGTGCAACTCCATTAATAAAAAGTAATAAGATAAAATTTGGATATGTAGAAAATATGATTCAGAATATAAAAAATATGGGACCATATGTAATATTGATACCTGGGGTAGCAATGCCACATGCAAGACCAGATGAAAATGTGTTAGAGAGTTCTCTATCTTTACTAAAAATAAATAGTGGTGTAAAGTTTTCAGAAGAGACTGAAAATGTATATTTAGTATTTTGTTTAGCTGCTAAAGATAGTAATTCACACATTGAAATAATAGAACAGCTTACAGAGGTGCTTGGTGATGACGAAAAGATAGCAAATCTGATTAAAGCTAAAACAATGGATGAGTTAGTAAAAAGTTTATAAAAAAGTTGCAATAAAAAATTTGAAGGAGGAATTGATTATGAAAATAACAGCAGTATGCGGAACAGGATTAGGAAGTAGTTTTATGTTGGAGATGAATGTAAAGAAGGTATTAAAAGAGTTAGGAGTTAATGCAGAGGTAACTCATACAGATTTGGCATCAGTTATAGAGAGTGATTCAGATTTCTTTATAATGTCAAGGGACATAGCAGGAAGTACAAAAATTTCAAATAAATTAGTTTTAACAAATATTATAAATTTAGGAGAGATAAAAGAAGTTTTAACAAAAGCACTTCAAGAAAAAGGGGTATTATAAAAAATAGAGATTGGGAGGAGAAAGAATGTTAGACTTTATATTAGATATATTAAAAGTTCCAGCTATATTGGTAGGATTAATATCTTTAATAGGATTATTGTGCCAAAAAAAAGATTTTTCTGAAACAGTAAAAGGTACAATAAAAACAATATTAGGATTTATAGTATTAGGTGGGGGAGCTAGTATATTGGTAGGAGGACTAGTTCCATTTGGTAATATGTTTGAAGTAGGATTTAAAGTACAAGGAATAGTTCCTAATAATGAGGCAATTGTAGGAGTTGCTTTAGCAAAATATGGAACAACTACAGCTTTAATAATGACATTTGGTATGGTAGCAAATATATTGATAGCAAGATTTACAAAATTAAAATACATATTTTTAACTGGACACCATACATTTTATATGGCATGTATGATAGCAGTAATTTTAGCAGTTGCTGGATTTGAAGGAGTTGCTTTGATAGCAGTAGGATCATTAGTGTTAGGATTTATAATGGCATTTTTCCCAGCCATAGCACAACCTACTATGAGAAAGATAACAGGAACTGATGATATCGGATTTGGACATTTTGCTACAACAGGATATGTTCTATCAGCTTGGATAGGAAGTTTAGTAGGAAAAGGATCAAAATCAACTGAGGAGATGAATCTACCTAAAAATTTAACATTCTTAAGAGATAGTTCTATTTCTATCTCATTAACTATGACAGTTTTATATTTAATTACAGCATTTGCAGCAGGACCAGAGTATATTGAAAAAAATCTAAGTGGTGGACAAAACTTTATTGTTTACTCAATAATTCAAGCTATAACATTTGCAGCTGGAGTATTTATAATCACACAAGGAGTAAGATTAGTTTTAGCAGAAATAGTTCCAGCATTTACAGGAATATCACAAACATTGGTACCTAATGCAAAACCAGCAATAGACTGTCCAGTAGTTTTTCCATATGCACCAAATGCAGTTCTGATTGGATTTTTATCAAGTTTCTTTGGTGGAATAGTTGGATTATTTATATTAGGAGCTTTAAACTGGGTATTAATTATTCCTGGAGTAATACCACACTTCTTCTGTGGAGCAACAGCAGGAGTATTTGGAAACGCAACTGGAGGAAGAAGAGGAGCAACAATTGGAGCTTTTGTACATGGATTATTAATAACATTTGTTCCAGTAGTTCTATTACCAATATTAGGAGAATTAGGTTTCTCAAATACAACATTCTCAGATGCTGACTTCGGAGTTGTAGGATTAATTTTAGGAGTATTAACAAATAATTTCAATAAATATTCAATAGTAGTGGTATTTGGAATCTTTATATTATTAGCGTTTTTCTTTCCAAGAAATAAAAAAGAGGAAGCATAGTTAGAGAGATATTATTTTAATATAGTAAGGAGTGTCATGTATGGAAAAATATTTAGAGATGGAAAAATTTAGTAAAAGAATAAGAAAAGAAACTTTAAAAATGCTATTACATAGAGGATTTGGACACTTAGGAGGAGCTATGTCAATAGTGGAAACTTTAGCTGTACTATATACAAGAATGAAGGTAGATCCAACTAATCCTAAACTAGATGATAGAGATTATTTGGTATTATCAAAAGGACATGCAGGTCCAGCTCTATACTCTACATTGGCATTAAAAGGATTCTTTGATTTAGAGTTATTAAATACTTTAAATAATAATGGGACACTCCTTCCAAGTCATCCTGATAGAAATTTAACTCCTGGAATAGATATGACAACGGGATCTTTAGGTCAAGGAATATCAGCAGCAGTTGGAATAGCTATTGGATTACAAAGAAAAGGAAGTCAAAGAAAAGTATATTGTATTGTTGGAGATGGAGAGTTAAATGAAGGACAATGTTGGGAAGCTATTCAATTTGCTGCACATAACAATTTAAATAACTTTACTCTTTTAATAGATGAAAATAAAAAACAATTAGATGGAACTACAGAAGAGATATGTAAAGCTTTTGATTTAGCAAAAAAATTAGAAAGTTTTGGCTTTGATACAAGAAGAGTTAATGGAGCTTCAATAGAAGAGATAGATAAAGCTATAAGTGTAGAAACTGAAAAATCTCCTAAATGTATAGTTTTAGATACAATAAAGGGGCAGGGAGTAGAGTATTTTGAAAAATTAAAAGCTAATCATCATATAAGGTTTACTGAAGAGATGAAAGAGATATTGAAGAGTGAAATAGAAAAATTGGATATTGAGTAGGAGGAATTTGAAATGGCAAAATATGAATTAGAAAATCAAGAGATGAGAAAAGCATATAGTTCAACTTTAGATGAAATGATAAATGAAGATAAAAGAGTATTTGTTTTAGAAGCAGATTTATCAGAAGCTATTTCAACAAATTCAATAGCCAAAACAAATAAAGAAAATTATATAAATTGTGGGATTATGGAAGCAAATATGATAGGAGTAGCAAGTGGGTTATCTTTAGTTGGAGATATTCCTTTTGTTCACACATTTAGTCCTTTTGCTACTAGAAGAGATTTTGATCAAATTTTTTTATCAGGGGCATATGCTAAAACAAATATAAAAATTTTGGGATCTGATCCTGGAATATATACTCAGCATAATGGTGGAACACATACTTCATTTGAAGATATCGCTTTAATGAGAACTATTCCGACAGCAACAGTATTATCTATATCAGATACTACTATGATGAAAAATATTTTAAGACAAATAAAGGATATCTATGGAATTCATTATTTGAGTGCAATAAGAAAAGGTTCATATAAAGTATATAATGATGATGAAAAATTTGAAATAGGTAAAGGAAAAGTATTAAGAGAAGGAAAAGATATAACTATAATAGCTTGTGGGATTATGGTAGTTGAAGCATTGAAAGCTGCAGACATTCTTGAAAAAGAGGGAATAGATGTAACTGTAATTGATATGTTTACAATAAAACCAATAGATAAAGAGTTAGTAAAAAAATATTCGAAATTAACAAAGGGAATTGTAACAGCAGAAAATCACAATATTATTGGTGGATTGGGAAGTGCTGTTGCTGAAGTAATCGTTGAAAATACTTTGGTCCCAATGAGAAGAGTAGGAGTAGAGGATAGATTTGGTCAAGTTGGAACTTTAGATTATTTACAAAAAGAGTATAAACTTACAGCAGAAGAGATTGTAAATAAGGTAAAAGAATTATTGTAAAAGGAGCGAGAAGAGAGTTATGAAAATATTTATAGATACAGCTAATTTAGAAGAGATAAGAGAAGCAGAAAGTTATGGAATTATAGCTGGAGTTACCACTAATCCATCATTGATAGCTAGAGAAAATGGAGATTTTGAAAAAATAATTTCTGAAATAACTAAAATTGTAGAAGGTCCAATAAGTGCAGAAGTTTTGTCTTTAGAAGCAGATAAAATGGTAGAAGAGGGAAAAAAACTAGCAAGTATTCATAAAAATATTGTTATAAAATTACCAACTACTTTTGAGGGATTAAAAGCTTGTAAAAGATTTAAAGAGTTAGGAATAAAGACAAATTTAACATTGATTTTTACTTTAAATCAAGCTTTATTGGCAGCAAGAGCAGGAGCTACTTATGTAAGTCCATTTGTAGGAAGATTAGAAGATACAGGAGTAGATGGAATAGAGTTAGTTAAATCAATAAGAGAAACTTTTGATAAGCACGGTATTGAAAGTGAAATTATAGGTGCTAGTATTAGAAATATTTATCAAGTTGAAGAATTAGCAAAAGTAGGTGCTCATATAGGTACTTTGCCTTTTAAAGTTATTCAAGGAATGATAAAACACCAATTAACTGATGCAGGAATAGAGAGATTTTTAAATGATTGGAAAAATGTAAAAAATTCATAGTAAATAAAAAGGAGATAACTACTCAGATCTGATGGAGAGTATGAAATTATTCCTATAAATTGTATTCTTTCTAGATAAAATAATTTATTTATTTAAGGGGGCTGTTGCAAACTTAATAGCTATATGTTTTAAAATTAGCTAAAGAGATTTTTTAATCTCTTTGGCTTTTTTATTTTTAAAATAAAAAAAGGTATAAAGTACTCGAAATTTTTTCAAATTTCTAATACAATA
>NZ_JAGIRL010000034.1 GCF_019012925.1 Fusobacterium sp.
ACATCTCCAACAGCAGGATCATAAACATATCCACAAACTTCACATACGTATTTTTTCATCAATAGACCTCCTAATACTTTAATTCCTATATCTATTATACACTAATACTATCTATTTTCCAATGATTTATTTATAATGTAATGATTATATCTACAGATCTCTCTTGTTAAATTAAGTAGTAATTTAACAAAAATTTGATTATTTTCCTTTGATAGTTTATGAAATGAAAATTTAGAGAGTTCTAAAAGAGTAACATCACTTAAAGCTATACACTCCCCTATATTAGGGATAATTCCTAAAAGAGCAGTCTGCCCAAAACAATCTCCAATATTATATGTTTTTGAGAAATTATTTTTAAAATCTGTATTAATTCTCATTTGAACAGTACCAACTTCAACTATATAGATATTTTCAGGAGATGAGTTTTGACAGTAAACAATCTCTCCCTTTGAATAATTCTTTCTATTAAGAAATTTAAGTAAATACTCAATTTCATTCTGAGTTAAAGCACCTAAGATGGCAATATTATTTGTTGCTAAATTAATTTTTTCTATCATTTTCTCCCCTTTCTTTTAATATTATTCGTATAAAATAAGAAAAATCCTTTTTTATTTTATTTTACTTGAATAGTAGTCATTAAGATGTTACAATTATACTGTGAAAAATTATAAAACAATGGGTGAGTGTATGAAATATTTAAAGTTTTTTATCTGTCAATTTATTTTAGGAACAGCTTTGTTTGCTTTTTCGGGGCAGGAAGAGTGGTCCACAGTAGCTACTTATGACAACAGTATTCCAGAGAATATAAAGGTCAATGAAAAGTACAAAGGTGGTCATCCTGAAGTATTAGACTATGTATTTGTAAGAGGAAGAGTAGCTAATTTAAGAGATCTACCTTCAACTAAAGGAAAGGTAATTGGAAAATATGGTTATGATACTAAATTAAAAGCTCTAAAAAAAGTATTGTACTATGGAAACTACTGGTTTTTTGTAGAAGACTCTAAAGGAAAAACAGGGTATATCTCAGCAAATCTTGTAAGAAAGAGAGTTTTTAGATTCCAGAAAGCTTTGGATAAGATAAATGAGTTAGAAAAATTTGTAGTTGATCAAAAGGGTATGGGAAGAGAACTAGCAAGTACAAGTTCATATGTGCCAAATCCAAATAACCAAAATTTTAAAAGAGCAAAAGATAAATATGGAACTTCATTGGATCAGAGCAGTATAGGGAGATCTGTTGTGAACAATGAAGAGATATATATTCCAGATAGATCAATTTTATCGGTAGTTCAAAGAGGAAAAACAACTTCAAGAGTAAAAGTAGCTAATATACCTGAAGAGTTAATAATATCTAACTCTACAATGACAAAAAATCCAGTAATTCAAGAGGATTTTTCAAAAGTAGTAGCAATAGATGTATCTAACCAAAATATGATGGTTTTTGAAAAGAATAGAAGTAAAGAGTGGGAAGTTATCTCATATGTATATAGTAAAACAGGTATTGAAAGTCAATTGGGATTTGAAACTCCAAAGGGATTTTTTACAGCTCCAATGGTGAAATATGTGATGCCATATAATGGAGAGGCAGGAGATAAGCAGGGTTATGCAAGATATGCTATGAGATTTTCAGGTGGTGGATATCTACACGGAACTCCTATCAACTATGATGAAGAGATAAATAAAGAGTTTTTTATGAAACAAAAAGAGAAAACATTGGGAACATTTACAGGAACTAGAAAATGTATAAGAACAACAGAGGAACATGCTAAGTTTTTATTTGATTGGGTAATGAAAACACCTAATAAAAAGCAAAACGAACAAAGACTTACTGAAAATGTAATGTTTATAATTTTTTAAAAGGAGACTGACTATGAAAAAATTTTTGTTAGCATTGAGTATTTTATCCCTTGCAATAACTGGTTGTACATCTTCAAATGAAAATTTAAAAGAGATGACAATAGTAGAGGGTGAAACAGAATATGTTTTAGAAGATGTAAGTAGTGAGAAAAAACCACTTGAAGATATTATTGTATTTGATGAGAAGGGTGTAATAATAAGAAAAGAGAATGGAAATCTTATACTCTCTATGCCAGAGGAGATATTATTTGATTTTGATAGCTATTCAGTAAAAGGAAGTGTAAAGAATAGTTTAAATGGATTGGCAAAAGCTTTGGTGGAACATAAGGATATAAAATTAAAGATAGATGGACATACTGACTTTATTGGTAGTGATCAGTATAATTTCAATCTTTCATTGAAGAGGGCTAACTCTATAAAAAGTTATTTGATAGGAAGAGGAGCAATGGCTAATAATATCTCAGTGGAGGGATATGGAAAACAAAATCCAATAGCTTCAAATAAAACAGAGGCTGGAAGATCTAGAAATAGAAGAGTAGAGTTTATAATTTCAAGAGATGAAGTGGTATTCTAATAATTTAAAAGGGGCTGTTGCAAACTGATGGTTTTTAAATATCAGTTGCAACGCCTTTTTCTTTTTTTGCAAAAAAATAGAAATCATTTAATTGATTTCCTAGGTTTTTAATTTCTTAATTTAAATTTTGGCAGCACAAAAAATCA
>NZ_JAGIRL010000037.1 GCF_019012925.1 Fusobacterium sp.
AGCGTTCATCCTGAGCCAGGATCAAACTCTTCGTTCAATCTATTTAACTCAGTAAAATTTACTGATAATTTACACCAATTTATTGTTGTGTTTGCATTTATTGTCTTTCTCTATTCTGTTGCTAATGTCCTTAACATTATTTTGTCTCGCTTCCTCGCGGACATAGATTATAATATCATACATTTAATAATCCGTCAACACTTTTTTTTATTTATTTAAAACTTTTCAGTTTTTCTCTATCTATTACCCTATATCTACCTTTTTCAACTCTCTCTATAACTCCTTGATCTACAAGGATTTTCATACTTCTTGATAATGATGGACGGCTCACATTAAAATATTCAGCAAGCTCTTTTATTGTCTTATCTAAGATTACTACCCCTTCTCTCTCATTTTTTAAAATGTACTTTGATAATTTTTCAGATATAGTTTTATTACTTACACTCTCCCATAAATTTTTAGAGAGAAACTGCGCCTTATTACTTATATCATCCAATAAGTTTACCAGTATTTCAGAATTAGATAGTAACAGTTTAATTAGTTCTTCTTTTTCTATAAAAAGTATTTTCACATCTGTTTGTGCTATCAAATCTACTGGAAATTTATTATTTTTACCAAAAATAAAAGCTGAAGCTATTATTGTCCCATTCCTTAGCTCCTCAATTTTTTTTATATTCCCATCTTCCTTTGACATTTCAGCAACTAAGTTCCCTTCAATATTCACATACAATCCCTTAATTAAATCACCTCTAAATGCTACATACTCATTTTTTTTATAAGATAAAATCTGATAGTTTATCCCTTCTAAAACTTTCAAATTCTCAATTTTAGATATGTTTTTTAATAGGTCTATATTTTGTATACCATTACTTTTCACTTTTTTATTCTCCTCATAATATATTTATGATATAATATTTAAATAATTATATCATATTTAGGAGTTTGAAATGAAAAAATTTATTATTATCTGTCCTGCCTGTCACAAAAAAATGAAGATATCTGACAAAATAGCTAAATATAAATGTCCCAATTGTGGAGAGATTTATAAATATAACTTTTTTAAAAGAGTTTTCTATAATATAAAATATATTTTTGTTGGAATAGGTGAAACTCTTTCTGACTTCAAATTCAGAATAAGAAAAAAGGTCTCTGATGCTAAAGCAACATATCAATATATGAGTCAACTAAAAAAACATATGAAAAATGATCCAAATTGGTCACAGTATAGAACTCAACAAAAAGAGATGAAAGATGTATCTCCTAAAAAATCCTTTAAAGATTTTTTTAAGAGAAAATAAAACTAAAAAAGGAAAAAATTACTTTTAATTTGAGAGTGAATACTTCTCATTCTAGTAGTTTTTTCCTTTTATTTTTCTAATAGTCACTTATATCAAATGACAACTCCAATCTCTTTAATTGAGAGTTTAACTGTCTATATTTTACACCAGCAGAATTTAACATCTTTTTTGAAGCTACATTGGACTCTGTTCCAGCATATTTATCCGAAAGATAAACTAACTCTTTTATTCCACTTTGTATAATAGCCTTACTACACTCATGACAAGGGAATAGAGCCACATATATAGTGCAACCTTTTAAACTCTTAGTGCTATTCAAAATTGCATTTAATTCAGCATGACACACGAAAGGATATTTAGTATCTAAAAATTCTCCCTCTCTCTCCCAAGGGTATTCATCATCACTACAACCAATTGGTAATCCATTATAGCCTACTCCTATGATTCTTTTTTCATCATTTACAATACAAGCTCCAACCTGTGTATTTGGATCCTTACTTCTTTTAGCTGAAAGTAGAGCTACTCCCATAAAATATTCGTCCCAATCTATATATTTTTCTCTTTTCATATTTTACCCTCCAATCTTGCTTATATAAGATAATATAGCATATTTTTAAACTTTTTTAAATTTTTCTTTATCTAATATATTAAATTTGATAGAATTACACTAGGAGGTAGCTTATGAAAAAAATTTTTATACTATTTTTTACTCTTTGTACTCTTTCCTTTGCAATCGTTGATTTTGAGGGAATAAATTGGGGAGATTCTAAATCCGATCTAAATATTATTTTTAATTCTCTTGAAAAAGAACCAGCTTTAGAGGAGAATGTTGAGATATTCTCTGTCAATGCTCCTAAAGATTTTGTAGCAAAATACCAATTTTTTCTAAAAAATAACTCTCTCTATAAAATAAGAGTAGTTTTTGATAAAGAAAATGTAGGTAAATCACAAATTCAAGATATATATTCTAGATTATTAAAAGATATTGGTTCCCCTATCTCAAAAGTTCCTATTAATAAAAAAATTGATGATCTAACTATACAGGGAAACTCTTTAAAATTTATTCCAAATTTATCTACCAATCTCTATTTAAATGGTGTTGATACTATTGATGAGTATGGAAAAATGATAGATTCAAATCTATATTTAGAGTATGTTGATTCAAATATTGATAACAATATGTAAAAAGAGCCGTTACATCTGTAACGACTCTTTTTTTATTTAAAGTTTAATTAGAATTTTTTCCCGAAATATCTCTCTAATAATCCTGCGAAAGCTCTTCCGTGTCTAGCTTCGTCTTTAGCCATTTCGTGAACTGTATCGTGGATAGCGTCGAATCCTAATTGTTTAGCTCTCTTAGCGATATCAAATTTTCCTGAAGTTGCTCCATACTCAGCTTCAACTCTTCTTGATAAGTTCTCTTCAGTAGAAGCAGTTACACACTCTCCTAATAACTCAGCAAATTTAGCTGCGTGCTCAGCCTCTTCAAAAGCGATTCTCTTGTAAGCTTCTGCTACTTCTGGATATCCTTCTCTATCTGCTACTCTTGACATTGCTAGGTACATTCCAACTTCTGTACACTCTCCTTCAAAGTTAGCTCTTAATCCAGCGATTATCTCTTCATCTCCACAAGCTAATCCTTCTCCTACTTTGTGCTCAGTTGCCCAAACTCTTTCTCCTGACTCAACAACTTCTTCCCATTTGTCTTTTCCAGCTTTACATACAGGACATTGAGTTAATGTCTCATCAGTTATAATTTCTCCACATACTTTACATCTCCATTTTGCCATTTTAATTCCTCCTTAAATTTTCCTTATTTTAATTTCTATTTCCTTTTTTTCTTTTTTGTAATCGTTTCATTTTTATTACAATACTAATATACTATATATTACTATTATTGTCAAGTATTTTTTAAAAAATTTATTTTCTTTTTATTATATGCTTTTGAGGTTGAATTATTATCTCAGTTATAACTGTTCCTTCCCTCTGTAAAAATAGGCTTTCTACAGCATTTGCAACACACTCTGGAAGTATGTAACTCTCCTCCTCATCTCCCTCTCTAAAATTTAATTCATCATAAAAAGCTGTCTTAGTTATATCTGGAAGGATAGAGATTACTTTTACTCCAGTCTTTCTCACTTCATCAAATAATCCCTTTGAAAAGTGTAACAATCCAGCCTTTGTTGCTGAGTAAGCACAGCCATAAGTACTTGACTTTGTAGCTGTGATAGATGAGATATTTATTACTGTTCCCTTTCTTTTCTTCAAATCTCTCAATAGTAATTGTGTTAAAACTAAGGGAGCTTCTAGATTTAAAGCTATCATCTTGTGAAGTTTTGTGGGACTAATCTCTTCGTGTGGTCCAAAATATCCTACTCCTGCACAATTTACAAGTATATCTATCTCCGCCTCTTTTTTTAATTTTCTCACTAACTCCTCTATATTTTGATATTTCACAAGATCACAAACTATTGGAAAAAATCTCTCACTCTCAATACTCATTTTAGAAAAATCTCTTCCAACACCATACACTGAATATCCCATATCTAGAAATTTTTTTGAGATAGCTAATCCTATTCCAGAAGTAGCCCCTGTTATCAAAACATTTTTCATCTCTTCTCCTTTTTCTATATAAATATTTTTTCTAAATCTACATAATTCAGTATTTTCTCTTTTACAAAATCCAACATCTCTTGATTTTCAGCTTCTGAATATGTATACACACCCTCTTGACAATGGAAAGGATAGTTTAAAATTAGAGAGTTAACTCTATTCTTTTTCATTCTCTTCATATACTCTTTAGATATTCTAAAGGTACCAATACTAACATCTAAAATCTTAGTTCCATCTATCTCTTTAAAAGTTTCGTCTATCATCTCACCATAAATATTGTAAAAATCTTCTACCTTTATCATTGGATCAAAACAAATTCTCACCGTCCAACCTGCTTCAATCAATATTTTAGCAGACTCTACCCTCTTTTCAAAGGGTACCGCTCTTTTTTCAAACTGTTTTGCAAACTCTTTAGGAGATATTGTCCAAGCAATTATAAAGTTAGGATTAGGCTCCAGCTCACCAAAAACCTTTATGCTAGAACTTTTTGTTCTCAATTCTATCTTCAAATTCCTATGTTTTTTTACAAAATCATACCATCTTTTAACAAAGCCTGTTATCTCTTCCAAAGCCATTAAATCTGTATCATATGATATGCAAATATACATAGATCTCTCTTTTAAAATCCTCTCTATCTCTTGAAACATATCCTCTAAATTTACAAAAATAACTATATTTCCTGAAGAGTATACCCCTTGTAGATAGCAGTACTCACAATCATACACACAGTTTAAAACTGAAGATGAGTAGTAAAAATTCTCATTCCCAAAACTTTCACAAACTTTAGCTCCCTCATATATATAATTTTCTTTTTTCACTGCTAATATAAGCTTGGGAGTTGTTTTTTGTAAGGTGAAATTTTGATTATTTTTTGAAAATATCTCTTTGTAGCTATCAATCTCAATCACCTTTGAATTTGGAAATCTCTTTAATATTTTTTGACTCTCTATATATTGTTTTGCTTCCTTTTCAATATATATATGAGAAAAACTTTTATTTAATAAATCCATCTATTAAAATTTCTCCTTTTACCTTAAACTATACTATCTCTAGAAAAATCTGTAACATCAGTTTTTAACTTTTTCAATAACTCAGTTACCTTCATCTTTCCACTATCTATTAGTTTCAACTCCCTATCAGTAGCTCCAACAAGCTCTACAAACTGTACCTTTCCATTGGGTGTATCAATCTCTTTAGCTTGATCTAACGTTGTTATAAACCCTGTTATTTTAGATCTCTTACTCACATCTATTCCCTCTTTTTGTCCAGTCCAAATATATTCATTAGGTTGAAATATCTCTCCACTTTCAAAAACATATTTAGCTAATTCTTGAAGAATAGAACAGATATTTTTTAACTCTTTATCCTTTATATCTAGATCTTTTTTTCTTCTTTTTAATTGCTCACTATTCATTTTTAATTTAAAAGTCAATTCAAATCCATAACCACTGTACTCCATATCATCTGACTCTTTCTCATATAGCTCACTAAATCCAAAAGTTACAAAATGATAATATCCATCACCTCTAAAAATACTGATCCCATCTAACGGATCATCTCCACCTAGTCTTGAAGAAACCATAGCGTGAAAATGTAACTCTTCCACTTTCGGATACAGTTTTTTAAATCTTTTCGCAATAGCATCAAATCCAGCAGTATCTATTATTTCAAACTCATTATTATCTTTCATTTTTTACCCCTATCACACAATTTTTTATATCTTCTAATATTTTTTTTGTTACTTTCTTATCCTTCATCTCTATTTTATCATAATTTTTTATAAGTTTAATTAAATTTTCACCTTTTAATTTATAATATAACAATAGAGATTCTAACTCATTTACCATTGTTACACTGAATCTACCTTTTACAATGAGAGAATCTACCTCTCTTCTCTCCTCATCTGAAAATTCTAACTCCTTTTCTAGATGAAATTCGCTCCTTCTATCCAACCAAATTTCTATCTCCACCAAAGCTTTTTCTATTAAATTCTCCACACTTTCTGGATCAATATCACCATCTAAGTAATCTGAAACAATTTTTATAATATTCACTTGATATGTCTCAAAAAAATATGAACTAGCTTCTACAAGTCCAGCCCCCTCCATATCAACCAAGTCTCCTATCACTCCACTCTCTGAGTTAATAACTCTATTAAAACTCTCTAAACTTCCCTCTTTAAATCTATGATCAAATATCATATCTGGATAGTAAGCTCTTTTACTCTCTGAGT
Source organism: Fusobacterium sp. (assembly GCF_019012925.1). Classification (GTDB taxonomy): domain Bacteria; phylum Fusobacteriota; class Fusobacteriia; order Fusobacteriales; family Fusobacteriaceae; genus Fusobacterium_A. The sequence goes on from NZ_JAGIRL010000037.1 coordinate 6,145, forward strand.
TTATAATCTTATTACATAAGACTATATCACCAACTTTATACTCTTTATTCTTAGCTCCACAAACTCCTATATTGATGAATATATCATCACTATCTATCTTCACTTTTGAAAGTATATATGTCAAAGCTATTGCACTCTTTAATATTCTTACTCCTGTGACTATCAAAGTTATCTTTTCATTTTTAAATACCTGTACCCTATTTATTGTACTATCCTTCTTTAACTTAAATTTTTTTATTAAAGGTCTAGCTTCTATCCCTAAAGCAACTGCTATATATATCATCTAATTCCACCTTTATTACTCTTAATAATTTTATATTTATAGTATACTTTGATAATTTTATACAGTCAATATTTTGTAAAATAAAAAGAGAGATCATTCTATCGTTTAATAGAACCAATCTCTCTAAATAACTATTATAATCTCATCGTACTATAAAGTTAAAATTTTAATATCATCTGGAATTATTAATTCAGCTTCTGTATTTGCTTTTACATCTTCTATTGAAGAGTAAGGGCTTACTTCAGTTAAAACTAATCCTTCTGGAGTTACTTTTATTACACATTTTTCAGTGATTATTAAGTTTACCTCTTTAGCTGCAGTTAATGGAAGATTACATTTTTTTAGTATTTTTACACTTCCCTTACTTGTATGCTCCATAGCTACTATTACCTCTTTTGCTCCAACAACTAGGTCCATAGCTCCTCCCATTCCAGGAACTATTTTTCCAGGTACCATCCAGTTAGCTAGGTTTCCTTCCTCATCTACTTGAAGTGCTCCTAAAACAGTAGCGTCAACGTGTCCACCTCTGATTATTCCAAAAGATGTACAAGAGTCAAAGAATTGTGCTCCAGGAAGAACTGTTACAAATCCTCCACCAGCATTTATCATATCTTTATCCTCTTTTCCAGGTTCTGGAGCTGGTCCTACACCTATTATTCCATTCTCTGATTGGAATACTACATCCATATCCTCTGGAACATAGTTAGCTACTAATGTAGGTAATCCTATCCCTAAATTTACTACATATCCATCTCTTAATTCTTGTGCTACTCTTTTTGCTATATACTCTCTTACTTGTTTTTTATCTAATTCCATTTTTCTAAGCCTCCTATTTTACTATATAGTCTACAAATATTCTTGATGTCATTACGTGATCTGGGTCTATCTCTCCTACTTTTACAAGTTTCTCTGCAAAAACTATAACAGTATCTGCTGCAGTTGCCATCATTGGGTTAAAGTTCTTTGTAGTTTTAGCATAGATAACGTTTCCTAACTCATCTACTACTGAACCATTTATTAATGCAACGTCTGCTTTTATAGGCTTTTCTAATAAATATTTTTTTCCATCTACTTCAATTACTTGTTTTCCCTCTTCAACTATTGTTCCTACACCAGTTGGAGTAAGTATTCCACCTAATCCATTTCCTGCTGCTCTGATTCTTTCAGCAAGAGTTCCTTGAGGACAAAGCTCTACTTCCATCTCTCCAGTATTCATTCTTCTTCCTGTTTCTGGGTTTGTTCCTATGTGAGTAGCAATAACTTTTTTAACTTGGTTATTACATACTAATCTTCCTATCCCTCTGTCAGGAAATCCAGTATCGTTACCTATTACAGTTAAATCTTTTACACCTTTTTCAATTAGTGCATCAATTATCTTTTCTGGTGTTCCTACTCCTAAAAATCCACCAATAAAGACAGTCATTCCATCTTTTACATGTGATACTGCTTCTTCCATTGTCACTACTTTGTTTCTCATCTTTACCTCCTAGCTTATTAAAAAAACTACTTGAAGATTTCCCCCGCTTCTAAATACCACAACAGTAAATCTAAGCTATCCATTGAAATATTTACAAACTTGCAATAATCTTTCATTTTTCTCTCTATCTCTAAATATAACTTTGGAGTTATACTTTTAGGAACTTCATCAATCACTTCTAGTCTTACTAGATTTTTTAATATGTGTCTATCCAGAATAGCTATCTCTTTTCCAAAACCTACATTTCTTAAAAAATGACTAGCTTCTTTATAAGCCATCCCCTTGACATTTTTTACTATCCACTCTCTAGCTTTACTTATCTCTTCAAAACTTAAGAAGAAATCTTTTGTTATGATCTCCCCATTAGAGTTTGTCATCTTCTCTCTAAGTTCAACTAGATATTTTGATTTATTATTTTTAAATCTTACTATGTTGAGATATTCCACAATCTCTTCAGCACTACCATTAAAAAGAAGTCCATTATCTCTCAATGTGGTAATAGCTTGCCAAGCGTTAACAGCTTTAGATTGAGGTGTTAGTATACAAAAAGACATCTCTACATGAATATCTCTATTGTTTCCATTATCCCATACACTCTTAAACTCTTTTAATCTTTTTTCTATATCTTCTTTTATCTCTAAATATTTTTTTTCTACTTCATAAAAATATTCGTTCTTTTTCATTTTACTCCTCTATATTTTTACTTAGAATAAGAGGAATCCAGCTGATATAATAACTCCTGAACATAGTAATACTATTAAACAGTATCCCATTATATCCTTTGCTCCCAATCCTGCTATTCCCAATGCTGGTAAAGCCCAGAACGGTTGAATCATATTTGTCCAAGCATCTCCCCAAGCTATTGCCATAGCTGATTTAGCAGTTGAAACTCCTATCTCTAATCCTGCTGGCATAACAATTGGAGCTTGTACTGCCCATTGTCCTCCACCAGAAGGTACGAAGAAGTTTACTATTCCTGCACTTAAGAAAGAGAATAGTGGGAATGTTTTTGGTGTTGATATATTTACGAAGAAATTTGACATTATTACTGCTAATGATAATCCCTCGGCATTAGCTCCTGTCATTATTCCCATAATTCCTGCATAAAACGGAAACTGTAATAATATTCCTGAAGCCCCTTTTGTAGCTTCTAAGAAAGCATCTAAGAATCTTCTAGGTGTTCCATGTAATAAGATTCCTGTAAATAGGAATATAAAGTTTACTAAGTTTAGATTTAAGTTAAATCCTTTTGTCATAAAATATTGTAATATATATGCCCATCCCATTATTCCTAATAGAATTGACACTACTTTACTATTTTCTATTCTTTCAGCTGGAGTCATTTCCTCCTTGCTCTTTGTAATCATCTCTTCTTTTTCTTCTAATAATTTAGGATCAACAGTTACAACCTCATTTTCACTTGGATACATAGCTCTATTGATAAGAGGTAATGCAATTAGTAAAGCTCCCATTATGAATAGGTTCATTGGTGAAAATATAGTTTCACTTGTTGGTATGTTAGCTATCATTGCTCCAGCTGTTTGCTTTTTCAAAGCCTCTACACTGTCACTAGCTACTTGTAATGGAATTGATCCTGATAATCCTCCATGCCACACTAAGAACCCTGTATAAGCTGAAGCTATTAAAAGTCTATAATCTATTCCTTTAATTTTTTTAGCAATCTCTCTTGCAAAAATTGCTCCAATAACTAATCCAAATCCCCAGTTTAAAAGACATGCTACTGTTGAAACCAAAGTTACAACAACTATTGCTTGTCTTGGTGTTTTTAATTTTGATGCAAGGCTAGCTAAAAAACTTTTAAATATCTTTGAACTTGCCATTGTGTGCCCTGTTACTAGAACTAATGCCATCTGCATTGAAAAAGATAACAGTGACCAAAATCCATTACTCCAATGTCCAATTATTCTCATTGGTGACTGCTTTGTTAAAACCATAGCACCTATAAACACTATGAAAGTTAACATTGCACAAAAGATATATGGATCTGGTAAGTATTTTTGCATAACAGATACACATAATGAAGTAAAACGTTTAAATAATCCTTGACTATTTTTAGTAGTAGTCATCTTCTCATCTCCCTTTTTCAATCTTGTCACACCTTGAGTATACTACCATATCTAACACTTGTCAAGCATCATCAACGAATTTCATACTTTTAGAACACTTTTTTTACTTTTTAGATTAGATTTAATTCAAACCAAAAATTAACCAAGTTATTTTCAGAGATATAAACACCATAACTATTTTTATGATTATCTAATATCCCTGCTACTATTGCTAAACCTAAACCATGTCCATCTTTACCTATTGCACTATCTAATCTTACAAAAGGGTTCCAAATAGTCTCCAAATTCTTTTCGTCTAGATGATCACTTCTATTTTTTACAATCACCCTGCATTTATCCTCTTTTTTCAATACTTCTATCTCTATATCCTCATTATCTGTACTATATTTCATAGCATTACTTATTAAATTTTCTAACACTCTATCAATATATTTTTCATCACATATAACTTTGATATCCTTACTTCCTACATATCTTATATGTTTAGCTTTAGAAGAATACTTGTCTATAAAATCTTTTATATTCTCATAGAGGTTTACCTCTTCCATCTGCATCTTAAAATATCCAGCCTCTATTTGTGAAATAAGCAGTAATTCTCTCACTAAACTATCCATCTTATAACTCTCTTCTATTATAACATCACAATAAAAATTCTTATCCTCTTCAGTTGCAACATTCTCACTCAACCCTTGAGCATAACCCTGTATAATAGCTATTGGAGTTTTTAATTCATGACTTACACAAGCTACAAACTCCTTTCTAAGTTTATCTATTTTTTTCTCTTTCTCTATATCTTCCATCAACTTCAAATTAGCTTTATTGATCTCATCAATATTCTTTTTCAAAGTCTCTCCCATCAAGTTAATTGTTTCTCCCAATTCACCTATCTCATCTTTTCTAACATCTTCAAATTTTCTAGAGAAATCCAATTTAGATATTTTTTTAGTTATCTCTTTTAATTCTAAAATAGGTGCCACCATAGCCTTAGAAAATATAAAAGCCATTGATGAACCTATAATAAAAGAGAGAATTATTATTTGTAAATGGTACTGTACTGAAACCTCTAACCCCTCTTGAATCAAACTTAATGGAGTTATAATCTCCAAGTACCTATCACTTTTGTATTCCATAAATAAAACTAAAACTTTCCCTCTATAGTCATCATAGTTTATTATCTTAAAAATAGGCACCCCATTGCTGAGGTATCTTTTTATCTCCTGTATCTCCTTTTGAGTAAGTAGTTTTCGATAAAAATATCTTTCTATTTGATCTGTTTTTTTTATTGTTATCTCTGCATTATTTTGAACCTCTAGATTTCTAAAATCTATTACATAGTTGGGATCACTTATCAGTCTTCCAACTTGAACTAACCTATCTTTTTTGGTAGTTAGATAAAACTTCTCTAAGTATATGTTATTTGTTATAGCAAAACCACCTATAATCATCATAACCATACTCCACATTAGAAAAAATATTTTCCATCTTATTTTCATATTCTATCCCTCAAATTTATATCCAAAACCTCTTACAGTTTGAATATAGTCATCTCCTATTTTTTTTCTAAGCCTTTTTATATGAGTATCAACAGTTCTTGAATCTCCAAAGTAGTCCCAACCCCAAACTGAGTTAAGTATCTTCTCTCTAGATAGCGCTATTCCTTTATTCTCTATGAAAAAATATAGTAGATCATACTCTTTGGGAGTCAGCTCTAAGATCTCATCTTTCAATCTTACCTCTCTTTTTACACCATCTATCATCAGATCTCTAAATGACATAGGAGCATTATCTACAATCTTTCCATCTCTTCTCAAAAGAGCTTTTACCTTTGCCACTAATAATTTTGGATTAAATGGTTTTGTCATATACTCATCTGTTTCCAATTCAAAACCAAATAACTGATCTCCCTCATCAGCTCTAGCTGTCAACATAATAATTGGAATCTGTGATTCCTCTCTTATCTTTCTACACACACTCCAACCATCAATCTTTGGCATCATTATATCTAAAATAACAATATCATAGACATTTGAGAAAAATTTTTCTATTCCCTCTTCTCCATCCCCTGCCTCATCTACTATATATCCCTCTCTCACCAAATAGTCCTTTATTAACTTCCTTATCTTCCATTCGTCATCTATTACAAGAATTTTTTTCACTGTAACCTCCTATTTTATTTTACCATTTTATTTATTGTGTAGAGAAAATCATCAATAGTTTTCTCCTCTAATCCTGCTTTTATATCTCTCACCAAGCAATTTTTCACATGCCCCTCTAGGATAACTCTAGTCATACTATCCAATTCCCCTTTTATAATAGAGATATCTCTTAGAACACTACTGCAACAATCATCTTTCTCTATTGATTTTCTCATTGTCTCTATCTGTTGCTCAATCTTCCTAATTATACTATTATTACTCTCATTTATTTTTTTTCCTTTTTTTTCTATCAATGTATTCAATGTCAGTATAAGTTCTGATGTAGCCTCCTCCTCTAGTCCAGCTTTTATATCATGAACCACACAATTTTTTAGATGTGCTTCTAACACAACTTTTGCCACTCCATTGAGAGCTGATTTTACAGAAGAAACTTGATTTAGTATCTCATCACACTTCACGTGATTTAATATCATCCTCTCAATTCCTCTCAACTGTCCTGCTATTCTATTTATCCTTGAAATCAACTTTTTTCTAAAGTCATCTGTATTAGATAAACAAAGTACTCCATTTGTATTATCTCCCATTTTATCACCTGCCACTTAATATATCTTCTCTCTTATATTGTACTCTAAAAAAAAAGAAGAAACAAATTTTTTTTGTTTCTTCCTCTCATAATTAGATTTTTGCTTTGAATTTTCTTAGCCTTAAAGCATTAGTTACTACTGATACTGAACTCATTGCCATAGCTCCTCCAGCTATCATAGGATTTAGCAGGTAGCCAGTCAATGGATAGAGTAAACCTGCTGCCACTGGTATACCTATTGTATTATAGATAAAAGCCCAAAATAGGTTCTCTTTTATATTTTTTATAACTGCATGACTTAAATCCATAGCTGTTATAACATCTTTTAGATTTCTTTTCATCAAAACAATATCAGCACTTTCCATAGCAATATCTGTTCCACCACCTATTGCTATTCCTATATCTGCCTGAACAAGAGCTGGAGAGTCATTTATTCCATCTCCTACCATAGCTACATTTTTACCTTCCTCTTGTAGCTCCTTTACTTTTAGATACTTCTCTTCAGGAGTTACCTCTGCAAAAATTATATCTATTCCAACTTGCTTTCCTATTGCTTGTGCTGTAATTTTATTGTCACCAGTTATCATTCCCACTTGATAACCTCTATTTTGTAACTCTTTTATAGTCAAAATAGCCTCTGGTTTCAGAGTATCTGCCACTCCAATCACAGCAGTAAAATTCTCGTTTATTGCAAGATACATTGGTGTCTTACCTTGAAGAGCCAACTCATCTAATATCTCATTCTTATCAATTTGGATATCAAACTCTTCCATCAATTTTCTATTTCCAATATAGATTCTATCATCTCCAGCAGTTCCCATTACACCTTTTCCTACTATTGCTCTAAAATCTTTTAACTTAGGAAATATCAATTCTCTCTCTCTACCAGCTTCTACAATAGCCTCTCCTAATGGGTGTTCTGAATGCTCTTCCAAAGCTCCAGCCAATCCTAAGATCTCATTTTCACTCATACCATTAAATATTAAAATATCAGTTACTTTTGGTTTTCCCTCAGTTATAGTTCCCGTCTTATCAAAAACTATAGTATTAACCTTGTGTGCTTTCTCTAAAGCCTCTCCAGATTTTATTAAAACACCTAACTCTGCTCCTCTACCAGTCCCTACCATTATAGCTGTTGGAGTAGCTAATCCCAACGAACATGGACAAGCTATTACCATCACAGCAACAAATATTGTAAGTGCAAAAATAGAAGGAGCTTCATGTATCTTAACAATTCCTCTACTTCCCAATATATACCAAACTACACCTGAAGTAAGGGCTATCAACATAACAATCGGAACAAAATAACTTGAAACTTTATCAGCTATCTTAGCGATTGGTGCTTTACTTCCTTGAGCATTTTCTACAAGTTTAATTATTTTAGAGATTACTGTTCCCTTACCTGTTGCCTCAACTCTTACTTGCAAACTTCCATTCTTATTTATACTTGCACCAAATACCTTATCTCCTATATTTTTATCTACAGGAATACTCTCTCCAG
>NZ_JAGIRL010000005.1 GCF_019012925.1 Fusobacterium sp.
TCAGCGTTCATCCTGAGCCAGGATCAAACTCTTCGTTCAATCTATTTAACTCAGTAAAATTTACTGATAATTTACACCAATTTATTGTTGTGTTTGCATTTATTGTCTTTCTCTATTCTGTTGCTAATGTCCTTAACATTATCTTGTCTCGCTTTCTCGCGGACAAGATATATAGTACCACATATACAAAGTTTCGTCAACACTTTTTTTAAAAAAATTTTAAAAAAATGGGCTATCCGATCTCTTTTCTAAGATAATCAGATAGCCCTATGTAGTTCCTTCCATATTATTTATCGGCAATCACCCCTTGTAAATACTGTAATTATCTATATATCAATCATCTTTTCTTCAATATATAACCTGAATCTCAATGTCCATATTATTTTTTTAAAACAATACTCTTATCATTTTCAAAATAGCTATGGCACATTTATTCTTGTATATATAGAATATCTCTTCCCTATCATCAGTAATTGATCATATTATAATATTCCTCTGAAAATAAGATATTGTTCTCTAAAATAAAGAATAAAACCAAAATAGAATGAATATCTGAATATATCTCTTACCTATATAGTTTTATAAAGCTTTATTTTCAACTCTTCTTTTAAAAACTTTTTCCACATAAATATCTTCTTAAAGAATTTATTCCATGGGACTCGCCTCCTAAAGAGATTCTTTTCGTCTAGACTCTTACTATCTCCTTGTAATACTTATATACCCCATAAAATTCATTGTGTCAATAGCTATTTCCAAAAAAATTTAAATTTTATATATAAAAAGTTGGAGTGAATTTAAGATTCACTCCAACTACTCTATTGTATCATTATTTAACTACTATATTTACTATTTTATCAGGTACAACTATCAACTTAGCTAAAGTTTTTCCCTCTAAATGTTTTTTAACATTATCTAACTCTAAAGCCATCTTCTCTATTATCTCTTTAGAAGTTCCTCTCTCTACCTCTAGAGTTCCTCTTACCTTTCCATTTACTTGAATAGCCATAGTTACTTCTGATGAAACTGTTAATTTCTCATCATATTCAGGCCATTTTTCATTGAATAGGTATCCTGTATTTCCCATCTCTTCCCATAACTCATCACAGAAGTGTGGAGTAAATGGTGATAGCATCACTAGGATATTTTTTATAACCTCTGCAAATATCTTTTTAGATTCACTTGTTGACTTACCAACCTCTAATATGTTTGTTTTATAGTCTTGAGTCTCATTGATAAGCTCCATAGTAGCAGCTATTGAAGTATTGAAGTGGTAATCATCCTCTATTGACTCTGTTACCTTTTTAATTGTTTGATTTAATTTTATTAGTAATGCCTTATCCTCTTTGCTTACTTTTGTTAAATCAATATCTCCAAACTCTAGGTTCTCTTTGTGTTCCATTACAAGTCTCCAGATTTTACTTAAGAATCTGTAAGCTCCTGCCAATCCATTTTCATTCCACTCTAACTCTTTTTCAGGTGGAGCAGCAAACATAATAAATAATCTTGTAGTATCAGCTCCATACTTATTTATCATCTCTTCTGGATCTACACCATTATTTTTAGATTTTGACATCTTTTCAACTTTTATAGCCAACTCTTCACCAGTAGCTTTAGAAAAAGCCTTCTCTCCCTTTATATCCACTTCACTTGGGAAAAGGAATTTATTTTCATTATTTGAATAGTATGAAGGTCCTAAAACCATTCCCTGTGTTAACAATCTTTTGAACGGCTCATTTGCTGTAACCAATCCCATATCTCTCAACATTTTTTGGAAGAATCTTGCATATAATAGGTGCATAACTGCGTGTTCTATTCCACCTATATATTGATCTACTCCCATCCAAGAGTCCACTACTTCCTTATCAAATGGAAGTTTATCATTTTTAGGATCACAATATCTTAGGAAATACCAAGATGAATCTACAAACGTATCCATTGTATCTGTATCTCTTCTTGCAGGTCCACCACATATTGGACAAGTTGCGTGTTTAAAGCTTTCTGAAGTCTCAAGTGGATTTCCTATACCATTGAACGATACATCTTCTGGTAATCTCACTGGTAGATTCTCATCTTTTTCCATAACTGTTCCACACTTCTCACAGTATAATGCTGGAATCGGTGTTCCCCAATATCTCTGTCTAGATACTCCCCAATCTTTCAATCTATATTTTACAGTTCTTTTTCCGTAGTTATTTGCTTCTACAAACTCTGCTATCTTAGTTAAAGCTTCCTTAGAAGAGATTCCATTAAACTCACCAGAGTTAGTCATTACACCAACTTCAGTGAAAGCAGCTGTCATCTCATCTGCTTTTAATTCTACAACCTCTTTAGTCTCCTTATCAACAGGATTTATAACTACATTAAATGGTAGGTTATATTTTTTAGCAAATGCAAAGTCTCTATCATCATGACAAGGAACTGCCATTACTGCCCCTGTTCCATAGTTCATTAGTACATAGTCAGCTACCCATAATTGAACTTTCTCTTTTGTTACAGGGTTTATTACGTGCCAACCTGTAAATACTCCATTTTTCTCTCTTCCTTCAGCTGATCTCTCTATTAAATCAGTATTTTTCATAGCTTCTATTTGAGATTTGATCTCTGGATTTACCTTTAGAATCTCATCAACTATTGGATGCTCTGGAGCAACTACACAGTAAGAAACTCCGTAGATTGTATCTATTCTTGTTGTGAACATAGGTAGATCCTCTCCTGTTTCAGCAACTTTGAATACTATCTCTGTTCCATAAGATTTTCCTATCCAGTTTTTTTGCATTGTTAAAACTTTCTCTGGCCAACCCTCTTTTAACTCCTTATGCCCAGTTAATAACTCATCTGCATAGTCTGTTATTTTGAAGAACCATTGCTCTAACTCTTTTTGAATTACAGAAGTTTTACTATGTCTCCAGCATTTTCCATCTTCAACTTGCTCATTAGCAAGAACTGTATTACAATCTGGACACCAGTTTACTAGAGATTTTTTCTTGTATATTAGCCCTTTTTCATAAAGTCTCTTAAACATCCATTGATTCCATCTATAATATTCTGGAGTATATGAAGCTATCTCTCTATCCCAATCATATGAGAATCCCAATAATTTTAGCTGTCTCTTCATATTTTCTATGTTAGATTTTGTCCAAACAGCAGGATGTGCTCCATTTTGAATAGCTGCGTTCTCTGCAGGTAGTCCAAAAGAGTCCCACCCCATAGGATTTAATACGTTATATCCCTTCATTCTTTTGTATCTAGCTATAACATCACCTATTGTATAGTTTCTAGCATGACCTACGTGTAATTTTCCAGAAGGATATGGCAACATTACCAATACATAGTAGTTATCCTTCTCTTCCACTTTATTATCAGTTTTGAAAATGTGCCCACTTTCCCATTTATTCTGCCATTTTCCCTCTACTTCTTTAAAATTATACTCTCTCAAGCATATCACCTCATAAATAATTCTTTTTCATATTCAATATATCACAATTTTTACTTATTTAACAATAGTTTTTATTTTCAATAAGTTTTTAACCACAATTCACTTTTTCTCTTTATCCTCTGAAAACTATTATCTATAACTTTTGGTGTTTTGGATAGCTCAGTTGCAATCTCCTTATAAGAAAAACCCTTTACCATATAATTAAATACCTCTTTTTCAAAAGGACTAAAATTATTTTCAACAAAATCTTGAAATTCCATTATCTTCTCTTTGGATAAAAAGAGTGTCTCAGGATTATATTTTAGATCTGAATACAGTTCTTGAGAGTAATCCTCATGTCCATCTTCAGTTTCAAGATTATTTCCACTAGCCTCATTCAACAGAATATTTTTTTGAGCTGTAGAACTTCTCACAGCGGTCAATATCTGTCTTCTTATGCATAAAGTAGCAAAAGTTTTAAAGGAAGCCCTATCTTTATCATAGCTTTTTATAGCTTTTAACAATCCAATAGTTCCCTCTTGCAACAGGTCATCTTGATCTGCACCAACCATAAAATAGTTTTTCACATTTAAAAATATCAACTTTTTATACTCAGTCAGTATCAAGTCCAGAGCTTCCTCATCTCCACCTTGAGCACGTATTATTAATTCATCAGTTACTAACTCTCCATTCATCATATAGTTTTCCTTCCTAATGGTATAGTCTACATCTTCAAACTTACATTGATTTTACTATCTCAGAAAGAATTATTCCTCCAGCTACTGACACATTTAAAGAGTTTATCTTACCATACATAGGTATCTTTATAAGTACATCGCAACTTTCTTTTACTTTCTTTCTAATTCCATTTCCTTCACTTCCTAGTACTAGAGCAGTTCTACTTGGATATTTCTCTTGTGAATAATCCTTGCTTCCCTCTCCCTCTGCTCCATATACCCAGTAATCCAATTTTTTCAACTTACTGATAGCATCAGAGATATTTGTTACCTTAACTATATCCACATACTCAATAGCACCTGTTGATGTTTTTACAACTGTCTCATTTATTCTAACAGCATTTCTCTCTGGAATAATTATACCTTTTACCCCAAATACCTCAGCACTTCTTATCAATGCACCAAAGTTTCTTGGATCTTGTATCTCATCTAAGATAAGCACTAGAGCTTTCTCCATTGGAGCTATCTTCTCTAAAAAAGCTCCAAAATCCACATAATAATCATAATCACTTACATATACTACTACACCTTGTGAGTTATCTCTTTTCTTATCTGTATAAAAAATCTTTATATTTCTTTCAGAAGCCAATCTTTTTATCTTATTTATCTTATCATCTTTAGCTCCCTTAAAAATTTCTAACTTTTCTATCGTTTTCTCTTTATTTTGTAATACTTCTATTACAGGATTTACTCCGATTATCTTCTCCATACTTCCTCCGTTACAACTATATTTCAGCTTTTATTCTCTCAATATTTGCTCCAATATTTTTTAATCTCAATTCCAAATTCTCATATCCTCTATCCACATGGTAGATTCTATTAACAACACTCTCTCCCTCAGCTTTTAAAGCAGCTAGAATCAATGATGCTCCAGCTCTCAAATCACTTGCCATTACCTCAGCTGATGAAAAATTATCTATACCTTTTATTGTAGCTATGTTTCCGTTGATATCTATCTTTGCTCCCATTCTATTCAATTCAGGTACATGCATAAATCTATTTTCAAATATAGTCTCTTTCAACTCACTGCTACCCTTAGCAAGACACATAAGTGTCATTATTGGTGATTGTAAGTCTGTTGGGAATCCAGGATATGGCATAGTAGTTACCTTAGCACCCTGTAGATCTTCCAATTTAGATAGAACTCTCAATCTCTCTCCCTCTATCTCATACTTCACTCCCATCTCTTCAAGCTTCATTAAAAATGCTTCAAGATGCTCTCTTCTAACTCCCTCTACCTCTATTTTTCCATCAAAAATTATAGAAGCTATTACAAAAGTTCCAGCCACAATTCTATCTGGTATTATTGTATATTCACAAGGATTTAATTTTTCAACTCCCTCAATTACTAGAGTTCCTGTTCCTATCCCTGTTATTTTTGCTCCCATCTCATTAAAGAAGTTGCATAGATCCTCAATCTCTGGCTCTCTAGCTGCATTTTCTAACACAGTTGTTCCACTGGCTTTTACTGCTGCCATAATTATATTTTCAGTAGCTCCAACACTAGGAAAATCTAAAACGATTTTAGCTCCCTTTAACTCCTCAGTTTCAGCCTCAACATAACCGTGATCTATTGTTATCTTTGTTCCTAAAGCTTCAAATCCTTTTAGATGTAAATCCACTGGTCTAGCACCAATAGCACACCCACCTGGAAGAGAAACTTTTGCTTTTTTACTGTGAGCTAACATTGGTCCCATAACTAAAAAAGAAGCTCTCATCTTCTTTACAAGTTCATATCCAGCCACCAAATTAGTCAATCCATTATTCTCTATCTTATATGTATTTTCATCCAATCTCTCTATCTGTAAACCTAAACTTTCCAATAGCTTTACCAATGTTCTTATATCCATTAGATTAGGAACATTCTTTAGTACATATGTACCTTTCTCCACCAAAGTAGCTATCATTATTGGAAGTGCGGCATTTTTTGATCCCTCTACCTTTAATACTCCACCTATATTTTTTCCACCGATTACTTTAAAAGCTTCTACCATTTTTTATTTTTCTCCTTTTCTGCCCTGCATATAGGACAACTTTCTCCAAACAAATGATTAAATATTGTCAGTTTTTTAAACTTCTTCTCATAGCCAGGTAATCTATCTTCTACTAGAGAGTAGTGCTTTTCACAGATTTTTTTCCCAAAATTTTTTACATAGTCTGGACCCAATCCAGCTTCCTCAAATCTCTCCTCTATACTCTTTACTACTATCTCTCTCTCATTGTCATCAAAAGCTTCTTTCGTAACAACTACCAACCCTATATTACCCAATAAATTTAAGCTATCTACTAAGGTATATCGTAAATCTATTTTTTCAGCTTCTAAAATATATGGTTTAAGAAATTTTAAAGCTATCTCTCTTTTCATCTTTATATAGGCTACATCACTATTTTTCATTCTCTCCAATATTTCAGGATATACAACTCCAGAGTTCAACTGATCTTCAGTTAATGCTAAAGCTATATTCTCCTTAAATTCATCTAAATAAAAAGCTCTTTCACCTTGAGTTTGTAAAAATTTCATACTAACCTTATTTTTTTCATCTATTAAGCTCTCATCCATTTTCCTCACCCTTAATATATAACATTGTAATAGATTATATCATACTATTGTATCATTTTATAGTTATATTTAAAAGGTTTTTATTTTTATTCAATTTAAAAAATGGTATAATAAAAATAGTTCATTTGTTAGGAGGTCGCTATGAGAAAATTTTATTTTCTTTTTATTTTTATAAGTTGTTTTTATTCTGCTTTAGCCAAAGAGATAACTTTTAACTTCAATGTTCCTGTTGGAAAGATAGAGTATTTTAAGAGTGAGGACACTAACACCCAAGCTCAGGAGTTTTTTAACGGCTCAACTACTCTGGATCTAGAGGAGAAAGAATACTATTTTCTTTTCAGTGCTGAAGGATATCCCAGCATACAAAAAAATCTAGATATAAAAAATTCTCCTGCTGTTGACAATATAATTTTCAATCAAGAAGATTCAGTTACAGTAAAAGGTAATATAAAAAATAGAGATGCTAAGCTTGGAGGAGTGAAAATCTCTTTCACTGATGTGAATAACCACAGTTACAATTTTATCTCTGATCTCTATGGTAATTATACAGCTTACCTTCCACCTGGAAATTATAAGGTCTCTGCTGAAAGATCTGGATATACTCAAAACAGTGGTTTGGGAATAATATATGAGTTCACCAAAAGGACTACACCCTACTCTTTGAACTTTGAACTTACTGAACTTCCAAGTTATGTACAGGGGCATGTAGTAGACAGCGAAGGTTTACCTATTCCATTTCCTACTATCTCTATCAAAAATGGAAGTAAAATTATAAAACTTACTGGAGATAAATTAGGATTCTTTAAACTTCCTGTAGACAGTGGCATCGTAACTATACTTTGTCAAAAAAAGGGATATATACAGAATGGAACTGTTAGAAAGATTGAAAAAAATTCCTTTACAAGTAATATTGAGATAGCTCTAAAACGTAGTGCCTATTCTATAACTGGAGTTGTAACAGATAGTACAAAGGCTTTAAGGGGGATAAAACTTCAACTTTTAGGACAGGACTATAAAAAAATCGCCACTACTACAACTTCTGAGAATGGATTTTTTGAGTTTTATAAGATTCCTGGAGATCGTAAGGTTTTCATTGTGATTACAGTTAATAATAAAATAATTAAAAAAACTGATCTCATAGATTTAGATAAGGATATTAAAAATTTCAATATCCTGCTAGATTTTGAGGAGCTATAATAAAAAAGTGTACTCTCTTTCTAAAAGAAAAGTACACTTTTTTTATTAATCATCTATTACATTTAATGATGCTATTCCATTTAAATTTATATCTGCAAAACAACTCTTTCCATCTTTACAATTTATCAACTTATAATAAGCAGCCTCAGCTATCATTGCTGCATTATCTGTACAAAGCTTCATAGAGGGATAAAATACCTGTATCCCCAGTTTTTTAGCCTCTTCAGTAAGCTGACTTCTAAGCAGAGAGTTAGCTGCAACTCCTCCAGCTATGATGATTGTCTTAGCTTTCTTATCCACAGCAGCCTTCAGAGTCTTTTTACATAGAATATCCACTACTTTTCCTAAAAAAGAAGCAGCTAAATCCTCATTTGAAAACTCCTCTCCCTTCATTCTCATCTTGTTAACAAAGTTTATCACTGCTGTTTTTATTCCAGAAAAACTGAAGTCATACTCTCCTACTCTAGGTTCTGGTATCTCTAAGAAATCTCTATTCCCCTCATAGTACATTCTATCTATAACAGGTCCACCTGGATATCCTATCCCCAAAACTCTAGCCACTTTATCACAACTCTCACCAACTGCATCATCCAAAGTTCCACCAAGGTTTGTGAATCTATGTTCCTCATCCATATATAGGATATTAGTGTGTCCTCCAGATACAACTAGTGATATACATGGTAATTTTATATCGTGCTCTAAGAAATTAGCATACATATGACCCTTTATATGGTGAACTGGAATAATTGGAATATTGTAATTATAAGCTAATCCTTTAGCAAATGAAACTCCTACAAGTAGAGCTCCTATAAGACCTGGAGCATAAGTTACTGCTATATAGTCCACATCTTTCATAGTGATTTTTGCCTCTTCTAATGCTTCGTCCAAAATAGTTGCAATATTTTTTATATGCTGTCTTGAAGCTATCTCTGGAACAACTCCCCCATACTCTTTATGTATCTCTATCTGTGAAGAGATCTTATTGGATAAAATCTCCTTTCCATCTTTTAATACAGCTATGGAAGTTTCATCACACGAACTTTCAATTCCTAAAATTATCATAAAAAACCTCCTTTTCTACACTCAATGACATATCTTCTATTATATCATTTTTTTGTAAAAAAATCATTTTTAATGTACAGGAAGCTCATATTTTTTAAATAGTTCCATTATCTCTTGCTTTCTCTCGTAGGATAGATCCTCCACTCCGTCCAACGGATATTTCAATCCTAACTCTTTGTATTTGAATGTTCCCAATGTATGGTATGGTAGTATCTCCACCATCTCTACATTGTCTAAAGTAGCTATATATTGAGCTGTCCTTTCCAACATCTGTTCATCATCTGTTATCCCAGGAACAACAACGTGTCTAATCCAAGTAGGTTTTTTAATCTCCTTTAGATATTCAGCAAATTTTATTGTATTTTCTAGCTCAACTTTTGTAAGCTCTTTATATACCTCTTTATCAATAGCTTTTATATCTAGAAGTACCAAATCTGTATATTCAAGTACCTCTTTTACCTTGTCAGTAAAAATATATCCAGATGTATCTAACGCTGTATGTATCCCAGCTTTTTTACACAGCTTAAATAGTTCCAACACAAACTCACTTTGGATCAAAGGTTCTCCTCCAGTTATAGTTACACCACCTTTTTTTCCAAAATAGTTTCTATACCTCTCTATTCTCTTCAACACATCTTGGGCTTTCTCTTCAATTTTTTTCTCTTTCACATTCCAAGTATCTGGGTTATGACAAAATTTACATCTCAATGGGCAACCCTGTAAAAAGATAACGAACCTAATTCCAGGACCATCTACAGTTCCCATACTCTCATAAGAGTGAATATTTCCTAAAACCATCTTATCTCCTTCTTTTAAATTATTAGATACAAATAGATCTATAAGAATAAAGAGAGCAAGTTAGCATAAGCTATACTTGCTCTTTACTCTTTAAATAAAAATTGTTCTCAAACTTCTACAGCTTACATTTTTCCGCTTATAGTTCTTGATAATACATCTAATTGTTGCTCTCTAGTTAATCTTACAAAGTTAACTGCATATCCAGAAACTCTGATTGTTAACTGAGGATATTTATCAGGATTTGCCATAGCATCTTCTAATAACTCTCTATCAAATACGTTTACGTTTAAGTGCTGTCCACCTTGTGGAGTAAAATATCCATCCATTAATGTTACTAAGTTCTCCACTCTATCCTCTTTTGCTTTTCCTAAAGCTGCTGGTGATATTGCAAATGTATAAGATATTCCATCTTCAGAGTGGTGGAATGGTAACTTAGCTACAGAAGCAAGTGAAGCTATAGCTCCTCTAGTATCTCTTCCATTCATTGGGTTTGCTCCTGGAGCAAAAGGAGTTCCTCCTCTTCTTCCATCAGGAGTATTTCCTGTTTTCTTACCATAAACTACGTTTGAAGTTATTGTTAAGATTGATTGTGTAGCTTTTGAATTTCTATATGTTCCGTGAGTTCTTAAGTAGTTCATAAATTTCTCCACTATTTGAACTGCTAAATCATCTGTTGAATCCTCATCATTTCCAAATGGTACATAGTCTCCCTCTCTCTCAAAGTCAACTACTATTCCCTCTTCATTTCTTATAACTTTTACTTTAGCATCTCTTATTGCCACTAATGAGTCTACAACTATTGAAAGTCCTGCTATTCCACTCGCTTGTGTTCTTTCTATATTTAAGTCGTGTAATCCCATAGCAAAAGCTTCATAAGAGTATTTGTCATGCATATAGTGTATGATTTTTAATGCATTTACATAAGCTCCTGCTAACCATTTCATCATTTGATCAAACTTATCCATTACATCATTAAAATCTAGATAATCTCCCTCAACTGGTGCAAATTTAGGTGCTACTTGAGCTCCACTCTTCTCATCTCTTCCACCGTTGATAGCATATAGTAAAGCTTTTGCTAAGTTAGCTCTAGCTCCAAAGAATTCCATTCCTTTTCCTATCTTCATTGGAGATACACAACAAGCTATTCCATAGTCGTCTCCTAATTCAGGTCTCATTAGATCGTCATTTTCATATTGGATTGATGATGTATCTATTGAAACTTTTGAACAGAATTTTTTCCAGTTTTCTGGAGAGTTTACTGACCATAATACTGTTAGGTTTGGCTCTGGTGCTGGTCCTAAGTTGTATAATGTATGTAGGTATCTGAAAGATGTTCTTGTTACTAATGTTCTTCCATCTACTCCTTGTCCTCCAATTGACTCTGTTACCCAAGTTGGATCTCCAGAGAATAGATCATTATATTCAGGTGTTCTTAAGAATCTTATTATTCTTAATTTAATTATGAACTGATCGATTAACTCTTGTGCTTCCTCTTCAGTTATCACTCCAGCTGCTAAGTCTCTCTCAATATATATATCTAAGAAAGTTGAAGTTCTTCCTAAAGACATTGCTGCTCCATCTTGGTCTTTAGTTGCTGCTAAGTAAGCAAAATATAGGAACTGAACTGCTTCTTTTGCATTTTCAGCTGGTCTTGTTACATCAAAACCATATGATGCACACATCTTTACAAACTCTTTTAATGCATTGATTTGCTCAGAGATCTCCTCTCTTCTTCTGATTATATCTTCATTAAAGTCAGCTGCTTCTAACTGTTTTAATTGATCTTTCTTATCCTCGATTAATCTATTTACTCCATAAAGAGCTACTCTTCTATAATCTCCTATTATTCTTCCTCTTCCATAAGCATCAGGAAGTCCAGTGATGATTCCGCTCTTTCTAGCTGCTCTTATCTCATCAGTATAAGCAGAGAATACTCCTTCATTGTGAGTTTTTCTATACTTAGTAAAAATCTCTTCAGTCATAGGATCTATCTCATATCCATAAGACTCTAAAGAGTTTTTAACCATTCTTAATCCACCTTTTGGATATATTCCTCTTTTTAAAGGTGCATCAGTTTGTAGTCCAACTATAACCTCTGAATCTTTCTCTATATACCCAGGTCCATAAGTAGTTATTGATTGTGGCATCTTTGTCTCGGCGTCATAGATTCCCTTCTCTCTCTCTACCTTGAACATCTCTGTTAATTTGTTCCATACTTTTTTAGTCTTTTCAGTTGAATCAACTAAGAATGACTCATCTCCATGATATGGAGTATAGTTTTCCTGAATAAAATCTCTGACATTGATTTCTCTCTTCCATAATTGCCCTTTAAAACCGTTATAAAATCCCATATTTCCTCCTTAAAATAATAAATCTATAAAAAAAACTTTCTGTTCAATATAAATAAACAAATTTTAATTGTACTTTATAGTATCATTCTTTATTCAAAAAGTCAATAATAAATTTTGTAATTTCTACATTTTATATCTCATAAATTTTGTAATTCAAAATAAAAAAAACCGCCACCTGAGCAAAATGCCCAGACGGTCGGCTAATCATTACAGTTATACTTCATGTGGTTATTTCCACTTCCGTCAGTTATATAACAATTTAATTGTATCATTTTTTTCAAGTTTTATCAACTTTTTTATTTTATATGAGAGTAATTATTTTTGATAATATCACTAACTCTACCACTTAATCCTTTAATTTCCTCTTTTGTTAGAGTATCCATGTGTATAGGCTCGTCCACTACCAAGGTTACACTCTTACCTCTTGACATTCTCCACTGTCCACGTTTTTGAATGTCAAACGTCCCTTTCAAAGTCAAAGGTACAATTATCCCATCTGTCTCTGTTGCCAACTTGAAGCTCCCCTTTTTAAAATTGAGAATATCTCCAGTAAGTGTTCTCTCTCCTTCAGGAAATATAACTATTGGATAACCTTTTTTTATTAGCTTTACAGCCTCTTTTATATCCTTTATTCCCTCTCTTGGATTCTCTCTATTCAAAAATACACATCTACTCTTTTTCATCCAAATACTGAAAAATGGCCAAGTTCTCATCTCTTTCTTAGCTACAAATCCCACATCCATATTCAGAGCAGATACAATAACAGGAATATCTAGATTACTCTGATGATTACATACATAGATTATCCCCTTCTTTTTATCCAAAGAGTCCACACTCTCTCTATTTTTATAAATAACTTTTAACCTTACATCTAAACTTTTTAAAACAAAATTAGATATTAATTTCAGTTTTTCTCTAGCTAACTCTACACCAGCTCTCTCTTTTTTCAAAGCTATCACAGGAAGATATATTATGCTTATGTATATGAACATTAATAATCCAGTACCTGTTGCTAATATCAATCCCAACATGTTCTATCCTCCTAGTATCTCTAATTCTCCAATTCACTCATTACTTTTTTAATATCTCTATATTCAAAACCTTTTCTCATCAGTGAAGCTATCTTCTTATCTCTATCTTTATCTCCCAATTTTACCCAGACTCTTCTTATCTCCTCCATATCCTTTTCCTTTTGAGAAGTGGAGAATATTGTATCTATAATCTCTCTTGATACACCCTTTTGCATCAACATAAACTCCATCTTCTTTCTTCCATAGTTATGTGAGGAGATATAGTGTTCAGCATAATCGTAATCATCTATATATCCCAATTCAACAAACTTATCTATCACAGATCTCACAATATTTTTCTCTCTATATTTTGAAAGGAGCTTTAAATAAAGCTCCTTTTCAGAATAATCTCTCTTACTCAACAAAAAATATCCCATACTTTCAGACCTTAATTTTATCAGTTGAAAATACTCATCTTGAGTAAGTTCATCTCTATTTTTTAAATTGAAATCTAATATTGTTTGTTTATTTAAATCTAAATAGAAAAATTCATCAAAATATATCTTATTTCCCTTAAGACTATACTTCTTCAAAAT
The DNA here is from genome assembly GCF_019012925.1 of Fusobacterium sp. GTDB lineage: Bacteria > Fusobacteriota > Fusobacteriia > Fusobacteriales > Fusobacteriaceae > Fusobacterium_A. Next base: position 13,727 of record NZ_JAGIRL010000005.1, read on the forward strand.
TTAATTCTCCTTCTGTAGTCTCTGTCTCCTCTTCACTTGTTGAGTGAGGTTTCATAACTTTCATAACTTCACTCTCTATAGCTGCTAATAGCTCTGGCTCACTCTCTAATCTAGCCTTTACATTCTCTTTTCCTTGACCAAGTCTGATATCTCCAAAGCTAAACCAAGCTCCTGATTTTGCAACAATATCATACTCTAAAGCCATATCTAATATCTCTCCAACTCTTGAGATTCCCTTTCCATACATTATTTGGAAAGCAGCTTCTTTAAATGGAGGAGCTATCTTATTCTTAGTTATTTTTACCACTGTTTCGTTTCCTATAGCTTCATCACCCTGTTTTACACTTCCCACTCTCTTTACTTCCATTCTTACTGAAGCATAGAATTTAAGTGCTTTTCCTCCAGTTGTTGTAGTTTGAGGACCAAAACCAAATCCACCTATCTTATCTCTTATCTGGTTGATGAATATCATTGTAGTCTTTGATTTATTCAAAGTTGCAGTAAGTTTTCTAAGAGCTTTTGACATAAGTCTTGCTTGTAATCCCATCTGTTGATCTGACATCTCACCATCTATCTCAGCTTTTGGAACCAATGCAGCTACTGAGTCCACTACTACAAGATCCACAGCTCCTGAACGAACTAACATATCAGCAATCTCTAAAGCCTGCTCTCCATAATCTGGTTGAGATATTAAAAGTTCATCTACATCTACACCTAAAGCCTTTGCATATACAGGATCCAATGCATGTTCAGCATCTATAAAGGCAACTATTCCACCCATTTTTTGAGCCTCTGCTGCCACATGAAGAGCTATTGTTGTCTTTCCAGAACTCTCTGCTCCATAGATCTCCACTATCCTTCCTCTAGGTACTCCTCCCTGTCCCAAAGCTAGGTCAAGGTTTATACTTCCAGTTGATATAGTTTCAACTGTCATACTTTGGTTTGATCCCAATTTCATAATTGAACCCTCACCAAAATCTTTTTTTATCTGTTTCATTGCCATTTCCAACGCTTTTTCTCTGTCGTTAATCTCATCTTTTGCTTTTGCCATTATTTCTCCTCCCAATCTATATAATTTTCAATCTTTTGTAAAATATCCTCAGCTTCTATTTTTCTCATACAGTCAAAATGTTTTTTAGGGCACTCCTTGTCCCCATGCAAACTACATGGAGAGCAGGGTACTCCTGCATATATTAAAATATCATTTTTACCAAAATCAAACATCCCTGGACTTGTAGGGCCAAAGATAACAAAGGTTTTACACTTTACACCCCTTGCTATATGGAATGGCCCCGAATCATTTGTCACCAAAAACTTAGATTTTGAAAGTAGAGCTCCACTCTCTTTTAGTGAAAGTTTTCCAGCTAGTATTATACAGTTGTTCCCACTTATTCTATCAATCTCTTGGCATCTAGGTATATCTCCCTTTCCACCAATCAAAATACTCTTTACACCATATTTTTCATAGATGAGTTTTGCCAACTTACCAAACCCTTCAGCTGTCCATTCCTTAGTATTTTTAGAAGCTCTTGGAGCCATCACTGGTAGCCCACTATACTGTATAACTCCCTCACAATCTCTCTCATCAAAACTGAAGTCCAAATCTTCTCCAACATATTTTAAATTGAAATCTTTAAAAGCTCCAAAATAATTTTTTATAATTGTATCATCTACCTGATACTTTATCAATCGTAATTTTACAAGGAGAGATTTCCAAACTGCTCTCTTTCTATATGTATATGTTTTTACCCCCATTCTCTTAGAAATTATCTTAGATCTAAATTTTGAGTGTAGATCAAATACATAATCGTAGTTATTCTCTTTCAACTTTTTAGCAAAACTTAGAATATTTTTTAATCCATCATTCTCTTTTTTACTAAAAGTTATTAAGTTATCTATATAATCAAGCCCTGATATAGCATCTTTAAACTGCTCCAATACCAAAAAATCTATCTGAGCATCAGGATACCTCTCTTTAAAAGCTTTCAATACTGGGGTTGTAAGTATAACATCCCCTATAGAACTCATTCTAATCACTAATATTTTCACTTGGCTCTCCTATTTCTTTCCTCTCAATCTTTTTTTTAACTCACCTAAGCCTAAAAGGTATCTTTTCAACACCATAGCCATTTTGTAGTAAAAACTCTCCTTATCATACTCTATAGGGTGTCCGTAGCTCTCCTCCAAGTAGATAAATTCAAATATCTCTCCAAAACGTCCATACTTATTTTTCATCAGCTTTGTATCTATTAGGTATATCTTCCCATCTCCAACTAAAAAATTTGCCATATGGGAATCCCCGTGTAGGTACCCTTTTTTATGGATCTCTCTCAGCTCTTGAGCTATTGCCTCTATATCTTCAACCCTACCATCTCTTCCCTCTATATAGGAGTAAAGAAGATAGGAGTTCACTACCATCGCCCCTCTTTTCTCCTCAACTGCCAAATATGGTGTAGCTGCATTAAAGCCCGCCTTTAAAATATTTTTAATATTCTGGTACTCCCTTTTGCTCTCACTCCCTCTAAATATAGAGAGAAATCTCTGCCACTTTCTTCTATTCTTCTCTCTTGGCTCCTTATATACATAGTTTTTACCATCAATCTCTATGAGTGCTACATAACTTCTCTGATCATCTTTCATAACTTTTATTATATTATAACAGGTGTTTTTTATTTTGTCATATAATTTTATACTTTTTTCATCATCAAAGTAAAGATAGGTATCTCCATATTTTAAACTCTTCATACTCTTTCACTCTCTAGATCTTTTTCTATCTCCTCTAATATAAGCTGTGGCTTTATATCCAACATACATTTGAAATGTTTTTTAGGGCAAGAGTCCCCCCCATGTAAAGAACAGGGTCTACACTCCAAGCCTTCAACTTGAAATACCTTGCTATTCTTAGACCAAGGAAAGAATCCCAACTCCTCTACTGTAGGTCCAAATATAGCTAGTATTCTAACCTCAGGAAAAGCTGAGGCTATATGTATGGGTGAAGAGTCATTTGTCACTATTATCCTAGCTCTTCTGATTACCTCAGCTAGCTCTAAAAGAGTTGTCTTTCCTCTTAGATCTATCATTCCCTCATACATTGGAATATTTAGCAGTTGCTCCTCTTTTCCCCCAACTATTACAAGAGTGACATCCTCTCTTCTCTTCAACTCTCTTATTAGCTCATTAAAATACTCCAATGGCCATTTTTTAGTAAACCATTTACTTCCTGGAGCTAGAACTATTATATTTTTTTTACTATTTGAAAGTAACTCATCTACCCTCTCTCTTTCTATACCACTTGGAAATAGCTCTATCTCATATCTTTTCCCCTCATCTTTAGGAATAAAAGATAGAAGTTTTTCAACCTCATGCTTACTTTTGTCATAGTGTATCTTTTCATTGTAGACAAATTTTCCAGCTGCAGTATCATAACCTCTTCTGATTGGAGCTCCTGTTAAAAATGTTAAGAAGCTACTTCTCAAATATCTATGAGGTGTTATTACTAAATTATAAGCTTCCATTTTTAATTTTTTTGCTATCAACCAGAAACCCTTTACTCCTTTATGCTCCCCTCTTTTATCATACTCAATTATATGTGTAAGATGCGGATTATTTCTCAAAATAGAGGCTCCCACTGGTGTAGTCAAATATGTTATCTCTGCTTTTGGATAGGTATCTCTCAACTTTTTTATAAGGGGAGTTGAGAGTACAATGTCTCCTATAAATGCTGTATGAATAATTAAAATTCTAATTTTTCTCACCCTCTTCTAAGATAAAACTCTCATCAATATAGTTTAATAACTCCCCCTCCATAAACTTATCATACTTGTCAAAAAATGGATTTTTATAGTTCTCTTTAGAATTATTTTTATCTGGTATCAGATATTTTACCTTGTTGTTTCCAAAGATTCCCCATCTTGTAGTACTCTGTGTAGCTTTGGCTGGATATATTCCCACAACTCTTTTCTGTAGAGCTCCTGCTATGTGTGTAGGTCCTGTAGAAGCTCCTAGATACACATCTCCCTTGTCTATAATAGCTGCTATGTTCAAAAGATCTCCTCCATTTGCATAGAGATATACCCCATCTCTACCTATACTCTCTATCAATCTTTCTCCCCTCTCCTCTTCAGAGATATGGCACACTATTATAACAACTCTCTCTGGATTGTCATCTCTAAATCTCTGTATCAATGAAGCATACTCCTCATCTTTTATATTTTTAGCTGATCCTCCAATAAATGGATTTACCACTAAAGTCTCCCCCGTTATATTATAGGTCTTAAAAAAAGTTTCTGCTGCTTTTCTATTCTCATCTCCAAGATAGATTTTAGTATTCAATTCAAAAACCTCATTGTATCTCTTTTCATCAACTTTTTTAATGAGATCCAAATTGTATTCAGCCTCATTTTTTACAGACTTAGATCTTTTCTGCCAAACTCCCTTATTATAGGTAAAGAAAGAGTTTAATTTTGACAGTGGGCCTATTCTTTTCTTTGCTCCACTAGCCTTAGCTAGTTGAGATACAAATTTATCATTATATAGAGCTATGAATATATCAGCCTTAAAGTAAGCTATCTTCTCAATTAACTCACTATGGGTATAGTCATCTATTTTCACTATTCTATCTACATAGGGTAGATTCTTCACTATCTCATAGTTATACTTTCTAACTAAAACCACAAGTTCAGCCTGTGGAAACATCTTTTTTATCATAAAAAAACTTGGAATTGATAAGATCAAATCTCCTATCTTATCTGTCCTAGATACTATTATTCTCTTTATCTCCATATATCCTTCCTCTATTCCTCAATATAGCTTCTATTTTTATCTATCTCATATAGTTTATAATACTTTACCATAGTGTAGAGAGAACTTGTACAAGCTAATAAAAAGCCCTCTTTTCCATCTAAGAAACCAAGTCTAAAAATATACATTCTTAAAAACTTAAAAATTGGATTTATTGCCAATTGAAATATATTGCTCTTCTTTCCTCTTTTATAGTATTCTAAAGCCCCCTCAGTAGTATATCTATTGAACTTTGTAAAATAATCTCTCAAATTTGAATAGCTGTGATGATATATGTCCTCTTTCAATGTATATATCCTCTCCTGTGTACAAAACTCCTCGTGTACAGTGTTACTATTAAATCTTCCAGCTTCCTTTTTGAATAGTCTAATATGATAGCTATTACTCCAACCACCGTGCTTTATCTTCTTTCCAAAACAAACAGAGGTAAAATTAATCTTAAAAACACTCTTCTCCCTCTCTTTTTCCTTTATCTCAACTATCTTTTTTTGAAGTTGTGGCGAGATCTCCTCATCTGCATCAATATTTAATATCCACTCCCCCTGAGCCTTATCAATTACAGAGTTTCTCTGCTCTCCATACCCCTTCCAAGGTTCAGAGTAAAATTTAGCTCCAAACTCCTTAGCTATCTCTTCTGTTCTATCTGTAGAGCCACTATCCACTATCACTATCTCATCTGCAAATGATTTCACAGACTCCAATGTCCTTCTCAAATTATTCTCTTCATTCTTTGTTATCATTGCTACTGATAATCTCATAATCCACTCCTTAGGATACCCATCCATAAATTTTTCCTAAAATATAGTTCCTCATCAAAAAAAGATTTAATTTAAATTTATCAGGAGTAAATCTTCTCAACTCCACTCTTCTAATCATCTCATAATCAGGTTTTCTTCCATTTGTTCCCTTCTTAGTTGTCACAAAACCTTTTATTCCCTCTTTTTTCAACATCTCTATTACATTTTTATTTCTATGTCCCCAAGGCCAGCAAAAATACTCAACTTTAACTCCTAAATTTCTCTCTATTAGCTCTCTATTGAGATTGAACTCCTCTTTTACTCTCTCTAAAAATTCACTCTCACTCTCATATTTAAAGTACTTTTCCTTCTCTCTATCTATGAACTCTTGAGCTAATTTCAATCCTCTTTTCTCATCTACACCAGCTAGTTCCCTATCATAAAACTCTTTAAAGATTCTGAAGAACTCTCTATCTATAATTATCCCCTTAGAAGCATACTCCCCTCTCTTAGGAAATTTCGGATACCCCTTTTGAATCTCACCATAGAGATACAGTTCTGTTATATCCCTCTCTGTTCCATCAAAAAATCCCTCTATCTTATCACTTACAAAAACCGCCGTATGCTTGTGTGAATGTGGTTGAAAATCCACTAAACCACTCTCTTTCATCACTCTTATCTCTTCCCAAGTGAGATACTGTTCACTTCTTCCATCTCCACTCTTGAGATACTTCTTCATAGCTTTATAGTTAGCCTCTCCATTCAGCTCTATCTCTGTATCTCCCTCTCTCCTATCAGCTATATACAGAGTATTTAAAAACACTGTAGCCTTCATATTATATTTTTTTAGAAGTGGAAATACAATGGAGTAGTTATCATAGTAACCATCATCTAAAGTCAATAATACAGGATTGCTTCCAATCTCTCCAGCTCCATACTCCTTTAGGGTTACACAGTTCATATTTTTATCCTTAAGTATCTTCAAATGCTCCTCAAAAAGTTCAGGTGTAACATTTGAAAGATTATTAACTTGGTGGTATAAAAATATGGGTACTCCCCTGTTTCTAAAATATATTAATATCAATATTATAATTGCAACTATCCACATACTCTCTCCTTTATCCCCTTTTAGAATATTATATCAAATCTATGTAGAAAATACAAAAAAAGAAAAAAGATGAACCGACTGTTCATCTTTTTCCTTAAAAATATTTAGGGTTAGACTACAACATATGAATCTAAAAAGTGGGGTTTAAAAAAATTATTTGGAATATGGTGCCTAGAAATGGATTCGAACCATCGACCGTACGGGTATGAACCGTATGCTCTAGCCAACTGAGCTATCTAGGCATATGTAATTCTTATTACACTAATATGATACACTATTTTAAAAATAATGTCAAGTTTTTTTTAAAAAAAATTTAAAAAAAGAACACGTTCAAAAACGTGTTCTTTTAAAAAACATTTTTCATTTTACTCTGCTTCGAATTCATCTTTTCCAACACTGCAAAGTGGGCATAACCAATCCTCAGGTACATCTTCCCAAGCAGTTCCTGGAGCTATTCCATTATCTACATCTCCTACAGCAGGATCATACTCATATCCACAAACTTTACATACATATTTTTTCATATTAAATTTCCTCCTTAAATTACTCTTTATTTTAATTTTTATTTTTTATCTGTCCATACACCATGAATATTACAATACTCTCTAGCTACAACTTTCTCTCCCTTTGGTACTTCAAAGAAAGCTTCTGGTTCCATTCCTGGTTTTAAGTATTTTCTATAAAGATACTCTCCATCTACCTCTATCTCAATAAACTCTATATAGTGAGCATCTAACATAGGATGTTTTGCCTCTTTACCAACTTTTACTAAGTAACCATTCTCTTTCTCTTCAACAAATGGAACATGTTTTTCAACTGTTGCATCTTCAGATTTTAATTGTACTATTTCAACTCCATTAGGTAGTCCATTGCAACTATCTTTTCCTAAAGCTACTAATTGAGCTAAAGCTCCACACTCAAATTTAATAAAATCATTTTTTGTCATAAAGCATACCTCCCTAAAAAATGAAACTATCTATATTTTAGTATTCGCACAATCTTTACAAATTCCTTTAAAATAATAGTGTTGCTCCTTTATATCGAACTCTCGTAACTCTTTTCCTTCTATTAACTCTTTGGCTATGTTCACATCAAATATTTTTCCACATTTTTCACATTTAAAATGTCCGTGAACATCCATTATACTATCATATCTAGTCTCATTCTCTTCAATTACGATTACATTAACTATTTTTTTCTCTGTAAAAAGATTTAGTGTATTATAGACAGTGGTCTTAGATAACGTAGGAATCTCTGAACATAGAGCTTTATATATCATATCTACTGTTGGATGATTTCTATTCTCTACTAAATATTGGAATATTCTTATTCTCTGATATGAAGGCTTTATTCCACTATTTTTTAAATATTCTCCTACATTTTCAATATGAGTCTCCATCTTAACACCCCCAATCTATAAAAATAAAATGAATTTTAAATTTGTAATCATTCTATATTTATATGGTACACTATTTTACAACTAATGTCAAGCGTTTTCAGATCAAATTATGACTTTTTTCATCAAGTATCTATGAACCCCTTTTCCATACTCATTTTCTTGGTATTCTTCAATCTTAAAACCAAGCTTTTTATACATATCTATAGCTATCTCATTTTGAGGATCAACAGTCAACGAGATCTCCTCATAACCATTTGCCACAAGATATTTTTCACTCTCCTGCATTATTTTTTTTGCCCAACCTTGATGTCTATACTTTTTTCTTGTTGAAAGTCCATATAGGAATACCTCTCTCTTGTCCATAACTTGCATATATTCAGCTATACTGACAATCTCTCCAGCCTCTTCCCAGATAAACACCTTTCCATACCTTATGAGAGCCTTCAATATCCAAAGATCTACATTTCCATTTCCTTCAAATGCTTCCTCTTCTATCTCAACTATCTTATTTAGCATCTCTAGATCTACATCTTTCAACTCTTTAAGCTTCATCTCTTCACCCCTCAATAATTCACCTTAGAAAGATAGAGTCCATTTGGCTCTGCCACCTTCCTTATAAATTTTTTGTTGGGATTTTCCAACATCTCTCTCAGATAACTCTCATCTCTAACTCCAAAATACACATCTAAAGCAGTTCCAATTATTATTCTAATCTGTGATTTTAAAAATGAACTCCCTAAAATATCAACAGCTATCCTCGAACTATCCAATTTTTTTACATCTATACTGTATATCTCTCTCACTGATGTCTTGCTTCCACAATCACTCAATCTAAAATTGTTAAAATCATGTATTCCAATTAGAGGTTCCATCACACGAGCAAATCTCTTAGTATCTATCTCCCTATTTATATAGGTCTCATATCTACTTTTAAAAGGATCTCTCTCCCAAGATAGAATATATCTATACCCTCTACTCTTGGCATCAAATCTTGAGTTAAACTCCTCTTCAACCTCCTCTATATCCAGTAGCTCTATATCTAGAGGTAAACCTCTATTTAATACATATTTTAATTTCTCTAAAGGTATGGTAGAGTCAGTATGAAAATTGGAAACCTGTATAAGAGCATGAACTCCTCTATCTGTTCTCCCAGAAGAGATCATATCTATATTAGTTTTCAATACCACATTGAGTAATTTCTCTATCTCACCTTGGACAGTTCTCTTCTCTGGTTGTCTTTGAAAGCCATAAAACATACTGCCATCATATCTATATGTTATCTTTATATTTCTCATACTTTTCCTCTTATACTTAGAATAAAATAAAAAAAAGAGATTCACTAGAATCTCTTACTAACTAATTGGTGCGAAGAGAGAGACTTGAACTCTCACGTCTGGGACACTAGATCCTAAGTCTAGCGCGTCTGCCAATTCCGCCATCCTCGCACGAATGGTGCGTCATACAGGATTTGAACCTGTGGCAACACGATTAAAAGTCGTGTGCTCTACCAGCTGAGCTAATGACGCATCTTATTAAGTTTTAATGGGGTGATCGACGAGGCTCGAACTCGCGACAACCAGTGCCACAAACTGGCGCTCTACCAACTGAACTACGATCACCATATGAATCTTTTTGTGTTATATAAGTGGCGTGTCTGAAGAGATTCGAACTCCTGACCCACGCCTTAGAAGGGCGTTGCTCTATCCAGCTGAGCTACAGACACATTAATTGGAGCGGGAAACGAGGGTCGAACTCGCGACATTCAGCTTGGAAGGCTGACGCTCTACCAACTGAGCTATTCCCGCAGATTTAATGGTCGGAATAGCAAGATTCGAACTTGCGGCCCCCTGCTCCCAAGGCAGATGCGCTACCGGACTGCGCTATATTCCGACGCCTTTCTCTCAAGACAAGAATAATTATATCACTTATAATAAAAAGTGTCAACACTTTTTTTAATTTTTTTTTATTTTTTTTCAATCATTAAATTAGCCCTTGTTTTTATTGACTTTCTTTATAGTACTTTTTATTTTTTTAACTTATTTTTACATTTTTTGCTTTTTTGTTATATAATATATTAAGAATTTTTTTTGCAAAAGGGAGGTAATTTTTATGAAAAATACTAAAAAAATTGTTTCAACACTACTTTTAGGACTTACTATGGTTGGATGTACATCTTCTCCGTATATGGATGAAACTGGATCAGTCAATAAAAAAACTTCTGGAACAGCTGGAGGAGCTGCTGCTGGAGCTCTTATAGGACAGCTTATTGGTAAAGACACAAAAGGAACTCTTATAGGTGCTGGAATTGGTGCTCTTGCTGGACTTGGTTGGGGAGCATATAGAGATCATCAAGAGAAAGAACTTAGAGAAAAACTTAAAAACACTGAAGTTGAAGTTAATAGAGAGGGGGAAAATCTTAACCTTTATCTACCAGGTGGGGTAACATTTGCTACTAATAGTGCTAATATAGCTTCAAACTTCTATAGTCCACTTAGCTCTATTGCATCTGTACTAGTTCAATACCCTGAAACTAGAGTTATAGTTAATGGATATACAGATAACACAGGATCTCCTAGTTACAACCTTGATCTATCTCAAAGAAGAGCTGCTAGTGTTAAAAACTACTTCATCTCTCAAGGTGTAGCTGCATATAGAATCACATCTGTAGGACATGGTATAAATAATCCTAGAGCTACTAACAGCACTGCTGCTGGAAGAGCTGAAAACAGAAGAGTAGAGATTCAAATTTTACCTTTAAACTAAAAAATGTATTGACATTTTTATAATTTTAGCTTATACTTAGCATAAAATTATTGAAGGGGGAAATTGATGATGTTTTTAAGGCATAGGCATATAGAATTAAAATTTAAAATATTTTATTATGGCTAGGTCTTATTTGCAAAGATTAGAGATTTTCTCTATGAGTATATTTTGTATTTTTAGCCAATAGTTATCTATTGGCTTTTTTTAAAGAGTTAGCTATACTATTTAGTTGACTCTTTTTTATTTTATTTTGGGAGGTTTTTTATGGAAAATTTTGGTATTTTATCTATTTTGCCTATAATAGTGGCAGTAATTATGGCAATAAAGACTAAAAATGTTATTTTATCCCTTTTTACAAGTGTATTTATTGGGATTATGATTTTAGTAGGTTATAATCCTTTAACATCTACTAAAATTTTAATGAGTGAGTACTTTTTAAAACAACTAACTGATAGTTACAATGCTGGGGTTATTGTTTTAATGCTTTTCATTGGTGGATTTATAGAACTTATGATGCGTTCTGGTGGGGCTTATGCCTTTGCTCAAAGTGTTGGAAAACTTATTAATTCTAAGACTAAAGCACAGTTAGCTGCCTATTTTGCCGGAATTATAATATTTTTCTCTGACTTAGGAACTCCTTTAATTGTTGGACCTATATTTTCTCCATTTTTTAAAAAATTGAAGATATCTAAAGAAAAATTAGCCTTTATCTTAGATTCAACTTCATCACCAATAGCTGTTTTAGTTCCTTTTATTGGATGGGGAGTATTTATTATTGGACTTTTACAAAAAGAGTTTGAGAATTTAGGGCTTGAAATTTCTGATTATGAAGCTTTTATTAAATCTATACCATTTAATATCTATCCAATCCTAGCTTTGACCATTGTTCCTATGCTAGCTTTACTAAAATTAGATTTTGGACCAATGAAAAAAGCTGAAAATGATATATTTTCAGATGAAGAGCTTGATGTTATGGAGAAAAAAGAGTATATTGTAGAAAATGCTAAACCTATATACGTTTGGCTACCTATACTTGTTCTTTTGATTACTCTTCTTGGAATGTTAGGATATGATTTTATGTTTAAAAGATTCTCTGGAAGTGAATTTAGAGCAGCTCTAAGTAGTGGTTATCTGTATGCTGCTATAGTTCTTGCTACTTTAATGTTAATCAATAAAAGTAAATCTTTCAATGAGATCTTTTCAATCTATATTAATGGAGTTACCAAAATGACTCAAATAGCTATTATCCTCATACTAGCTTGGTCTTTAGGTACAGTGAATAAAAATTTAGGAGCTGCTAGTTACATAATACATTTTATTAAAAGTATCAATCTTTCATCTGGCTTTATTCCTGCAATTGCCTTTATTCTAGGTTGTACTATCTCATTTGCTACTGGAAGTTCTTGGGGAACATACAGTATTATGATACCAATAGTTATACCTATGGCTCTTACTCTTGGAACACCTCTATATATAACTATTGGTGCTATTCTGTCTGGAGGACTTTTTGGAGATCACTGTTCTCCTATCTCTGATACTACTATACTTGCTTCTGCTGGATCTGGGTGTAAACATCTTGATCATGTTAGAACTCAGATATTTTATGCTGCTTTAAATGGTATACTAGCATTTTCAGCATTTTTAATCGGTGGTTTTTTCCAAAGCTACATGTTAGCAATTACATGTCTTATTTTACAAGTAATTATTTTAATTTCAATAAAACTTAAACAAAAAATTTAAAGGGGGACTTTTTATGCAATTTTTTTCTGGAAGATTTAAAGAGAAAGCAAGTCATTTAATACTTGATTTTCATTCATCAATCAACTTTGATAAAAGACTATATAGATATGATATTATGGGAAGTATTGCCCATGTAAGAGGATTGGGAAAACAGGGGATAATACCTCTTGAGGATTCTGAACTTATTGAAAAAAATCTAAAAGAGATACTAAAGGATATTGAAGAAGGGAAAATTGAATTCTCTGTTGAATATGAAGATATCCATATGAATATTGAAAAAAATCTAATTGATAGAATTGGAGATGTCGGGAAAAAACTACATACAGGTAGAAGTAGAAATGACCAAGTTGCTGTTGATATGAAACTTTTTACTAAAGATGAGATTGTAAAGGTTCAAGCTTTACTTCTTGATCTACTTGAAATAATAAATAGTTGTGCTAAAGAGAATATATCTACGTATATGCCTGGTTTTACTCACTTACAAAAAGCTCAACCGGTATCTTTTTCTCACTATATTTTAGCCTATGCTGAGATGTTTAGAAGAGATTATATAAGACTTAGTAATGCAGTAGCTTTAGCTGACACATCTCCTCTAGGATCTGCTGCTTTAGCTGGTACTACCTATCCTTTAGATAGAGAGTTTACAGCTTCACAATTGGGATTCTCAGCACCTACTTGGAATAGTATGGACAGTGTAAGTGATAGAGATTACTTAATTGAACTTATGAATGCTTTTTCTTTAATAATGGTACACCTTTCTCGTTTTTGTGAAGAGATAATAATATTCAGTTCTAATGATTTTGGATATATTGAACTTAGTGACTCTTTCTCTACTGGAAGTAGTATAATGCCTCAGAAAAAAAATCCAGATGCAGCTGAACTTATAAGAGGAAAGAGTGGAAGAGTATTCGGTGATCTAATTGCTCTTTTAACTGCTATGAAGGGTATTCCTTTAGCTTATAATAAGGATATGCAAGAGGATAAAGAAAACTTTTTTGATGCACTAGATACTATTAAAGGTTGTCTAACAGTTTTTAATGGAATGCTTCATACAATTACTATAAAAAAAGATAGAATGCTTTTAGCTGCATCTCAAGGTTTTATAAATGCTACAGATGTGGCCGATTTCTTAACTGATAAAGGTATGAGTTTTAGAGATGCATATAAAATTGTTGGAGGTATGGTTGCTTACTGTATTGATAATAATACTACTTTTGAAGAGTTACCTATGGAAACTTATAAAAACTTTTCAGAACTTTTTGATAACAATATCTATGAAGCTATTTCTATCAAAAATTGTGTAGAAAAAAGAACTACACTAGGTGGTCCAGGTAAAGAGAGCATTATAGCTCATATAGAATTTTTAGATAAATTTATTCTTGACTCTGAAAAACATGTTAATGAATTTAAGTTAAACGATATTTTAGATTAATACAGTACTTGAAACATAAAAAAAGGGGCTATATAAATTAATAATTAATTTGTATAATCCCTTTTTTAGTTATCTATATTCTTTTTCCCATTTTTCTATAAATTCTAATATAATTTTTAATGTATTCTTAATCTCCTTAAATCTTGGAAACTCTCCAAAAACCATACTTTTAAATATAGTGTTGTATGTTCCTTCTATTCTATTTATTCTATTAAAATCACTATACAAGAATGAATTTCTATAAACAATATCTTTTCTCTTTCCAAAAAAGTCATTTTGAATTACCACTTTTGAAGCCATATCAAAAGAGTCTTCTGTCTTCAAAAAATCTTGTATTTCTTGAAGTTGATATAGTTTATGTATATCATAAAGATGTCTAATTTTATTTCCTAATTCTCTTTCTGGATTTTCTTCAAAAGTGTAATCTAAAATAGCAAATACTTTCTCTACGAATGTTCTTTTAACTGATAATACCTCTATTTTAAACCCTTCCAATCCAAATATTGAAATAAACTCCTCTTTTCCTATTTCCTTCAAATATTTAGCAAGATAACTCTCTATCTCTAATATTTCTGTTGGTTCTGGAGTAGATAATGAATTTATTTCTAAAACTATGACATCACTTACCTGTCCTCTATTTTTTTCATTTATTTCAATAGGATATTGGTATATAGTCTTTCTTATATTTCCTCTTTTAGATTCTCTGGGGTGTTTTGGAAGATAAACCATACCCTTTGTTATCTCTTCTTCTATTTTCTTTAGTAATTTTTTCTTTTGATTATCACTTAAACTAGGATTTGTAAGTTGTAAGTCTATATCTTCGGAAAATCTATTAATAGCATTATATCCTTTAGATAAAGAAGTTCCTCCTTTAAAAACTACTTCATTCTTAAAAGAACTTTCACTCAGTCTTTTTAAAATATACGTTACCCAATAATCTTTTTCTATATAGAACTCTAAAATTCCCATATCTCTAGCTGTAAGAGATATTAAAGCCTTAAAATTTTCTAAATCTTTATGTAAAGTCATTAGCTTATCCTCCACTCTTTTCCATTTTTTAAATCCAAATTTAATTTAAAAATAGTAGTTTTATTCAAGCTTTTCTTTAGTTCTCCTACTTTCAAAATATTCTTTTCCTCTACCATACTTCCAAGTAAAGCCAACACAACTACTGTATAGTATTTTTCTGCTAATTCTAATAAGATCATTATCTCTTCATAAGCTAAACTTAATATTACTTTCTTTATCAACATATAACTCTCTGCTATATTAGAATCTGGAATCTTTTTTAAATTCTTTAATATATCTAAAATTTCAAGATATTTAATATTTTTTTCTGTTATTGGAGCTTTATTTTGAATAAATTTTATTTTTATTCCATCAAATTCTCTAGGATTTTTTCTTGTATTTGTAGCTATCTCTATACTGTTAGAAAGTTGTGTAGTAAGTCCATACTTATTAAAAAGATTAACTCCTGTAATGTATCCTATTCTTCTATCTCCAATATATAAATATTTTTGTATAAATTCTTTTATGGAAAGAGAAAGTTCACCAAAAATAGAGTTCTTCGGAATATAGTATAAACCTTTTTCTGCTCTTTTTAGTTCTCCTTTTTTTACCATTCTTTCTAAAGATTTAAAAATAGCATACTTAGAATTATTATTATCTAGTTCTCTAGTATTTATTATTCTATTCATACTCCCTCCTTCTTTTTTAGTTTTTTTTACATTTATTTTGACTTTTATATATATAATTATACCATTATTTTAAAATATATTTAAGTTTTTTTTACATTTATTTTGACAAAAAATAAAAACTAATCATCAAATTGACAATTAGTTTTTAAATAATATAACTTTTTATTCTCTAAATTTTTTTATAAACTCTTCCCCGTCAGCAAAACCTAGATTATAGACTTTCAATAGTTTATCTCTATTTTTCTCAAACCTATCTATCTGTAGAGGTGCACTTGGAGCTATTACATAGGCTTTTCCCTCAGCTTCCAATCTCCTTATCTCCTCTTGATTTTCTCTATACACCTCATGGTGTCTTTTAAGTAGCTCTACCATAGCTGGGTACTCTCTCATCTTCCAAGCTATGAGTGGAAAACATCTCAACTTTGGCTTTATAAAATCTCTATCTCTAGTTAAAACTACTATTAATTTGTCACAGCCATCTTTCAAAGCCTGTGAAACAGGTATTGGAGCTGCTGTTCCACCATCAAAGTAGATATTCCCTCTATACTTCACTGGATTGGCTACTAAAGGTATAGATGACGAGGCTCTCAAAACTATTGACCCATCATGTATACACTCCTTATCATAAAATTCAGCCCTTCCAGTTTCAGCATTGGTAACACCGATCTTAAACTCACAAGGATTGGCAAAAAAGCTTGTATAATCAAATGGATCTAGCTTTTGTGGAATCTCGTTATATAGAAAATCCATTCCAAAGAGCGAACCTGTCTTTATATAGTTCTCTAGGCTCAAATATCTCTTATCATTTAAGTAGTTTATATTTGTTCTAAGTGCTCTTCCATCCTGTTTTGAGATATAGGAAGCTGCATGGGAAGCTCCAGCAGATACACCTACAATATAATCTGGCATAAAATTGTATTTTCTAAAGGCAGCTAATACTCCAACTGTATAGATACCTCTCATTCCCCCACCTTCTAAAACTAATCCTATCTTCATATATTCAAACTCTCCTTATAAGAATAAAGCTACTACAATATATTGTAATAGCTTTTCTACTTTTAATCTTCCACCTGTGAAATACAAGCTTTGCAACCCTCAATAAATCCTTCAGAGCTATAAGTTGCCCCTGCAACTGTATCCACCTTCGATATATCTTGAGTCTCTTTCAATTTAGTTATAAGCTGATCAATAGCTGGATCTGCTATTGCTGCAGTATCTTCATGGTTATATTTTACATCTGTTATTCTAACCTCTCCTCTAGAATTTTTCTTAGCTACTATTGTCACCTTCATATCTCCATTGAATCCATCAGCTACAGCTGTATACTCCTTTGGTGCATTTGCCCTCTCCACAAATATACAAGCTAATCCTACAACTATAAATGCTCCTACACATATCTTTCTAATTTTTTCAACACACACTTTTTAACCCCTCCATATTTATCTTTTTATTTTATTTATTATTAAGCTCTTGATCTAGATAGTATTCGATCTTCTTTATATCCAAGTACGTATCTATATCCACAGAGTATTTTTCACTCATTTCATAAGCTAATCTACCATCATTAAGACTTGTTTCCAATCCAAAGTTCTCATTTAGTTCCTGAATATATATAGCTCCATTTACTCTATAGAATTTAGGAAAATCTTGTCTTCTCATTGTACTATTTAGTGATAATAGATTTTTTACTGTTCCATCTTCATTTATTGTTCTCATAAGTACTGGATTCTCATCTACCTCAGTTACACTTACCAAGCTCTTCTCATCTGTTGCAAATAGCTTCTCTATTGCCTCATCAATATGCCAACCCTTTCTCAAAGGAACAGTATTTTGAAGTAGTACAAGATAGTCATACTCCTCTCCTCTCTCCTTCAACCAGTTAATAGCATGAACTACAGCATCTATTGTCTTAGATGTATCTTGAGCCAACTCTGCTGGTCTTAAAAATGGTACATCTCCACCAAATTTTTCAGCTACAGCTTTTATCTCTAGATCATCTGTTGAGATAACAGTTCTATCTAGGTATTTTGAAGAGTTTGCACACTCAATTGAGTATTGAATTAGAGGTTTTCCATAGATCTCAATTATATTTTTTGAAGGTATCCCCTTACTTCCACCTCTAGCAGGTATTATTCCTAATATTCTTTTTCCGTTATACATTTTGGCTCTCCTTTCTGCTCCTATATTTTTTTATTAGCTCCTTTAAAAGATAAAAACTATTAAGTGATTTCAACTGAACCAACGCCTGTTCTCTATACTCTGCAATGAAAAAATCAATTGCAAATAGAGCTATAAACTGTGTGATTAAAGTTGCTATTGCTGCCCCATTTATACCGTATTTTGGAATCAATAGAGCATTTAAAATTATATTTATAATAAGACTTGTCAAAGTCTTATAAAAACTTTTCTTAGTAATCTTTTTAATTGTCATATGTCCAGTCTGTAGTGAGGCATTTGCCTTTATAAATATAGAGGCTGCTAAGATAGTATAAACACCTATAGCTGGTAAATATTCCTGTGCATATACATATTTAAAAGTATATTTTACAACTACTATTGATAGTAGAGTCACTACAAAGTAGAACTGAGTTATCAATGTATTTGAAAAGAGATAAAAATTATAGTACTCTTTATAATCCTTTCTGTATAGCTCCATCATCTTAGGAAACAGTGAGTTCTCAACTGGTCCCAATAGAATAGCCAAGATTGCTGAGAGCTGAAAACCTATGGTGTATATCCCAACATCTGCCACTCCCATATAGTATTTTATCATAAGTCTGTCAACTTGGGTATATATTAAAAAAGATATATAGCTTATCCATAAAAATTTTCCCTCATCTACTATCCTTAGGATTAGATCTCTGTCCACCCTCTTCTCCAAGTTTTTTAACTTTATAAGGTAGGCTTGTCTATATTGGTACTTCAATATTCCCATTCTGATAAGGTTTCCTATACACCTTATAGCTGGTAATACAACTATACCCAGATGAAATATCATAGCTAAATACTGTAGTGTATAGGATATCACCTTCACTATATTATTGGATATAACTATCCTTCTAGATTCTAGCTTAAATTCAAAGAAGTTCTCCACCCCATAGGTAGCTGTTACCAATATATTATCTAGACACATCAACATCAACATATAGAAGATGAGATTGTCCATTCCCACAGTGAATTTTATAACTATTGGAATAAAAAATATTATCCCTGCCATTGTATTTCTAAAAAAACATACATTGTGAACTACATTGTTAAAATTATCATCTGTGTAATACTTCTTTATTACCCTACTGTTTAAGAGTTCAAAAAATATTGCTGAAAAGGCAACCAATGACACTGCATAGTTATACTTTCCATATAGTTCTGCTCCGTAGTAGTTGGCTATCTTTATACCTACAGCAAACTGTAGCACAAGTATAAATACCTGATCAAACATAAGCCAAGCTATATTCTTTGTTATTTTTCCTCCACCACTCATACTCTCTCCTATAGATAA
Source organism: Fusobacterium sp. (assembly GCF_019012925.1). Classification (GTDB taxonomy): domain Bacteria; phylum Fusobacteriota; class Fusobacteriia; order Fusobacteriales; family Fusobacteriaceae; genus Fusobacterium_A. Next base: position 32,902 of record NZ_JAGIRL010000005.1, read on the forward strand.
CTATTTCTTACCATTATATTATCACAACTTCCAAATCTTTCAAAGAGTTTATTATCTACCTCTGTTCCATAAAAATCTATAGCTATATCCTTATCAAATCCAAATACAGCTGTAGAGAAAAGAGTCACCACTCTCTCTAGCTTTATCCCCATAACTGACAACAGTTCAACTGGGTATTTCTCCCTCATCACATAGCAATTGGGAAAATGCTTGGAGTAATCTGTTTTCTCTCTCGGATGTGCCTTGATTATAACGGACTTGTTGGGGTATCTCTCTATCACCTTAGTATATAGCTCTATCTTTCTCTCCTCTGACAGTATTCCATCTTCTGACATAGGCTGTGTAAATAGCATTACACTCTCTCCACTTATCTTCTCCAAGATCTCCTCATTGAAGTTAAAAGCTCTTTTTATAACTCTCTTCTCCTGCTCACTCTTTCTCTTCCATAGCTCTTGAAGATTGATGATCTCTGCTTTTTTCTCCAATCCCTCTGGGACTCTCTCACATAAACTATCAGTTAGATATATCTTATCCACACTATCTCCATAGCCCATTACCTTTTTTCTCTCACTCAAACCGAAAAGAAGTGCTATCCCCTTTTGTACTAGCTCCTTAATACTGCTTGGATCTGCCTTGTAAGGCATATAGTTTAGAGTTCCCTCCTCTATAACATTTATTCTCTCCTTGTAGAACACTCTCTTCCCAAGAGCTAGATTATCCATTCCATAGAGCTTAGCTTCCCCACTCTCTATCCTCTTTAGAACTGGTGCTAACTCACTTCTCAACTCTTTTATATATTTTGACATCTTTATTCTATTGAGTATCTGATTCTTACCATACATCTTAGAGTTCTCTAGGATTATCTTTCTTCCTGGTAACCCCTCTAATATACTCTCCTTCCCCTCATAGGTAACATAGGTTATATCATCTCTCTCTAGATCTGCCAACAGTAGAAATATCAATAACACCCTATCCATATCATAAAGAAATAGCTTTTCCATAATCTCCTCCCTAAATATCAAAAAAAGGAATAACAGATCTATGCTATTCCCCTTTCTCCTATTTCGAATACTTTGCTTTGTAGTTCTTTGCAAACTCTTTCATAAATGCAAGGAATATTCCTAACATTCCTCCAAGTACGATTCCTATTGCTAAAAATAGTACCACTGGTTTTCCAGTCTTAACCTCAGTTACTGGTGAAGCAATCTTTATCATATCTGAGTACTTTGCATTTACATATTCTTCATTTATTTTGTTTAATTCATTTATTATTCCATTTAATTTAGTAGTGATAACATTTAATTTTTGATCAATCACTTTCTTTTGATTTTCAGAAGGGTAGTTAACTATCTCCTTCTCCTCTTGTAGTTTTTTGATAGTAAACTCTTTATCTTTAATCTGACTATTTACATTTAAGTACTCATTGATTAAATTAGTATAATACTCATTCTCTGTATTTATCTTTATTCCAAACTCTCCTACATTAGGTACAACTATATTTCTATTAGTTGGCTTGTACTGCTCTAACATAGATTTAATAATTTGAGCCTTAGCTTGTAACTTCTCTTTTTCTAATCTTATCTCTCTAATTTCAGAGTCATATCTTGTCTCTCTCATTATCTTGTTTAGGCTTAGTCCATGAACAGTAAAGTAAGAGTAGTAATCTTGTAACTCAACTCTCTCTAAACTCTCTAATTTAACTAATAACTCATTGAAAGAGTATCCTAATTTATTTGAGATATAGTTTTTCTTTGTCTCTGAATTGATATTGCTCTTTAATAGAGATATTCTATCATTTAAAAGCGTGTAGATATTATCATAGTCATAATTTTTAAACTCTTCTACCTCTGCCACTGCATAGTTAGGCTTATACTTGTTGATAAACTCCTCTATTGAGTCAGTTGATAACTCCTCTAATATCTCTTTATTCTCTTTTGTGCTTATCTTGTATTGAGTAGGAGTGTATGTCAATATCTCCCCATTCTTTAAAGCACTCTCTATTCTTGTCTCAGTTGCTTCTGGTATTATTCCCTCTACCTTTATTCTTGTTTTAAAATTTGCTATTCCCTCTGCTTTTATCTTATCCATATTCTCTGTATATACTTTATTTATTACATTCAATGGAATTATATTATCTTTAAAAAACACCGATCCATCTGGATTCTTTCCATTCTCTATCTCTGGGTAGTTAAAACTTATTATCATACTATTTACAGTATTTGCTCTATTATACAGATATCCCCCTATAACTGATAATAGTGTTACCAATATTGTAGATATTAGTATTATCCCCTTGTGCTTCCCTAGAGTTCTGATGAGTTCCATTAAATCAATTTCATCATCATCTTCATAATACTTTCTCTCTTCTATTTGATTCATAGCTCCTCCATCCTTCATATGTTTTGTCGTTCTCTTTATTATACTTCTTTTTTACACTTTTTACAAAACATTTTATACTTGTCTTACTAAATTTTTCTCTTTTCTCCCCAAATAACCTAAAGCGATTGCAATAACTACTCCACAAATTCCTAAGTATAGGAAAGTCATTAAGTTTTGTAATCCACCTAATATTATTATTAACGATCCTACAGTAGCCACTACAGGTATTATCATACCTCTTACCTTGCTATCTATCTCCCCAGCTCTATATAGCTTGATTACATAGACATACAGTATTATGTAGATAATATAACTTGCTACTATTGGTATCTCTGAAATATCTGAATTAGGTATAAGCTCATATTTTTGAACTATATAGTTTATAACTATGTATACTAACGATATTATTCCAGCTACTCTTGCTGAACACTTTGGAATGTGATGTCCCTCTTCTAAATAACCTATCTTATCAGCCATTGGGAACATATCTCTAATAGCTAATATATATGGCATTCTTAAAAATCCTAATGTAAATCCATTCAATGATCCCAATACAGATAGGATTACAAATATTAAAAATACCTTTGCTCCACCAGCACCGAATAGTATAGTCACAGCCTCATTTACATGGGCATCTCCTAGCTCCATTATCTTCTGTGGTCCAACTAAGATACTAACTCCTACAAAATATGCAACATAGGCAAATAGTACAAATATTGGTCCAAACACTAAAGCTATTGGTAGATTCTTCTTAGAGTCCTTTATCTCATGTGAGATTGATGTAGCTACTACCCAGCCGTCATATGAGAAGGCTATTGGTGATAATGCCCCTATCCAAGCCATAGAGCTTCCAGCTGTTGCTACAACATCTGAATTAGTTATTAGCTTAGGATCTCCATAGATAAAACCTGCTATTGCTAAAACACCTAATAAGATAACCTTTGATACAGTGGCAAAGTTTTGAAATGCTCCACCCAATAGAGCTGAAAAATAGTTTATTCCAAAACAAGTTAAAAATGCTATTCCACCTATAATTCCTAATCTCTCTGGTGTAGCTTCCCAACCCATAAGCATACATAGATATACTCCTACTACCCAAGATACAACACTAAGTATTGCAGGAAAGTATATAAATACCTGAAACCATCCAAATGCTCCAGCAGCCTTTGGACTCACATACTCCTCTATATATGTTATCAATCCTCCAGGCTTTGTTGTCCTAGATGCTAATAGGGCTATAGTTAAACTCCCGAATATTATCCCTATTGCTGCAATTACAAATACTAATACACCCTTTAATATGCTTCCATTAGTGTAAACTAATATATTGTCACTCTTGAAAAATATCCCTGAACCTATTACTATTCCTACGATCATAGTAATAGCTGTAAACAACCCATACTCTTTTTCTTTATTCATCTCTTTTCTCCTAACTAAATCTGTAATATTTTACTATTATACTACATATTTCTGTTATTGAAAAGATTTTTCATACATTTTTACAACACAAATATTAAACTTTTTGTATATATTGAAATCTTTCTCTCACTCTGTTTGTATATAAAACTGTTATTGTCCTTATATTTGTAAATTGTACTTCTACTCTTACCTGTAATCTTCATTGCTGTTTCAATTGTAACCCATAGTCCATACTTTTCCACTAATTCATTCATTAAATCCTTTTCAAAGTCACTACTGTTCTCTAATTTCTTTTTCAAATATTCCTCACACTCACTTTTATATTCGTTTTTACTTTTAAAATCATTATCTCTTGGCATGTCATCACCCCTAAATATATTTTATCAGTTATTACAGTTAAGTATGATCTATATTTATATATTATTACTTTTTAAAGGATTTGTAAAGAGTTATTTTTAATATTTTTCCAGTAAGTGTGATTAAGTGGTAATAACTGGGATTTAGGAATAAAAAAACTGGCTAAAATAAATAACCAGTTCTTTGTTTTTTCAAATTTATTTAATTTTTAAAATCTTCCAAAAATTATTTGTTACTTTTTTTGCTAAAATATCATAATTTAAAAACTTTACTATAATACTTTTAATTATTATCTCAATTAAATAATCTATTATTATTCCTAACATAAAAATAAAAATAATTGATAAAATACTGTGGAATAAAAAAATTAATGAATTATATTCTATAAATTTATTATTCAATAAAATTTCGTTGTATAAATATGGTCTTACAAATACATTTTCATGAAATAAATATACACCTAAAGTTCCATTTGCAAGATAATTAATTAATTTATTGTTTATTTTATCCATTTTTAAAAATATCAAAAAAGTTGATATTGAAAATATTAAAGATAAGATGCTGTTTTCAGCAATAAAATAAGTGTCATAAATTTTAAATATTTCTATTCTTTTCCCTAAATAATCAAATGATAAGATACTAATAAAAATTAATAAATAACTCATTATACTCAATATTTTTAGATTATTTATTTTATTTAAATCTAAGTATTTTTTTATATAGTATGTCATTAAATATAGTATTACAAACCAAATAACAGAAGAAAAAAATAATTTTGTACCTATAAAGCTTGGTAATATTGAATACAAAAAAAATGATCCTAGTAGAAGTTTTTCTAATTCTATCTTAGTCAAATTATTTAAAAATTTATTTAAATATGGAAATATAAAATATAATATTATGTATGCCGAGATAAACCAATATAATTCATAAAATATTGGAAAAATTGATCTCATTATATCTTTCAAAGAAATAATTTCTCCTTTAAAATAAAATAATATCAAAAATAATATTGCATACACTTTTACTTTTAAAATCAAATTTATTATTCTTTTTAAATTAAATTTACCTTCAATTAGAAAATATGAAGAAATTAAAATAAAAATATTTACACCTATTTTTCCACCTATAACTAAAAAGTCTAAAATAATTTTATTAGAAGTTAACTCTAGTTCATGAAATTGAAACCCATGTAATGCAAAATGATGAGCTACTATCATTATCATACTAATTATTCTTAGTAATTCTAAATTACTTTCTCTTTTATTTTCTCTTTTTTTCTGAAATTTAAAAATAAAATAAACAACTATAAAACTTATCATTAAATATAAAAATTCGTTTTGTAGCACCTTCTAACTCCTTTTAAAGATAAAATTCTTTATACCATTTTGCAAACCTTCTCAATCCTTCTCTTAGAGATGTTTGAGGTTTAAAATCAAAATCTCTTTCTAAAGTACTTACATCTGCATAAGTTACTGGTACATCTCCAGGTTGCATTGGAACTAATTTTTTATGAGATTCAAAATCATAATCTTTAGGCAATATCTCTTCATTAAGTAGTTCTTCTTGTAATATAGTTACAAAATCTAATAAATTTTCAGGATTATTGTTTCCTATATTGTAAATTGAATATGGTGGTATAGGTAATTCATCCTCTCCTACTTTTCTCTCTGGAGCTTTTTCCATAACACACTTTACTCCATATACTATATCATCTATATAAGTAAAATCTCTTTTACAATTTCCATAGTTAAATATTTCTATAGTTTCATTATTTCTTAACTTATTTGTAAATCCAAAATATGCCATATCAGGTCTTCCTGCTGGTCCATATACAGTAAAAAATCTAAGTCCTGTTGAAGGAATATTATATAATTTAGAATAACTATGTGCCATTAATTCATTTGATTTTTTAGTAGCTGCATATAGCGATACTGGATTGTCTACTTTATCATCAACTGAATAAGGTACTTTTTTGTTACTTCCATACACTGATGAAGATGATGCATATACAAAATGTTCTACTCCCTTAGCCCCATTATCATAACTATGTCTACAAGCTTCTAAAAGATTATAGAATCCTATCATATTACTTTGAATATATGCATCTGGATTAATGATACTATATCTTACTCCTGCTTGTGCTGCTAAATTTACTACAATATCTGGACTATATTTTTTAAATATCTCATCTATTATCCCTTTATCAGCAATATCTCCTTTTATGAAGTGATAATTTGAATTACTATGTTTTTTTACTTCCTTCTCTATTTCAGAAAGTCTCCATTCTTTTATGCTAACATCATAATAGTCATTTAAATTATCTACTGATACTATATTTATACTTTCTATCTTTTTCAAAAGTTCTAAAATTAAATTTGAACCTATAAATCCAGCCCCACCAGTTATTAATATAGTTTTTCCATTTAATTCTATATTTTGCATATCTATCACCCTTTTTAATCTCTTTTAAAAATATCTCTAGTATATACTTTATCCTTTACATCATCTAAACAACTATCGTATCTATTAGCTACAATACTTTGACTTAATTTTTTAAATTCTTCTAAGTTATTTACTATTTTACTTCCAAAGAAAGTAGTTCCATCTTCTAAAGTTGGCTCATAAATTATTACTGTAGCTCCTTTAGCTTTTATCCTTTTCATTATCCCTTGAATGCTACTTTGACGGAAGTTATCACTATTGCTTTTCATTGTTAATCTATAAATTCCTACTACTATCTCTTTTTCTTTTGAAGGATCAAATGAACTGTTAGCTTCATATGCTCCTGCTATCTCTAATACACGATCAGATATAAAATCTTTACGAGTTCTATTAGATTCTACTATTGCACCAATTACATTTTGTGGTACTTTATCATAATTAGCTAATAATTGTTTTGTATCTTTAGGTAAACAATATCCACCATATCCAAATGAAGGA
>NZ_JAGIRL010000011.1 GCF_019012925.1 Fusobacterium sp.
CGTTCAATCTATTTAACTCAGTAAAATTTACTGATAATTTACACCAATTTATTGTTGTGTTTGCATTTATTGTCTTTCTCTATTCTGTTGCTAATGTCCTTAACATTATTTTGTCTCGCTTTCTCGCGGACAAGATATATAGTACCACATATACAAAGTTTCGTCAATACCTTTTTTTAATTTTTTTATTCTTTGTAAAATATATCTTTATAAAATCCTCATCTAATGATACAATACTTTATAAGATTTTTATTTATGAAAGGTGGTTATTAATGTCTGATTTTAAAGAGATTTTAACTCTAGCAGAAGAGATTTATTTCAATCCTGAACTTGGATTTAAGGAGAATAAAACTTCTCAATTAATACAAAATTTTATAAAAAAAGTTTATCCAAAGGGAGAGATTATAAAATTTGCTGAAACTGGGGTTAAATTTAATTTAGGAGAAAAAAAAGCTTTACATATAGCTTTGATTGCTGAAATGGACGCAGTGTATACTCCTTCACATTTTCATGCTGATAAGCTAACTGGAGCTGCTCACAACTGTGGTCACTATTCTCAAGTTGCCATTATGTTATCTCTTCTAAAAAAATTGATCACTGATGAAGAGTATAAGAGATTAGATTTTTCATTGGGATTCATCTTTACTCCAGCTGAAGAGTATTTAGATTTAGAGTATAGAAAAGAGTTACAAAGAGAGGGAGTGATCTCTTTTTTAGGAGGAAAACCAGAAGCTATTAAACTCGGAATTTTTGATGAATATGATTTAGCTATTGCTGTTCACTCTATGGGTGGGGAGTTAGATAGAAGAAGTATTGAGTTAAATTGTAATCTTGCTGGATTCCTTTATAAATATTACACTTTCAAAGGAAAACCTGCACATGCTGGCTTTGCTCCACAAGCTGGAGTAAATGCTTATAGTATGTCCACTCTTTTCAATACTGCATTAGGACTTTATAGACAGCAAATTGATGAAAAATTTATGGTAAGGATAAATCCTGTAATTATGGAATCACATATGGGAACAAATGTCATTCCTGACAAGATAAAAATTGGAACTGATATAAGAGCACACTCAGTTGAATACATGTTAGAACTCTCAAAGAGATTGGATACTATGGCTAAATGCTCTGCTGAGGCTTTAGGTGGTGAAGTAGAGATCGAAACTGATATGGGATATCTTCCTTTTATTCAATCTCGTTACCTTTCTAATTTTGTTAGAAAAAGTTTTGAAGAGTTTGAAGAGATTGAGTATTGTAAAGATAACTCTCCTGTAAGTGCTGCTGGAGATATTGGAGATCTCTCTTATATCCTTCCTTGTATACAGATTGGATACAACGGATTCATAGGAACTTTTCATGGTAGCGATTTCATTCATAAGGATAGTGAGTATATTTTCTCTATTTTCCCTAGATTTCTTTTAAAGGTCTTGAAAGATATGAGTGGAAAAATTGATAAAAACAGTTTATATAAAAGAAGTTATGAAGATTATAAAAATACAATATTAAATTTTGGAGGATTAGATGAAAAATAAAAATTTACCTTTTTTAATAATCTTTTCAGTTATTGTTATACTTGTAGCTGAGATTATTGGTTTTAGAGTTATTGCTATTGGAAAGTTTAAAATTGGACTTCTTCCACTACTTTTTGCCTTAATAATAACTATGTTTTTAGCTCTTAATGTTTTTAGAAAAGGGATAATCAGTAAGATCTATACTGAGGAAAATGTCAATTTTGCTGGAAAATATCTTATTATTATTATGTTACCACTAATGGCTAAATATGGAGCTGATGTTGCTCCTAGATTGAAAGAGATACTATCTATAGGTTGGATCTTCTTAATTCAGGAACTTGGAAATGTTGGTACTGTTATAATTGGACTTCCTATTGCACTACTTATTGGATTAAGAAGAGAGGCTATCGGATCAACTCTAGGATTGGGAAGAGAGGGTGAACTTGCATATATCTCTGAAAAATACACTCTTAACTCTGATGAGGGACGTGGAGTTCTTTCAATGTATATCTTTGGTACCCTTTTTGGGGCGATATTCTTCAGTATAATTGCACCTATATTTTTAGAAATGGGATTTAGAGTAGAGGCTCTTGCAATTGCATCTGGAATGGGATCTGCTAGTATGATGACTGCAGCTAGTTCCTCTCTTGCTGCTATTCACCCTGAAAAAGCTGAAGTCATTAGAGCCTATGCAGCTGCTAGTCAGTTATTAACAAGTTTTATAGGTACTTTTACAATGGTTTTTGTTGCTGTACCTTTACAAAAATTTATGTATAACAAGTTAACTGGAGGAAAAAAATAATGAATAAAAATCTATTTGAAAATTATTTTATAAAAAATATTTTAATCTTAATTCTTAGTCTTTCATTGATTCTTTTTACTCAATGGATAAAGGTTTTAAAATATGGTGCAAATGGACCTCAAATTACTACTTATACATTTATTGGACTATTTTTTCTTGGTTTATTTGCAATTATAGGAATTACAATTCAAAGAGTGTTACAATGTGTACCTATTAAATTTATAAGAGAGTTCCCTATTCTAGGTTGGGTATCTATTACATCTCTAATATTTTGTATGGCTAGTACAGAGGTAATCAAAGCTATTAACTCTGTTGACTTTCTATCAATAACTACTCCAATACTTACTTATGCTGGAATCTCTGTTGCTAACAAGTTAGGAACTTTAAAGAGCCTTTCTTGGAAAGTAGCAATTACTGGGGTATTTGTTTTTGTTGGAACATATTTAGGATCAGCAACTTTAGCTCAATTTGGATTATTTCTTTCTAATAAATAATATAAATTAAAACAAATGCAAGGAGCATATACCAATATCGGTATATATTCCTTGCATTTTTATCTATCCTCTAGTATAAAAAACTTTATATGCTCTATATGTTTCATAAACATCTAATTTTGAAGAGACTTCAAATGGTGAGTGCATAGCTAATAGAGCTGGTCCTATATCTATAGTTCTAATTCCTAAGTGAGCTAGATACATTGCTACTGTACCTCCTCCACCTTCATCTACTTTTCCAAGCTCTCCTATCTGCCAACAAACATCAGCATCATTTAATAGCTTTCTAATCTTTCCTACATATTCAGCATCAGCATCATTAGTTCCACTCTTTCCTCTAGCTCCTGTATATTTTGTTACAACTACTCCAAATCCAATTTTTGCAGCATTTTGAATATCATGTACCCCTTTAAATATAGGATCTACTCCTGCATTTACATCTGAAGATAGAGATTGAGAGTTCCATAGTACCCTTCTTAACATCATCTCTGTGAAATTTCCCTTAACTTTTTCTACAATATCACCAGTAATGTATGCTAGATAATCTGATTTAAGTCCTGTACTACCTGAAGATCCTATCTCCTCTTTATCTGCCAAGAAACAGATTGCAGTTCTCTCTGGAATCTCTTCTAAATCAACTATAGCTCTCATAGATGTATAACCACAAATTCTATCGTCCTGACCATAAGCTCCTACCATAGATCTATCAAAACCAATATCTTTAGCTTTTCCCGCTGGTACTAATTCCAATTCAGCTGAGATAAAATCCTCTTCTACCATACCATAATCTCTATTTAAAATCTCTAATATTGCATATTTAACGCTATCTTTAATCTCTTTATTCTCTATTGTACTAGGTATACTTCCTACTATTATCTGAAGCTCTTCACCTTTTATTACCTCTCCACTTTTTCTTTCACCTTGAATTTTAGCTGCTAAGTGAGGTAATATATCTGGAATAGTGAATACAGGATCCTCATCTTTTTCACCTATTGTTATCTCTACACTCTCTCCATTTTCTAAGATTACTACCCCATGAAGTGCTAGTGGAAGAGATGCCCATTGATATTTCTTTATTCCACCATAGTAGTGAGTTTTCATATAAGCTAATTCAAACTCCTCATATAGAGGATTTCCTTTTAAATCCAATCTTGGAGAATCTATGTGTGATACAACATAATTTACTCCATTTTCAATGTCATCTTTTCCAATTACTGCTAATACAAGGTTTTTACCTCTATTTACATAGTATACCTTATCCCCAACTTGTAAACTTTTTTTACTCTCTGCTGGAACAAACCCCTTTGCCTCAACAAATTTTACTCCCTCTTTTACAAATTCTCTCTCAGTTTTTCCCAAATCTAAAAACTTTTTATACTCATCACAAAAATAAAATATCTCTTTTTTTTCATTGGATTTAATCCAACCATTTTCGTTTTTATACTGCATGTTACCCTCCATATTATATATTTTATTTTCTTTAGCTACCTCTAGTATAGCACAAAAAAATAAAAATCCCTCTTCTTTTTTGAAAAAGGGATTTTTATTTAATTACTAATCTATATAAAATATTTTGGGGAAAGATTTATGATATATTTATACTATTTTTTATTGACATTTTCGTGAAAATTTTAAGTAAAAATATAACTATTGACAATTTTAGTTTTTTAATATATACTTTTTTTTGAAAATTAAATAAATTCTTGTATTTACAAGGAGATGTTCTACACAGACAAACCATCTATAAAAAACTAGGCCAAATTTTAAAATAAGTTATTTATTTTTAAAGAGCAGAGTTTTTCTGCTCTTTTTTATTGATTGCTATTTTATTTTCCTAGTTTTAATAATATTTTAGGAGGATAAAATGGATTTTAGAAATGAATTACTTTGGTTCTGTATGTTAGTTGTTAACTTTGGTCTAATACTTTTTGCTTATAAAAAGTTTGGAAAATTTGGATTGTATGCTTGGATTCCTGTATCAACTATATTAGCTAATATTCAAGTTGTTTTATTAGTTGACCTATTTGGATTTGGAACTACTTTAGGAAATATACTGTATGCTGGTGGATTCTTAGTTACAGATATTCTAGCTGAAAACTATGGTAAAAAAGATGCTCAAAGAGCTGTATACCTTGGTTTTTTCTCACTTATTGCAATGACTCTTATTATGCAGATAGCAGTATCTTTTACCCCATCAAATATTGAAGAGGGAATAATAACTTTCAATGGTGTTAAAAGAGTTTTTGACTTTATGCCAAGAATTGTTGTAGCCTCACTTATCTCTTACCTTATCTCACAAACTCACGATATTTGGGCTTACGAGTTCTGGAAGAAAAAATATAGTGAACCTAAACATATCTGGATAAGAAATAATGCGAGTACTATGGTTAGCCAACTTATTGATAATGCTTGTTTCACACTTATCGCTTTCTATGGTGTTTATCCTAAAGAGGTTTTAATCGAGATATTCCTAACTACATACTTTATGAAATTCTTAGTTGCAGTTTGTGATACTCCATTTGTATATATAGCCCACCATTTAAAAAAGAAAAATTTAATAGAACAATTATCATAAATCTGATTAAAAAGAGCAAGTTATACTTGCTCTTTTATTTTCAATCTAAACCTCTATATTTTATAGAGTTTTAGCTACCTCTTCAACTTTTTTCTTAAACTCTGTCATCTCTTTAATAACTTTTTTAGAATCAATAGTTTTTATCTCTCTATCTTCAACAATTAATTTTCCATTTACTATAACTGTATCTACATTACTTGCATTAGCTGAATATACTAAAGCTGAATAAGGATCGTAAATTGGATTCATATTTACAGATTTTGTCTCAACTATTACTACATCTGCCAATTTCCCAGCTTCTAAACTTCCTAACTCCTGCTCTCTATGAATAGCTTTAGCTCCACCAATTGTTGCCATCTCTACAGCTTTTTTTGGAGGTAGTGCTGATCTATCTTTAGAGTTTAATTTATGAACCTTTGCCACATATCCCAACTGTCCAATTATATCCAATGTATTTCCACTCATAGGACCATCAGTTCCTAATCCAACTCTCAATCCCTCATCATGCATCTTTAGAGCTGGTGAGATCCCCTTAGCAGACTTTATATTAGCTACCATATTATGAGCTAGCCCTACATCTCTTTTCTTTAAAAGCTCTATATCGCTATCTGTTACAAAGATGTTGTGTGCAGCTATAAGTCTCTCATTTAATAGCCCTAATGAATCTAAGTACTCTACAGGTGTCATATTGAACTCTTTTTTAAATTTAGCAAACTCTTTATCTGTCTCTGCAACATGCATTGATACAGGGGCATTGTATTTTTCAGAAACTCTTTTTATCTCCAATAACTCCTCTTTTGTTACTGTATGTGGAGCATGAGGTGCTAGCCCTGGAGTTATCAATTCATCATTCTGATATTTTTCAATAAGGGCAATAGCTCTATTTAAAGTTTCACCTTTATTTTTTCCATCAGCAGTAGGGTATTTTATTATATTTTGTGTCATTATTCCTCTTAGCCCGATCTCTTTTACTGCCTCTGCTGCACTCTCTTCAAATAGATACATATCCACCATTGTTGTCACTCCTCCAAGAGCCATCTCCATAGTTCCAAGTCTAGCTCCTAAATAAGCCATTTCAGGAGAAACCATCTTGTTTTCCAAAGGGAAGATATATCTATTCAATCTATCTGGTACATCATCAGCTAGTGATCTAAACACTGTCATTGCAACGTGAGTGTGAGTATTTATCATTCCAGGCATAACTATCCCATCTTCAGCATCAATAATCTTTTTAGCACTGTATCTCTCTAATAAATCCTCATTTCCAACTGAGATTATCTTATTGTCTTTTATAACGACAACTCCGTTTTCTACGATATCTCTCCCCTCATTCATAGTCAATACAGTACCATTTTTTATAATGATACTAGCTTCCTCTTTTCTTTCAACTAAAGATGTACATCCAACTAAGAACAAACTTCCAATTAAAATAACATTTTTTAAATACTTTTTCATTCAATCCTCCAAAAAAAAATCTCAATAGTTAAAGTACTATTGAGATCAATATAATAACAATTTCTTTAACTTATAGTATCAAATTTAAGGTTTGATGTAGAAACTTTTGGCCATATTCCAAATTTATATAAGGTTTTTAAATATTATCATATTTTTATTCTTTTTTCAAGCTCTATATTTTAATGTTATAGATCTTAAAATATTAGTCATCTATATAGTTGTCAAAATATCCTTGGATTAATATAATAGGTGTACCTTTATCTCCACTTCCTGAAGTTAAGTCACATAGTGATCCAATAAGATCTGTCAATCTTCTTGGAGTAGTTCCTTGAGTTATCATCTGTCCTTTTAGATCTGAATCTTTATTTTTAATAGCTTCAGCTACAGCTTTATGTAACTCTTCACCTTTTAAACCAGCTAAATCATTATCAGCTAAATATTTTAATTTTATCTCATTTGGTGTTCCCTCTAAACCATCAGTATATCCTGGTGATACAACTGGATCAGCAAGTTCCCATATCTTTCCTACTGGATCTTTGAACGCTCCATCTCCATAGACCATAACTTCCATATCTTTTCCAGTTTTTTCTTTTAACATTTTTTGAATCTTTACAGCTAACTCTCTACAATCACGAGGGAATAGTTTGATACTATCCTCAGTAGCTTTATTTGATCCTAACAATCCATAATCTTCATTGTATCCACAACCATTTATAGATTCTGTTAATATCTCATCCATTCCATATACTATTTTTGCCCCTGATTTTCTTAGTAATTTTTTAGTTCTCATACGAGTATGGATATCACAGTTTAATACACAATCTGTATATTTTAAGATTGCTGTAGGGTTGTTAGCAAAAATTACCTCAACTTCTGCCCCTTGTTCTCTTATTAATTCAGAATAGTACTGAATATAGTTTACTCCAGTAAATACGTGTACTGGATTACCAAATTTCTCTGTAAACTCAGCTTCAGTTAATACATCTGTCCAAGGGTTAACTCCTTTTTCATCTAATAAGTCATAATCTATAAAGTGGTTTCCTACCTCGTCAGATGGGTAACTAAACATCAATACAATCTTTTTAGCTCCCTTTGCTATTCCTTTTAAACATACAGAAAATCTATTTCTACTCAATATTGGGAATATCAATCCTATTGTGTTATCTCCATATTTTGCTTTTACATCTGTTGCGATATCATCAATTGTAGCATAGTTTCCTTGAGCTCTTGCCACTATTGACTCAGTGATAGCAACTACATCTTTATTTCTTAAAGCTATATTATCACTTTCTGCAGCTGCTAAAACTGCATCTACTGTAAATTTAGCAATATCATCTCCCTGCTTAATGATAGGTGCACGAAGCCCTCTTGATATAGTTCCTACTAATCTACTCATAATCTAACTCCTTCATTCCATTATATTTAAATATCTTAATACAGACCTATTATAACATATTTTTTGAAAAAATATTATCAAATTTTAAAAAAATAAAAGTAAAATAAAAAGGCTACTACAACTCTCTGTAGCAGCCTCTATATTATAAGTTATTATTTATTAGAAATAGATTCTACTCCAGGTAATACTTTTCCTTCTAAGTACTCTAATGAAGCTCCTCCACCAGTAGAGATGTGAGTAAATTTATCAGCATATCCTAAGCTTATTGCTGCAGCTGCTGAGTCTCCTCCACCTATTATCGTAGTTGCTCCTTTTAAGTTAGCTATAGCTTCACAAACTCCAATAGTTCCTTTTGCAAAGTTAGGCATTTCGAATACTCCCATTGGTCCATTCCATACAACAGTTTTTGCTCCAGAGATCTCTTTTGCAAATAACTCTACAGTTCCTTGTCCAACGTCTAATCCCATTTGATCAGCTGGAATCTCATCTACTGATACAGTTGTATGAGCTGCGTCATTGTTAAACTCTTTAGCTACTACTGTATCTATTGGTAGAACTAATTTTCCATTAGCTTTTGCTAATAACTCTTTTGCTAATTCTATTTTATCCTCTTCAACTAATGAAGTTCCTGTTGCTTTTCCTTGAGCTCTTAAGAAAGTGAACATCATAGCTCCTCCAACTAAAACCTTATCAGCTTTAACTAGAAGATTTTCTATAACTCCTATTTTATCAGATACTTTAGCTCCTCCTAATATAGCAACTAAAGGTCTTTCAGGATTATCTACTGCTCCACCTATAAATTTGATCTCTTTTTCCATTAAGAATCCTGCTGCAGTTTTTCCTTCTCCTATGTTAGCAGCTATTCCAACATTTGAAGCGTGTGCTCTGTGAGCAGTTCCAAATGCGTCATTTACAAATAGATCTCCTAATGATGCCCAGTATTTTCCTAATTCTGGATCATTTTTAGATTCTTTTTTACCATCTAGATCTTCGAATCTTGTGTTTTCGAACATCATGATCTCTCCATCTTTTAATTCAGCTACTGCTGCTTCTAATTCAGCACCTCTTGTAGCAGGAACGAATTTAACTGATTGACCTAATAATTCAGCTAATCTCTCAGCTACTGGTCTTAAAGATTTTTTTGCTAAATCCTCTTCAGTTTTAACTTTTCCTAAGTGAGAGAAAGCTATTACTCTTCCTCCATTTTCTAATACATATTTTATTGTAGGTAAAGCTGCAACTATTCTATTTTCATCAGTTATTTTTCCATCTTTCATAGGTACGTTAAAGTCTACTCTCATCAATACTTTTTGCCCTTTAACAATTAAATCTGTAACTATTTTTTTAGCCATTTAAATTGCCTCCCATTGATAATATCTTTCTTTAAAAAAGCGGAACTCTAAAGTTCCGCTATTCTATTTCTATTTAGTTATTCTCTGATTAGTTAATTATTTAGATAACTCAACAAATTTTTTAAGAGTTCTGATTAATTGAGAAGTATAAGACATTTCGTTGTCATACCAAGCTACAGTTTTAACTAATTGCTTGTCTCCAACTGTCATTACTCTTGTTTGAGTTGCATCAAATAATGATCCATAGTTGATTCCGATGATATCGCTTGATACTAACTCTTCTTCTGTATATCCGAATGACTCATTTGCAGCAGCTTTCATTGCAGCATTGATCTCTTCTACTGAAGTTGGTTTTGCTAAAACTGTTACTAATTCAGTTATTGATCCAGTAATTACAGGAACTCTTTGAGCAGCTCCATCTAATTTTCCTTTTAATGAAGGGATTACTAATCCGATAGCTTTTGCAGCTCCAGTTGTGTTAGGAACGATGTTTGCAGCAGCAGCTCTTGCTCTTCTTAAATCTCCTTTTCTGTGTGGACCATCTAATGTATTTTGGTCATTTGTATATGCGTGAATTGTTGTCATTAATCCTTCTACGATTCCAAAGTTATCCTCTAAAACTTTAGCCATTGGTGCTAAACAGTTAGTTGTACAAGAAGCTCCAGAAATAACTGTTTCTGTACCATCTAATATGTCGTGGTTTACGTTGTAAACTACAGTTTTAAGATCTCCAGTTGCTGGTGCAGATATAACTACTTTTTTAGCTCCTGCTTTGATATGAGCTTCTGCTTTTTCTTTCTTAGTGAAGAATCCAGTACACTCAAGAACAACGTCTACTCCTAATTCTCCCCAAGGTAACTCTTCAGGGTTAGCTTTTGCAAAAGTTTTGATCTCTTTTCCATTTACTACGAAAGCATCTTCTTTAACTTCGATAGTTCCATCGAATCTTCCTTGAGCTGAATCATATTTAAATAAGTGAGCTAACATGTGAGCATCTGTTAAGTCGTTGATTGCTACTACATCAAACTCAGGGTTTCCTACCATTAATCTTAATGCTAATCTTCCTATTCTTCCGAATCCGTTAATTGCTACTTTAACTGCCATTTCTATTCCTCCTAAAAATTTTTTTAACTATGTAAAATATTTTATGTTTTTCATCATCTACATAAAATATATAACAAGTTCAATTCTTTGTCAATTAACTCTTTTCTAATAATTTCATTAGAGTTAAATTTCATCTTTTTACGATTATTTTTTAATCAGTTATATTTCGTGTTCTATGTAACTGTACTATTTTTTTCCAATATGAATAATTTAGTTTTCTAGTAGTTTTTTCATATCTTCTGGGAGTTCCACTTCTACACTCTTTAGCTCTCCAGTTTCCACATCTGAAAATTCTGTTTTATAAGAGTGTAACATCTGTCTATCTGCTCTCTTATCTGCTCCACCATAGAGTTCATCTCCCAAAAGTGGATAACCTTCTAAAGACATGTGTGCTCTTATCTGATGTGTTCTTCCAGTTAACAACTCTGCCTCTATTAATGTCAGATTTTTATCAGGGAATCTCTTTAGTACTCTTATTTTAGTTTGAGCACTCTGTCCTCCCTCCTCTTCCTTTAGTTCAACTCTTCTAAGTTCATCTCCAATTTTTCCAATTGGTCTATCTATTAAAAATTCATCTTTCTCTACAATTCCCAAAACAATAGCTTGGTAAAACTTATTTACCACACCTTTCTCTTGAAGGTATGATTGAGCATAAGCATTTTTAGTTACTATTATTATTCCAGATGTATTCATATCAAGTCTATTATAGAATCTTGGTACCATAATTTTACCTGTAGTTTGTAAAAAATAGTTTACCACACCATTAGCTAATGTCTTATCAACCTTTTTCTGAGTTGGATGTACTATTATATACGGATCTTTATTTATAAGAAGTAAATTTTTATCCTCATAAGCTACCTTAATAGGTATATCCATAGGTTTTATCCCCGTCTCTTTCTCCTTCTCTCTTATGTGTAGTCTATTTAATTTTCTTACCTTTTTGCTGTTGTTTTTTACTCTTTTTCCATTTAGATATATCTCTAAATTTCTCAAACCTCTTCCTGAATATCCCTTTGTCTCCTTGAGATATGTTCCTATCTCATAACCATCATACTCAGGCTCTATTATATATTTTTTCATCAATTAATCCTCACACTATCATTCTTAATCATATAAATTTTTTATCATTATTCGTTACTAATTTTCTAAATTATATCATATTTTTCAAATTATTGTTAATTTTTTGTGAATAATATTATATAATATAACAGTATGATATAAGGTTGTTTTTATAAAAAATGTTGTTTAATTAAAGAAAGTATTTTAAGGAGAATATTTAAATGTCACTAAAAATTGATGAGATTGTAGCCTTTGGAATTTCTCATAAAGAGCTTACAACTGAAGAGAGAGAAGTATTTATTCAGCAAAATCCTGCTGAGATTATTAATAAACTTTTTTTAGAAAAAAAGATAAAAGGGTATATTAATCTATCTACTTGTCTAAGAGTAGAGTTTTATTTACAACTTGCCAACGATTTTTCAACAGAGGACTTACTTAGTGCATTTAAGGTAAAAAAGGGAATTTTTATTAAAAGAGGAGAGGAAGCTAGTGAGTATCTTTTCAAAGTTGCCTGTGGTTTTTTCTCAGTTATTAAAGGTGAAGATCAGATCTTAGCTCAGATAAAAAAAGCTCATGCCACTGCTTTAGAGGAGAAAACATCTTCTAAAATTCTAAATACCGTTTTCAATAAAGCTATTGATCTAGGTAAAAAATTTAGAACAGAGAGCAAGATTTGTCACAATGCACTTTCATTAGAAGCAATATCTTTAAAATTTATTAAGGATTCTATTGGATTTCTAAGTGATAAAAAAGTTTTTATCTTAGGAGTTGGAGATTTAGCACAATCTATACTATATCTACTTGTTAAAGAGGGAGTCAAAAATATTACAATTACAAATAGGACTTATCACAAAGCCCTTGAAATTAAAAGTATCTTTGATGTTGACATTGTTTCTTTTGAAGAGAAACTTCAAACTGTTCCTGAAAATGATGTAATTATTAGTGTTACTTCTGCACCACACCTAGTTCTAAGAACTAATGATTTACAACCTTTACTAAATAAGGATAAAAAATATCTATTCCTAGATTTAGCTGTACCTAGAGATATTGAACAATCTCTTGGAGATGCTGAAAATGTTTCACTTTTCACTTTAGATGATATTTGGGGAGTATATAATGAACATTTAGCAACTAGAGACTCTTTGATAGAGAGCTATAGTTTTATGGTTGACAAACAGATGGAAAATTTAAAAAAATGGTTTCAATATTATGAGGAGAGAACTGTATAATGAAAAAAAAGATAGTTATTGGTAGTAGAGGAAGTCTTCTTGCACTTGCTCAAAGTGAAATGATAAAAAAAAGATTGGAAGATAACTTTCCTGAAATTGAATTTGAGATAAAAAAGATAGTTACAAGTGGGGATAAAGATCTTGTAAGCAACTGGAATAATAGTGACAAGTCACTTAAAAGCTTTTTTACTAAAGAGATTGAGGTTGAACTTCTAAATGGTAGTATCGATCTTGCTGTACACTCTATGAAGGATATGCCTATTCTTTCTCCAGAGGGATTGATCTGCGGAGCAGTGCCAGATAGAGAGGATCCTAGAGATGTACTTGTATCAAAAAGTGGAAAGAGCTTAATGGAATTACCAGAGGGAGCTATTGTTGGTACTAGCTCATTAAGAAGAACTATGAACCTTAAAAATTTAAGACCTGACTTACAAATTAAACAACTTAGAGGAAATATACACACTAGATTAAATAAATTAAAAAATGAGGATTATGATGCAATTTTACTAGCAGCTGCTGGTTTAAAAAGAGTTGGATTGGAAAATGAGATCACTGAATATTTAGATCCAAATAGATTTTTCCCTGCTCCTGCCCAAGGAGTTTTACATATACAGTGTAGAGAAAATGATGAAGAGATAAGATCTATACTAAAATCTATACACAGAGAGGATATTGAAAGAGTAGTAGTTATTGAAAGAGAGTTTTCAAAGATCTTTGATGGTGGTTGTCACACTCCTATGGGATGCTACTCTGAAGTAAATGGAGATGAGATAACTTTCTCAGGTATATATTTTAAAGATGAGAAGGGGTATACTGCTCAAATTACAGAAAAACTTAATAAAGGAATATGTGTAGCTCAAGCTGTAGCTGAGTGTATAAAGGAGAAAATCAATGGATAAAAAAGGTAAAGTTTATATAATGGGTGCTGGACCTGGAGATGCAGAACTACTTACATTAAAAGGTAAAAGAGCTATTGAGGAAGCTGATTGTGTAGTATATGATAGATTAATTAATAATCGTATCCTTAACTATGCTAGAAAAGATGCTGAGATGATATATCTTGGAAAGGGAAACACTGAAGGTGGACTTATTCAAGATGAGATCAACGAAACAATTGTAAAAAAAGCTTTAGAGGGTAAAGTTGTAGCTAGAGTTAAAGGTGGAGATCCATTTGTATTTGGTAGAGGTGGAGAGGAGATTCAAGCTCTTTTTGAAAATGGAATTGAGTTTGAAGAGATTCCAGGTATAACTTCATCTATATCTGTTCCAGCCTATGCTGGTATTCCTGTAACACACAGAGGTATGGCTAGATCTTTCCACGTTTTTACAGGACATACTATGGCTGATGGAGATTGGCATAACTTTGAAGCTATTGCTAAATTAGATGGAACTTTAGTATTTTTAATGGGAATTAAAAATTTGCCTATCATTGTTGGAGATCTTATAAAAAATGGAAAGGATTCTAAAACTCCTGTAGCTATCATTGAAAAGGGAGCTACTGCTGATCAGAGAGTTACTGTAGGTACACTAGAAAATATCATAGAGTTATCTCTAGAGAAGAAGATTGTTCCACCAGCTATCACTATTATCGGTGAAGTAGTTAACCTTAGAGATACTTTTAAATGGTTTGAAACAACTCAACTTTTCGGAAAAAAAGTTTTAGTTACAAGAGATAGAAGACAAGCTGGGGAGTTCTCTAACAAGATTGAAAAAATGGGTGGAGTAGCTATTGAACTACCTTTTATAGAGATTGAATCGACTCTTGATAAATTGGATAGAGAGCAATTAAAGAGATACTCTGCTCTACTTTTTAATTCACCTAACGGTGTTAGAGAGTTTATGAATAAAGTTGAAGATATTAGAGATATTGCACATTTAAAAATAGGTGCTGTGGGAAGTAAGACTAAAGAGTTATTAGAGGGATATAAGATTAAAGCTGACTTCATTCCAGAGGAGTATCTAGTTGATAGATTGGCTGAAGAGTCTATTAAATATACTAATCCTGGAGATAGAATACTTATTATCACTTCTGATATCTCACCTTGTGATGTTGATAAATTTAATTCTATATATAATAGAAATTTTGACAAGATTGTTGCTTATAAAACTAAAAGAATCATCAGAGATAAAAAAGAGGTGCTTTCAAACTTAAAAAAAGTTGAGATCGTTACTTTTTTAAGCTCTTCTACTGTTGATGCTTTTATGGCAAGTATTGAGAATGATCTTGAAGCTGTTAAAGATATTAAATTTGCTTCTATTGGTCCAGTAACAAGTGACACTATGAGAAAATATGGACTTAACGTGGATTTTGAAGCAAAAGTTTATGATGTTAATGGTATTATTGAAGCTATAAAATAGCTAGGAGGATAGGATATGTTTACAAGAACAAGAAGACTTAGAGGATCAAAAACTTTAAGAGATATGGTTAGAAATGTAAATCTTCATTTAGATGAGCTAATATACCCACTTTTTCTTGAAGAGGGAGAGAACATAAAGGCTGAGATCGATTCAATGCCTGGACAATACAGATTCTCTTTGGATAGAATTGATGAGGAGTTACAAGAATTAAAAGATTTAGGAATTAAAGCACTTTTACTTTTTGGAATACCTAAAGAGAAGGATCCAGTTGGTTCACAAGCCTATGCTGAAGATGGAATAGTTCAACAAGGTATTAGACACATTAAGAAAAATTTTCCTAATTTTCTAATTATAACTGATGTTTGTATGTGTGAATACACTTCTCATGGACATTGTGGTATCCTCAATGGTTGTGATGTCAACAATGATGAGACTCTAAAATATTTAGCACAGATCGCCCTTTCTCATGCAAAAGCTGGAGCTGATATTGTAGCCCCTTCAGATATGATGGACGGAAGAGTTGAAGCTATGAGAACTATACTTGATGAGAACGGATTCACTTATCTACCTATTATGGCTTACAGTGTAAAATATGCTTCAAATTACTATGGACCTTTTAGAGATGCTGCTGATTCTGCTCCAAGTTTTGGAGATAGAAAAACTTATCAAATGGATTTTAGAAGTTCAAAAGAGTATTTTAGAGAGGTAGAATCAGATATTGAAGAGGGAGCTGACTTCATAATGGTAAAACCTGCTCTTGCATACCTTGATGTAATACATGCATTAAAAGATCTATCTCTTCCATTGGTAGCTTATAATGTAAGTGGAGAGTACTCTATGGTCAAAGCTGCTGCCAAGAATGGTTGGATAAATGAAAAAGGTATAGTGATGGAAAATATGTATGCTCTTAAGAGAGCTGGGGTTAATTTAATCATCACTTACCACGCAAAAGAGATCGCTCAATGGGTTAAAAATGGAGAGATCACACTTTAGGGAGGACAAAATGAATCACGAAATTTCAAAAGAGATATTTAAAAAAGCACAAAAATATATTCCTGGTGGAGTTAATAGCCCTGTAAGAGCTTTTAAATCTGTCAACAGAGAGGCTCCTATCTTTGCTTGTAAAGGTGAAGGTGCTAAAGTTTGGGACGAAGATGGAAATGAATATATTGATTTTATATGTTCATGGGGTCCATTAATCCTTGGACACAATCACCCTCAAATAATCAAAGGAGTAAGAGAGGCTATTGAACTTGGAAGCTCTTTTGGTCTACCTACAAAAAGAGAGGTGGAATTAGCTGAACTTATTACTAAATGCTGTCCCTCTATTGAGATGGTAAGACTTACTACTTCTGGTACAGAGGCTACTATGTCTGCTATCAGACTTGCTAGAGCTTACACTAATAGAAATAAGATTGCAAAATTTGAAGGTTGCTACCATGGACACTCTGACGCACTACTTGTTAAATCTGGTTCTGGATTACTTACTGAAGGTTATCAAGATAGTAACGGAATCACAGAGGGTGTGTTAAAAGATACTGTCACTGTTCCTTTTGGAGATCTTGAAACATTGACAAAAGTTTTAAATGAAAAAAATGTAGCTTGCTTAATTATGGAGCCTGTTCCTGCTAATATGGGGGTTATCTATCCTAATATTGAGTTTTTAAAAGCTGTTAGAGAACTTTGTACTCAAACAGGAACACTTCTTATATTTGATGAGGTTATCTCTGGATTCAGACTTTCTTTAGGTGGAGCTCAAGAGTATTTTGGAATCACTCCAGATATGACTACTCTTGGTAAGATAATTGGTGGTGGATATCCTGTGGGAGCATTTGGTGGAAAAGCTGAAATTATGCAACTAGTTGCTCCAGTGGGAAGAGTTTATCACGCTGGTACTCTATCTGGTAACCCAGTAGCTGTAAGAGCTGGTTATGAGATGCTTACTTATTTAAGTGAAAATAGAGAATCTCTATATAAAGAGTTAGAGAAAAAAGTTAATTATATAGTTGAAGGAGCTAAAGCTTCTGCTAAAAAATATGGAGTAAATATCGTTATTAATTCTATTGGTTCTCTTTTCACAATTTTCTTTACTGATAGAAAAGAGGTTAACAATCTAGAAGATGCACTATCTTCTAATACAGAAAATTTTGCTACATACTTTAATACTATGCTAGAAAATGGAATTATCTGCCCCCCTTCTCAATTTGAAGCTCACTTTGTTTCACTTGCACATACTCAAGATATCTTAGATAGGACTCTTGAGGTAATGGATATGGCTTTTAAAGCTATTGGTGAAAACAATGGAAAATAGATTTTTCCCCCTTTTTGTCAATATTACTGGAAAGAAAGCTCTAGTGGTTGGAGCTGGAAAAATAGCTATTAGAAAAGTAGAGTCATTAATTGAATATGGTGCTAGAGTTTCAGTTATTACTAGAGAGATTAAAGAGGAGAGATTTCTCTCACTTGAAAATATAAATATAAAAATAGGAGAGTTTGATGAAACTCTCCTTGATGATGTATTCATAGTTGTAGCTGCAACTGATAATCCAGAATTTAATAGGTATATCTATGAACTCTGTAACTCTAAAAATATCTTAGTAAACAGCATTACTTCAAAAGATAGTATGAATTGTCGTTTTGCTAGTATTTTAGAAACTGAGGAGTACCAGATTGGAATATCTGCCAAAGGTAATCCTACCAAATCCAAAGCTCTAAAAAATAGATTATTAACCATTATAGACAAATAAAAGTTTAAGATTAAAAAAAGTTACTATGGTGTTAACACACATCACAGTAACTTTTTTATATACTATATTTTATTATTCCTCTGTTATCTCTTCAGGTTTTGCCTCATTAAACTTAGCTATTACAGTGTCAGTTATCTCTTTTCTTAGCTCAGGTGTTATTGGGTGGACTATATCTTTATACTCCCCATCTGGCATCTTTCTAGACGGCATAGCTACAAACATTCCCTTTTGTCCATCAATAATTTTTAACCCGTGAATGACAAAACACTCGTCAAAAGTTACATCTGCATAAGCTTTTAACTTTAACTCATTTTCTCCCTTTACTGCTCTTAATCTTACGTCTGTAATCTTCATAGTTTCATGCACCTTCCCTTTTTTATGTAATCTTTATAAACTTCTGCAAAGATGTACTTCACAGTGTTGTAATTGCCCCTTTATAAATTCTACCATCTGTTTTCCATTTTTGGTAAACACATAATATGCACTTCCACTTCCTGACATAAAAAACTTCATATTAGGAATTCCCATAACTTTTTTTCTAAACTCTATTATATTTTCATCTTCAAGCAATAACCCCTGCTCTAAATGATTTTCAATACTTTTTTCTACCAGTGAGATATCATTATTTCTAAGTCCTGCTATTATATTATCTATGTTTGCATCTTTTTTATTATTGAGCATATACATATTTTTATAAGCCTTAGCTGTTGAAACTCCAAAATCTGGTTTAATAATAATTATATCGTCAGTGAGATTATTCTCAATCTCCTGAATATCCTCTCCTATTCCTCTCACTCTACTAGCTCTATTTATTATAAAGAAAGGGATATCAGCACCTATACTCTTTCCTATCTCCAATAGTTTCGGTACTGGAAAGAAATTATTGTGATAACGATTCAACTCTTTTAAGAAAAAAGCTCCGTTGGAACTTCCTCCTCCCAATCCAGCTTCGTGGGGAATACACTTCTCTAAATGCACACTTATCTTTCTTCTATCTAAACCACTCTCTCTATAAAATCTATCATAAACCTTCCAAAGAATATTTCTCTCATCTGTTGGAATATCCTCTTTGTTTGTAGTAATTGTTAACTCTCCTACCTCATCAAATATCTCTCCACTCAATCTATCTGATAAAGAGATTGGTAACATAACCATATCTAAAAGATGATATCCATTTGGTAAAACCCCAGTTACATTAAGTCCTACATTTATCTTAGCATTCGATTCTAAAGAAAAAACCATTAAAAAATATCCTCCTCACCATCTATATCCACAGTAATTCCTCTACTTTCTAATACATTAATAAGCTCTGATGTTCTCTCCTTGGCTACATTTCCAGTAGGAACTTCCAATATCTCAAATTTAAAATATTTGTTAAAATACTCCAGTTCCAATATCTGTCCGACTTTTACCTCAGTACTAGCCTTAGCAACCTTTCCATTCAATTTTGCTTTTCCACCATCTACAACTATCTTAGCTATAGGTCTTCTCTTTATTATTCTACTAACCTTTAAAAATTTATCTAATCTCATACTCACTCCTCTTTATACTATATATACTACATTTTTTTTATAAGTCAATCTCTTTTTTTGCTTCATTCCAAAAATTTTCTAGCTCATCTAGCTTAGCTTTCTTGACATCACACTTCTCCTCTACATATCTAAATCTTCTATCAAATTTCTTAATTGTTTTTTCTAGAGCCTCTGTGGCATCAACATCTAAAAATCTAGCAATATTTACTACTGAAAATAGTACATCTCCCAACTCTTCCTCAATATTCTTTCTATCTTTTTTTGAGATTTCGACTTTTAACTCATCTATCTCCTCATACAATTTCTCGATAACTTGATCTATATTTTCCCAATCAAATCCAACTTTACTAGCTTTTTTCTGAATTTTTTGTGCCTTAGATAGTGCTGGTAAATACTTAGGCACACCGTCAAGAGCTGATTTTCTATTCTCATGTAACTTCTCAGTTTTCTTTATCTCATCCCAATTTACCAAAACTTCATCAGTTGTTATCCCCTCATCTCTCTTCTTAAATACATGGGGGTGTCTTCTTATTAATTTTTCATTTATCTCATAAGCCACATCTTCAATATTGAATTTACCCTCATCTTCACAGATATCAGCTTGGAATACTAGATTCATTAAGACATCTCCCAATTCACCTTTATGCTCCTCCACATCTCCTTCCATAGCCTCTAAAAGTTCTGCTACTTCCTCTCTTAAACATGGTTTTAAACTTTCTAAAGTTTGTTCTCTATCCCAAGGGCAACCATTTTCCCCTCTCAATACCTTAATTATTTGAACAAGTCTTTCAAACTCTTTCATTTTCATCTTCTGCTCCTTCATAAATATTTATAAACTCTTCAATACTTCCATTATAATCCAATGTTTCTGTAGTTTTTTTATACTCTACAACTCTCTTTTGTATCAAATTTAACAAAACTTCAAATTTAACTCTTTCGTTATAGAATCTTATCTCACATTGATTTTTTCCCTTTATCTCTCTAGCATATTTTATTCCTAATTTTCTAGCTCTTAATTTTAAAGCTAGATACTTAAACAATCCCTGTGCTTCAACTGGCATCTTTCCAAATCTATCCTCTAGCTCCTCAGCTAAAATTTTTAATTCACTTATATTCCTACTCTCTGAAATTCTTCTATAAACTCTAACTTTCTCGTTCTTATCTATATACTCATTTGGAATAAAGGCTGGATAATTAACTTTAATCTCAATATCATCAAGCCCCTCTTCAAACTCTCCCTTTATCTTAGCAATCTCATCTTGTAACATCTTCATATATAGAGTGTAGCCAAAAGTTTCCAAAGCTCCATGTTGCTTCTCTCCTAATATCTCTCCTGCCCCTCTTATCTTCATATCTTCCATTGAGAGCTGTAGTCCTCCTCCACCTATCTCCTCTAGATTTTTTATGGATTCCTCTCTCTCTTTAGCTTTCTTTCCTACATATTCCTTAGTTAAAATATAACAATAACCCTGTCTATTTCCTCTTCCAATTCTTCCTCTCAACTGATATATTTGAGATAATCCCAATTTATCCATTCTATCAATTATCATTGTATTAGCATTCTCAATATCAATTCCATTTTCTATTATTGTAGTTGCTAGTAATATGTCTAGCTCTCCATTTTCAAAATCTTTGATCTTATCTTTTATCTCTTTAGGTAACATCTGTCCATGGACATAACCTATTTTTAAATAATCTGGTAGCATCTTGCTCAGCTCTTCAGCCTTCTTCTCTATTCCTTTTACAAAGTTATAGATATAGAATACCTGCCCCTCTCTTGCTATCTCCTTCATTATAATATCTTTTATATTGGGAATTGAACCCTCTATAAAATTAGTTACTATAGGTTTTCTTCCCACTGGAGGAGTATCTATTACTGAAAGATCTCTTATTCCCAACAGAGATAGGTTTAATGTTCTTGGGATTGGAGTAGCTGTTAAAGTGAGCATATCCACACTATATCTTACTTTTTTTAGCTTCTCTTTAGCTTTAACTCCAAATTTTTGCTCCTCATCTATTATTATTAAGCCCAAATCTCTAAATTTTACATCTTTTGATAAAAGTCTATGCGTTCCTATGATTATGTCAACTGCTCCACTCTTAATGTTTTTTAATGTTTGTGTCTGCTCTTTAGATGTTGATAATCTACTTAATAATTCAATAGTTACAGGGTAGTTTTTCATTCTTTCACTAAATCTCTCATAGTGCTGTTGAGCTAATACAGTTGTTGGTACCATTAACCCCACTTGTTTTCCCTCCATAGCACACTTAAAAGCTGCTCTTATTGCTACCTCTGTCTTTCCAAACCCAACATCTCCACACACTATTCTATCCATTATCCTAGTTGATTCCATATCCCTTTTTACATCTTCTATAGCCTTCATTTGAGACTCTGTCTCTCTATATGGAAAACTCTCTTCAAACTCCTCTTGCCAAATTGTATCTGGTGCAAAAGAGTAGCCTGCTTTCAAATCTCTTTGAGCTTGTATCTCTACGATCTCTCTTGCAAAAACTATTAGTTCCTCTGATATTTTTTTATATTTCTTTCTAAAACCTTTTCTTCCCAACTTGAATATCTCTGGAATCTCTCCAGAAACTGAAACATACTTTCCTATCCTTCCAATACTTTCAACTGGAACAAAGAGTTTATCCTCATCAGCATACTTTATTTTCAGATAATCATTTCCGTCTATCACTTCAATCCCTAAATAGAGACCAACTCCATAGAGTTCATGTATGATATAATCTCCCTCTTCGATCTCAAGAGGAGTCTTATATCTCAACATTCCCTTATCTTTTCTATCTCTTTTTACTCTAATTCCCTTTAACTCTCTATCTGTAAGAACTATTGTATCTCCCTCTTGATACCCCTCAAACAATGGGTATTTCTCAAAACTAAAGTTCTCTCCTAAAAATATCTCCCTATATCTCTTTTCCTCTTCAGATACTATTTTTATTTTTAAATTTTCAGATTTTCCTAGATTTTTAACATACTCTTGATTTTCAAACTCTCTTAACTCTTCATTGGTAAATTTCTTTATCTCTATATGTTCAGACAGTTTAAGTAGATTTTCATATTTTTCTAGAATAGGACTCTCTTCCAAATTTTTTTCTTCAATTATCTCACTCAATTTATATCTCAATAATTCTGTATTCTCTACAAAAAATTTAGTATTCTCTTGTGATTTAATCAGATCTAAAAAATCTGTTTTCTTCTCTTTATTACTGTTTATATACATATAAAGATCATCTTTTTTCTCTATGCTCTTCTGACTCTCAATATCAAAATATGTCACTCTCTCTATCTCATCATCAAAACCAAGCTCTATTCTCAACGGATTATCACTATCTTTAGGAAATATATCTATTATATCTCCTCTCATACTATATTGATTTCTTCCCTCTACTAGATAGCTTTTTTCATAGTGGTTACTCTCCAACTCACTCAATAACCTCTTTATATCCAGACTCTCTCCAACTTTAAATCTATATTTTTTCCCTTCTATAAAATAATCTCTCAAATAAGCTTCTAAAGAGATTAAAATTATATATCTCTCTTTTAAGTTCAATATCTCTAAAAGATCATAATTATCCTTTTCCAACTCCTCTGAATACAAACTGCTCTCTAATTTTATTACATTTCCCCTATATATATCTTTCAACACGTAGTAATAGTCCTCTATATTTCTATTTGATGAACATAGGTAAACTATATTTTGATCATATTCATTTAATAAAAATGGAATTTTTCCTCTATATTCTAACATATCCCCTCTGAAACTATCCTCCTTTCAAAAGCTTAATTATACCTTATATTTTACCCTCAATTTTATCTATTTGTAAAGAAATATTATCCTAGATTTTATCCAGCTTATATGGTATACTCTATTAAGACTGTATATTTTATCAAACTAAGAGATATTTATATAAATATAAGTAAATATTAGTTTCATCAATGTTTTTTTCAATTTGAAAATTATCATTTTGAAAATTTTTATCATTTTGAAAAACATTGTTTTTTAAACTTAAACCTTTTCTTTCTATAATAAAACTATTCGTTTGTTAAAAGAACTATATTTTATTTTTTTTAGATTTTATGAAATATTTTATAAAATAATATAAAATTTAATATATTGGCATATTTTTTGCTTATTATTTATACAGTTCTACTTTAAAAATTACAATATATTTTATTTTAAATTTAAATATATCAGGAGGGTATTTATGAAAATAATCATCATTGGTGGAGTTGCAGCAGGAATGTCAGCAGCGGCTAAGGCTAGCAGAATAGACAAAAATGCTGAGATTGTCATTTATGAAAAAACTGAAATTGTTTCTTGGGGAGCTTGTGGACTTCCTTATTATGTAGGAAACTTCTATGAAGATCCTAATAATATGATTGCTAGACCAGTTGAAAAGTTTATCGAAGCTGGTATGAACATCAAAATCAAACACGAAGTTATAGGTATTGATGTTGAGAAAAAAGAGATCACTATTAAAAATCTAGTTACTAATGAAGTTTTCAATGATAGCTATGATAAATTAATGGTAGCAACAGGAGCTCATGCTATAATGCCTCCTATAAAAAATCTTTCTGCTAAAGGTGTATACACTTTAAAAGATTATACAGATGGATTAATCTTAAAAGAAGAAATGATGAAAGATGAACACCAAGAGATTATTGTTGTAGGAGCTGGATACATTGGTATTGAAGTTGTTGAAGCTGCTAAACACTTAGGAAAAAGAAATGTAAGACTTATCCAATTAGGAGATAGAGTTTTACTTGAAAGTTTTGATAAAGAGATAACTGATGTTATGGAAGAGGAGATCAGAGCTCACGAGGGTGTAGAGCTACACCTTGAAGAGGCTGTTCAAGAGATAATTGAAAAAGATGGAAAAGTTGTTGGTATAAAAACTAACAAGGGAGAGTACAGTGCTGATTTAGTAGTTATAGCTACTGGAGTTAGACCTAATACTGCTTTCCTAAAAGATACTGGAATTGAGATGTTACCTAATGGAGCATTAGTTATTGACGAGTTTGGAAAAACTAGTATAGATTCTATCTACTCAGCTGGAGATTGTGCTACAGTTTACCATATGATTAGAAAAGAGAATGTATACATTCCTCTAGCTACTACTGCTAACAAAATAGGAAGAGTTGTTGGAGAAAACCTAGCTGGTAAAAACACTCCTTTCAAAGGAACTTTAGGTTCAGCAGCTATCAAAGTTTTAGAAGTTGAAGCTGGTAGAACTGGACTTACTGAAAATGAAGCTATCAAATTAGGTATTAACTACAAAACTGTATTTGTAAAAGATAAAAACCAAACAAATTACTATCCAGGAAGAGAGGATATATTTGTAAAATTAATATACAATGCTGATACAAGAGTACTTTTAGGAGCTCAAATAGCTGGTAAAAAAGGTGCTGTTTTAAGAGTTGATGCTTTAGCAACTGCTATCTATTCTGGACTTACTGTAGATGAGATCGGAATGATGGATTTCTGTTATGCACCACCATTCGCAAGAACTTGGGACGTTATGAACGTTGCAGGAAACGTAGCAAAATAATTTTTTTATTAATATAAAGGAGAGGAAAGAAAGAATGAATAATGTATTTTTTCAACAATTTTTAATGATCAGTGATTTCAAAACTATCATTTTCTTAGCTATTTTATTTTTACTTATTACAATCGTTAACAGATTACCTAAACAGAAGTTTAACTTCTCTGCTAAGGTAATGGTTGCAACTTTTGTTGGTTTACTTTTAGGACTTGCTATACAAGTAACTGCTGGATTCCCTAGTAACCCTATGGAACTTACTTTTGTTAGAGAGTCTACTCTATGGTTTAGTCTTCTTGGTGGAGGATTTATATCTTTAATCAGAATGCTTGTTATCCCTTTAGTTATGGTATCTATTATTCACGTTATAATCAACATGAAAGAAGATGCTAACTTAGGAGATCTAGTAAAAAGAACTCTTACTGTAACTTTAGCTATGGTTGCTATCTCTGTTGCTGTTGGACTTGGATTTGGAATACTATTCAATGTTGGACATGTTGAAGGTGGAGCTGTATTAGCTGAAGGAGCTAATAAAATTAGAGAAGTTAAGAATATTGTTGATACATTAAAAGCACTTATTCCTTCAAACCCAGTTGAGGCTATGGTTAGCTTAAACATCGTTGGACTTGTTATCTTCTCAGCTATCGTTGGAGTTGCTGCTAAGAGAATGTCTAAAAAGTATATGGCAATTGTAAAGCCTTTCTTCGACTTAATAAATGCTTTACAAAAGATTATAGTTTCTATGGCTATGAGTATTATCAAATGGATGCCAGCTGCTGTAATTCCTCTACTTGCTAACACAATAGCTCAAAAAGGTATCAGTGCAATAGCTGAAGTTGGAAAGTTCATTGTTGTTCTTTACTTATCAGTAGCAGTTATGTTTGTAATCCAAATGATTGCTGTATCTCTTTTTGGAATGAACCCATTTACTTATGTAAAAAAATGTACATCTTTATTAATTCTTGCATTTACTTCAAGATCAAGTGTTGGATGTTTACCAGTAACAATAGCTACTTTAACAAACAAGCTTGGTGTTAGTGAGTCTACTGCAAGTTTCGTAGGAAGTTTTGGTACTACTGCTGGAATGCAAGGTTGTGCTGGAGTATTCCCTGCTTTAACTATAGTTTTCGTAACTCATATGAGTGGTAACTCTGTTGATATGACTCTATTTGCTATGGCTGTTATAGTTGTTGCTATCAGTTCATTAGGAATTGCTGGAATACCTGGAACTGCTACAATGGCTGCTTCTGTTGGATTATCAGGAACTGGATTAGCTGCTCTATTCCCTATGATCAACCCTATACTAGCTATAGACCCTATCATAGATATGCCTAGAACTATGCTTAACGTTATCGGATCTGTAACAAATGCATTAATGGTAGATAAGAGCTTAGGACAAATAGATATGACTATGTATAATGATCCTACTGCTGGAAACGAAAGTAACTCAGCTGAAATGGAGTAATATAAAATTTGAGAGCGAATAAAATCGCTCTCTTTTTTTATTGATTCTCAATTTTAAAAATCTCTTTTTTAGAATAGATATCCATATAGAACATATCTTTACTATACCAGAGCTCCAACTTGCTTCTCTCTGTTTTTACTGTACATTTTACATCTTCAACAATATTATATATCTTCTTAATCAATTTATCAGAAAAAATATGAGTAAAAATCTCATCATCATCCTGAAGATAGAACTGAATGTCTTTGAAAATAAACTTCAAAATATCATAGTTACTCTCATATCTGTACTTATTTCTCTTGACCAAAATATACTCACTAATATAACCATTTTCTATTAAAAATGCTAAGCTATCCTCAAAACTATAGTTAAATTTAGGAAGTAAATTTATTGCTGTAACTATCATCTTTTTTATCTTAGAATAACTTTTTACCTTTAATTGTTCCTCAATCAAAAATACAAATCTTTTCTGATCTCTTATATATCTTTTAAATAGGAATAAAAGCATCTTAATATTTGCCTTCGCCTCAATATCTTCCTTACTTTTTATATAAAATCTGATCTTCTCAACCCTTCCTGAGACTTTAATCTTCTCATAACTGAGAGTAAACTGTGTATTTTTATTTATATCCTCCTCTATTAGCTGTAATACATAACGATCTAAGTCATACATTCTAGTATAATTTTCAACTTTCAATTGAAATTTTAACTCTGGTAAGGGGATCTCTATTACACTATTTTGTAGATTTTCAATCATATACATAAAGAAAAAATCCACAGATAACTTATGTTTCAGAAATAAAAAATTATATAGTGAGTAGCTATTTACTAGCTTTCTCTCCTCTATCAACTTGATAAATAATCCATTCAACTGAAACCTTATCTGCTCCTTTTTTATGTTGATAGAGGAAAAATAGTTGATATAGCTCCTTTCCTCACCTTCAATCAACCAAAATCCTTTTTTTGCAAATCTCTCAAAAAAATTTACCTCATCATTTTTCATCTTAGGAATATCTAAGTTGACTATATTAAAGTTTAACTCCTTATTAAATAGATAATTATCTAGAACTTGTTTTAAAATCTCTCGCTCTTTTTTTGTCATAAAAGACGAAAATTCAATTTTAAAATTTTTTTTCATTGTATCTTTCTCCATATTTTATTTTTTTTACTATATTTTAGAACTATTTTTATGATTTTATATACATATAATACTAAAAATATAGTATTATTTCAAGTATATAAGACGAAAATTAAATATTTTTTTTAATACTTGCACTATTTTAAAATAACTAATATAATTATAGCACAAATAAAATAAATAATGGAGTGATTGAAATGAATATGATGGAAAAATTTGAAAATACTATGAACAACTATTTTCTTCCTTTTGCTACAAAATTAGCTGAACAAAAACATCTGCAATCTATTAAAGATGGATTACTAGTTTCATTACCTCTAGTTATTGTAGGATCATTCTTTCTAGTTTTTGGTTTTCTACCAATTCCTGGATACAATGAGTTTATGATAAGTATCTTTGGGGA
Source organism: Fusobacterium sp. (assembly GCF_019012925.1). Taxonomy (GTDB): domain Bacteria; phylum Fusobacteriota; class Fusobacteriia; order Fusobacteriales; family Fusobacteriaceae; genus Fusobacterium_A. The sequence continues at coordinate 28,180 of NZ_JAGIRL010000011.1, forward strand.
ACTTTGGCTTGAGAAATTTTTATATCCTGTTTCTGTTACTTTTGATATTGTTTCTATTTTTGCTTCAATTGGTATTGCATACCACCTTGCTAAAAAGAATAAAGTAGATTCTCTGTCTGCTTCTGCTATATCTTTAGCTATGTTTCTATTGGTTACACCTAATAAAATATTGGTTGGAGAGAGTAGCACTTCTGGATATGCAATTGCTTATCTTGGAGGAAAGGGATTATTTGTTGCTATAATCTGTGCTCTTATCTCTACTGAAATATATAGTTGGTTTATCAAGAAAAATTATATAATTAAGATGCCTGAAAGTTGTCCTCCTGCTGTTGCAAAATCTTTCTCTGCTCTGATACCAGCATTTGTTATCATAGTTCTGTTTTGGCTGGTAAAAATCGGAGTAGAAGCTACTAGTTATAGTGATGTTCATAAGCTTGTTGTAAAATTGATCTCGGATCCTTTAACAGGTTTCTCTGCAACTCTATTCGGTGGAATCATCTGTGTACTTATTAACTCTATATTCTGGTCTTTTGGAATACATGGAGGAAGTATCTCTGGTATAGTTTTTGGACCTATGTTTACAGTTATTAGAGATACAAACAGACTAGCCTTCCAAAATGGAGAGCCTATTCCTCACATAATATCTAACGAATTTTTAAATACCTATGTCTTCATAGGTGGAAGTGGTGCAACTTTATGTTTAGTTCTTTGTTATCTTTTCTATTCAAAAGCTAAACAGTACAAAGAGATTGGTAAACTAGCTATTGGAGCTTCTATATTTAATATCAACGAACCAGTTATCTTTGGTTCTCCTGTAGTACTAAATCCAATTTTGATACTTCCATTTGTAATAACTCCAATCGTCTTAACATTGATGGATTATTTTCTAATTTTATCTGGTCTAGTTGCACCAGCAGCTATTCCTGTACCTTGGACTATGCCTGTAGTAATCAGTGGATTCCTTACTTCTGGTGGACATATAAGTGGTGCTGTTATTCAGATTTTAAATATAATTGTAGGTTTAATTATATATCTTCCTTTTGTTAAGATGCTTGATAAAAAAGCTGAATTAGAGGATATTGAAAATTTTCAAAGTGAGGTAGAAGAATGAGAAAAAAATTAATTGTTAATGCTGATGATTTTGGGCTTACACCAGGGGTAAACTATGGTATAATTGAAGCATATACCTATGGTATTTTGACATCCACAACACTTATGATAAATCAACCCTTTGCTAAGCATGCTATAAATTTAAAAAAACAGTATAAAAATCTTGGACTTGGAATACATCTAACTTTTGATAAGGGAAAAGCTCTTTCTGGAATCTCATCACTTACTGATGAAAATGGAAATCTGTTAAAATACTCTCTGCTAAAAGATAGTGGAACTGAGGAAGATTTTTATAGAGAAGCAAAGTTACAGCTTGAGAAATTTATTGAATTAGTTGGTGAAAACCCTACTCATATGGATTCCCACCACCATATTCATATAAAAAGTAATAATGCTGAAAAAGCTGTTCTTAGACTTAGTAAAGAGTACAATTTAAAGATCAGAACTCAATGCAATTTAATTGAAGATTTTTATGATACTGGAGTTGAATTGGAAAAACTTCTAAACACATTAAAAAATAGTAGTTGTGAGATTACTGAATTAATGTGTCATCCTGGGTATATTGACCACGCTCTTTTAAAAACTAGCTCATACAATGCAAAACGTGAAGATGAGTTAAATATTTTAAAAGATTCTACACTTTTAAACTATATAAAAGAAAATTTTGACTTAATTGATTACTTGGGTAACTGTAAGGAGGTATAGTTATGGATAAAAAATTAAAAATTGTTACTATTGGTGGTGGTTCTTCATACACTCCTGAAATAATAGAGGGATTTATAAAAAGATATGAAAAATTACCAGTATCTGAGTTATGGCTTGTTGATATTGAAGAGGGTAGAGAGAAGCTTGAGATCGTTGGAGCTCTAGCTCAGAGAATGATTGATAAAGCTGGTTTAAAAGATAAAATGAAACTGTTCTTAACTTTAAACAGAAGAGAGGCTCTTGTAGGAGCTGACTTTGTTACAACTCAGTTCCGTGTGGGACTTCTAGAAGCTAGAATAAGAGATGAAAAGATTCCTTTAACTTTTGGAATGTTAGGACAGGAGACAAATGGTGCTGGTGGATTTGCTAAGGCTATGAGAACAATACCTGTTATACTAGATATTTGTAAAGATATGACTGAACTTTGTCCTAATGCTTGGCTTGTAAACTTCACTAACCCAAGTGGAATGATTACAGAAACTGTTTTAAAACAATATCCTAACATAAAAGTGGCTGGTCTATGTAATGTTCCAATTGGTATGAAAAAATCTGTTATTGAGGTTTTAGAAGCTGATGAGAAAGATGTAGAGATCACTTTTGGTGGACTTAACCACTTTGTTTGGGCAAGAACTATCAAGCATAAGGGAGTAGATAAAACTAGAGAGGTTTTGGAAAAGATCCTATCTGGTAATGAAAATCTACCTGCAAACTTAAAAAATAGTACTCCTTGGATTAAAGAGCAGATTTTAGATACAGGAATGATGCCTTGTCCATATCATAGATACTATTATTTGAGTGATGAGATGTTAAATAGTGAATTAACTTCTTTTAGAGCTGGAAAGGGAACAAGAGGAGAACAGGTTAAACAGGTTGAGAAAGAGCTATTTGAACTGTATAAAGATCCTAACCTAAATGTAAAACCTAAGCAATTGGAACAAAGAGGTGGACAATACTATTCAGATGCAGCTTGTGAACTTATCTGTTCTATCTATAATGATGCTGGTACTACAATGGTTGTTTCAACTAAAAACAACGGAACTATCAAATGCCTACCTGACAATGTTTCAGTTGAAGTAAGTTGTAAAATTTATAGAGATAAGTTAGTTCCACTTCCTCAAGAGGAGATGCCAATAGAGGTAAGAGGAATCCTACAACTTATGAAAAACTTTGAAGAATTGACAATAATGGCTGGTGTAAATGGAGATTATGGAAAAGCTTTACAAGCTCTAACTATCAATCCTTTAGTTACAAGTGGAGCTGTTGCTAAACATATTTTAGATGAGATAATTAAACAAAACTGGAAATATTTACCACAATTTCATCACTTAAACTGGGAGGTAAAATAATGAAAAAAATACTATTACTTTGTGCTGCTGGAATGTCAACTAGTATCCTAGTTAACAAAATGAAAGATGCTGCTACTAAAAATGGAATAGAGGTTGAAATAAAAGCAGTTAGTTTAGATCGTTTTGATTCTCATATTGATGAGTATGATGTATTTCTATTAGGACCACAGGTTAGATTCAAAAAAAATCAACTTCAACCTATTGCTCATAAAGCAAATAAACCTTTAGAAGTTATCAATACTACAGATTATGGTTTGATGAAAGGTGAAAATGTTCTTAAGTTCGCTTTAGAATTGATTGAAAAAGGTGTATAATAAAAAAGACAGGTTATCCTGTCTTTTTTATTTAAATGGTTATAATACTCAATTTTTATATTATATTACTGTTCATATACATATTTTATACTATCTTAGTTGTCCAATCTTCAACATTCCAAACCTCTGTTGCTATATCCATATAAAAATCTGGTTCGTGACTTACAAGCACTATGGTCCCCTTAAACTCTTTTAAAGCCCTTTTCAACTCTTCTTTGGCATCTATATCCAAGTGATTAGTTGGCTCGTCTAAAATAAGGAGATTAACCTCTCTCAGCATAAGTTTACATAGACGTACCTTAGCATTTTCTCCTCCAGATAAAACTTGCATCTGACTTGTTATATGATTTGTAGTTAGACCACACTTGGCTAAAGCTCCTCTCACTTCAGCATTAGTCATACTTGGGAACTCATTCCAAATCTCATCTAGAGCTGTTGTCGTATTTCCTGCTTTCTCCTCTTGCTCAAAATATCCAATCTCTAAAAATTGTCCGTGCTCCACCTCTCCAGAAAGAGCTTTTATCTTTCCTAACAGTGTCTTTAAAAGAGTTGATTTCCCTAGACCATTTACCCCTTTAATAGCTATTTTTTGATTTCTTTCAATAGTAAAATTAAGAGGTTTTGTAAGAGCTTCATTATAACCAATTACCAAATCCTTTACAGTTATAACCTCTCTACTCGGTGTTCTAGCTGAACTAAATCCAAATGTTGGTTTTGGTTTTTCCTTGGCTATCTCTATTATATCCATTCTATCCAATTTTCTCTGTCTATCTTTTGCTAAATTTGTAGTTGCTACTCTAGCTTTATTACGAGCTATGAAGTCCTTTAGGTGTTCTATCTCTTTCTGTTGCTTCTTATATGCCTGTTCTAGCTGTCTCTTCTTCAACTCATACATCTCTCTAAATTGATAATAATCTCCTGTATAACGAGTTAAAACAGCATTTTCAACGTGGTATATTACATTGACAACTGAGTTTAAGAACGGTATATCATGAGATACCAATATAAAGGCATTCTCATAATTTTGTAAGAAGTTCTTTAGCCACTCTATATGATTTTCATCTAAGAAGTTAGTTGGCTCGTCCAATATCAATATCATTGGATTTTCTAATAAAACTTTTGCAAGTAGTATCTTTGCTCTCTGACCTCCAGATAGTTCTGATACATCTCTTTCAAGTCCTATATCCATAAGTCCTAGCCCTTTAGCATACTCCTCTATTTTAGAATCTAAAGAGTAAAATTCACCACTATCTAAAATACTTTGAATCTCTCCAACCTCTTCCATCAATGAATCCATCTCTTCAGGAGTACAATCTCCCATCTTTTCATATAGAGTCATCATCTCTTGTTCTAGCTCAAACATATGATTAAAGGCTGATCTTAGAATATCTCTAATAGTTTTACCCTTTTCTAAAGTGCTATACTGATCCAAATAACCAGTGGTAATGTGATTACACCAAGTAACTGTTCCCTCATCAGGCATCAAGTTTCCAGTTATAATATTTAAAAAAGTTGTTTTTCCCTCTCCATTAGCTCCAACAAGTCCAATATGCTCTCCCTTTAAAAGTCTGAAAGAAGCATCTTCCAATATAGTTCTTGAACCAAAGCCGTGACTCACATTTTTTACGTCTAATATACTCATTAATTCTCCCATCAATCTATTTTATTCTTGTTAATATACAAATAATCTATATCATTTGTATCTCATACATTTAATATAGATTATTTTTGTCCATATACATATTTTATTTTAAGTATCCTATTAGTAGAGCTATATCATTACCTGTGACTCCACTGATTCTTGAAGCCTCTCCTATTGATAGTGGTCTGATCTCCTCTAATCCACTTCTAGCTATATTAGATATTCCTTTTACAAGTGAGAAATCAAAATCCTTAGGTATTCTCATCTCCTCTAATTTTTTAAACTTCTCTATCTGTTCATTCTCTCTTTGAATGAAAATATCATATTTTATAATTGTTTCTATCTGATTTTTTATGAATTCAGGATAATCTTCAATCTCTGTAACCTCTTTCAAGCTATCATAAGTTACCTCTTTAACTTTTAATAGCTCACCTATTTTTATCCCCTTAGCAAACTTTTGATTAGAACCAAGTTTTTCCAATAACTCATTAGCTTTTACCATTGGTACACTTATGTTTCTAAGTCTCTCTATCTCTGTATTAACTATATTGATTGCATTCTCTAAATACTCTAATCTCTCCTTAGATAGTATTCCAATCTCTTTTGCTTTCTCATACAATCTCATAAAAGCATTGTCAAATCTCAATGTCAATCTATACTCTGAACGAGAAGGTAAAACTCTATATGGCTCTGGTGTTTTCTTATGAATTATATCATCAACTAAAACTCCTATATACCCTTCACTTCTATCTATGATTACAGGCTCTTTTCCATCTATCTTTCTAGCAGCATTCACTCCAGCCATAAATCCTTGACAAGCTGCCTCTTCATATCCTGATGTTCCATTTATCTGTCCAGCAAAATATAATCCAGAGATCTTCTTACTCTCTAAACTTGGATATAGTTGTGAAGCTGGTGCATAATCATATTCCACAGCATAACCATGTCTCATTATCTTAGCATTCTCAAGTCCAGCTATAGTTCTCATCATAGCCTCTTGAGCAAATGGTGGCATAGCTGTTGTAAGTCCATTTACATAGACCTCCTCTGAATCTGCTGACTCCAGCTCTAAGAAAATCTGATGATTTGTCTTATCTGGGAAGTTCAATACCTTTCTATCTAGTGATGGACAGTGTCTTGGTCCATGTGTCTCTATTATTCCACTGACTATTGGAGAGTATTTTAACATCTCCTTAGCTACCTCTATTGTCTTTTCAGTTGTGTGAGTAAGCCAAGTTGGAACTACGTTGTTTCTCTCTTTATTTGTGAATATTGAAAAATATCTTGGATGCTCCTCACCTTTTAGCTCCTCCATCTTAGAAAAATCTATACTTCTTCTATCCAATCTTGGTGGAGTTGCTGTCTGATATCTCTCTATATGTATCCCATGAGCTCTCAATGAATCAGATAGTTTCTCTGCTGATTCCTCTCCCTGTCTTCCTGCAGAATAAGTTACATCTCCAATTACAATCTTTCCCTTTAAAAATGTTCCTGTTGCTAAAACTACTGCCTTGGCAAAGTATGAGATTCCCAATCTTGTTCTGATACCTTTGATCTCTCCTTCATCTACAATTATCTGCTCTACACAGTCTTGTACCATATTAAGATTTTCAGTATTTTCAAGTTTTTTTCTCATTTTTGTTCTATATAGATATTTGTCAGCTTGACCTCTTGTTATTCTAGCTGCAGGACCTTTACTCTCATTTAGATGTTTTAACTGAAGATTATACTCATCTGTATGTCTCCCCATCTCTCCACCTAAAATATCCATCTCTGCTACTAAATTACTCTTTCCAGGTCCTCCTATTGAAGGATTACAAGACATCATTGCTATTGTATCTAAATAAAGTGTAAATATTGCTGTATCTTTTCCAAGTCTAGCTGAGGCAAGTGCAGCTTCAACTCCTGCATGTCCTCCACCTACAACTATTACATCATAAATTTTCTTCATAGTTTCCTCCTAAAAATTCCATAAATTAAGAAAGAGGATTACTCAAATTGAGAATCCTCATTTTTTTATTTTCCAACACAGAAATTGCTAAAAATATGATCTAGTAGATCTTCACTAGATATCTCTCCAGTTACTTCTGAAAGCGAATCTAGAGCACCTTTTATATCTACTGCCATAAGATCCATTGGTAATCCTGAATTTATAGTATCAAAAATATTTTCTACATATTGCTTTGTCTTTTCTAATGCTGATTTATGTCTTACATTTGTAAGAGTAATTTTTTGTGAGCTATCCTCTACATTCTCATCAATGATATGACGATATATCTCATCTTCCATCTCATCAATTCCTATGTTTTTCATAGCAGATATCTCTATCCATTTATTAACTTTAGTCAATTTAGATAGATCTACCTTTCTCTCAATATCAATCTTATTTAAAATTCCTATTACCTTTTCACTGTTAATAGCTTCATGTATTTTGAAATCTTCCTCTTCTAGCTCTCTTGAGCCATCTATTACAAAGAGTATCAAGTCTGCACTATCAATCATCTTTTTAGATTTCTCCACACCAATATTTTCAACAATATCATCTGTTTTTCTAATTCCAGCTGTATCTACTAATATCAAAGGAATTCCTTTTAAATTTACAACCTCTTCGATTACGTCTCTTGTTGTTCCAGGAATGTGAGTTACAATGGCTCTCTCCTCACGTAAAACTGAATTTAACAGGCTTGACTTACCTACGTTAGGCTTACCTACTATGGCAGTCTTAATTCCCTCTTTAATCATCTTTCCTTTGTCGTAAGACCTAATCAATCTATCAGTTGTATCCACTACCTCTTGAAGATTTCCTACAAGATTCTCTGGAAGTGGATCATCTATTCCCTCTTCTGGATAATCTAATACAACATTTATGTGAGCTGCCACATCTAATATCAATTTTTTTAGATGTTCTATCTGCTCTTTAAGATCTCCTCTAAGCTGATTTAATGATAGAGAAACTGATTTTTCAGTCTTTCCGTGAATTATATCTATAATTGCTTCTGCTTGAGTTAGATCTATTCTTCCATTTAAAAATGCTCTTCTAGTAAACTCTCCGATCTCAGCATGTCTTGCTCCATATTTTAGGACAGTCTCTAGTAATTTTTCTGTAATTATATATCCACCATGGCAGTTTATCTCTACTACATTCTCTTTTGTATATGTATGTGGTGCTCTCATTATAGAAACCATTACCTCATCTATAATCTCTTCACCATCATAAATATGACCATAGTTTATACTGAAATTTCTTAAATCTTCAATCTTCTTTCCAGACTTTGGTTTAAAAATTTTCTGAAGAATTGTAAAAGCGTCGCTCCCTGAAATTCTTACAATACCTATTCCACCTTCTCCCCTTGGTGTAGATATAGCTGCTATTGTATCAAAAAGCATACTTGCCGTTGCCAAAAATCTATAAAAATATAGAAATTTGTTTATTTCCTTCTTCTCAGAGTCCGATTTTGCCATAGCTACTTTCGTTTTATATAACTCTCCAAAGGCTTAAATTCGGATACAACGAATCCTACATATTAGCATTTTCTTGTTTGTGAA
>NZ_JAGIRL010000017.1 GCF_019012925.1 Fusobacterium sp.
CATCATTACCTATAGCAATACCTTTTTTGTTAAACATATTCTCACCTCATTTCTTTCTATTCAAGTATATTATACCATTTTTTATAGGAAAATATAAGTAGATTAATAGAAAGGAGTGTAGTAAAATATATTAAAGAAAAAATTTTAATAATAAAAAGACCTAGGCTCGTTTTTGAACTTAGGTCTTCAATTTTTATTTATAGCTGAGTTAGTACTCTTAAATTATTTTTCTATCAATCATTTTTTGAATAACATTTTTAGCAAGTTCTATTCTCTCTTCAACTGTAGATATATCAAGATACTCATTTCTACTGTGGGCATCTCCACCAACAGGACCTACAGCATCAACAACTCCTACTCCTAATACTCCTAAAAAGTTTCCATCGGAACATCCACCAGCAACTTCCCAGTTATATTCTATTCCCATCTCTTTTTTACTTTCATCAAATAGCTCACGAAGAAGAGCAGATTTAGTATTAAGAACTAATGGAGGTCTATATCCAATCTCTGTAATCTTTACTTTGATTCCAGATACTTTTGGATTATTCTCTAAATTCTTCATAGTTTTTCTTATAGTTTCAAAAAACTCAACTTGATGAGATCTTCCCTCAAATTTTATAGAAGCATAGTCAGGAACGATATTAACTCCAGATCCACCTTCAATTAATCCGACATTTAAAGAGTTTTTAATCTCCCAATTATGTAGTTTAGAGATCTCTTCAACCCAGTGAGCAGCTTCAACTATTGCATTGATTCCCTCCTGTGGATAGTTACCAGCATGAGAGGATTTACCAAAGAATTCCACTTGGTATTTAACAAGACCTTTTCTTTCGATAACAGCATTTCCATTCTTACGAGCAGGTTCAAATACCATAGCATATTTAGCCTTTGCTCCAATTTCTTCTATAACTGGTCTTGAGTGAATTGAGCTAATCTCTTCATCAGTATTCATAACAAGAGCTATTGTTATATCTTCATCTTTAAAGGCTTTAGCAACTTCAACCATTGATAGTACACCAGACTTCATATCATATACACCTGCACCAGTAGCTATATCTCCCTCTAGTTTATATGACCAAGCTGGAACAGTACCTTTTGGAAAAACAGTATCATTGTGACCTAAAAACATTAGATCTATATCCTCAGAATCTCTATTTTTAGCAACTAATACAGGATTTTTTCCATCATTTTGAGGATAGATTTTAACTATCCAATCTTTTTCTAACTCTTTTTTAAATATCTCAGTAACTTCCTGTACACCCTCAGCAACGTTGCTTCCACAATCAATATTTACCAATCTTTCCAAATCTTTTAAAAATTTTTGCATATCCATAGATTTTCCCCCTTAATATTATCCGAAAAATATCATATTTGAAAGTAAGACAGTTATTAATCCACCTAACATAGGAATAGCAGTCCTTTTTACGACATCAAATGGAGAAACACCAGAAATTCCAGCTACAGCAACAATTACTGCTGTAATTGGAGATACACTTCTAGCTATTCCAGCTGATAATTGCATAGGCATAAGCATAATAATTGGATTTAAACCAACAGAGTTAGCTACAGCTGGAGCAAGAGCAGCAAAGGCAAAGAATGGAGCATTTCCAGAACCCATTAAGATAGATGAGACAACTATTATAGCTGTCATAACTAATATCATTGGTTGTGCTCCCAATCCAGCTGATTTAGTAGATTCTATAAGGGCATTGATAACTCCTATTTTAGTCAATCCTAAGGCAAAGAATTCTCCTGCTACAATAAGAGTAATTACATTTGCAAATTGATTTCCCATTGAAGTAAAAATAATTTTAAGTTCAGCAAGTGTAGATTTAAAAGCTCTTCTTCTAATACCCTCAATTATCATACTCAAAGTTATACTCATAAACATAGCTTCTATAACACCTATTTTAATAGTACTTCCAGTTAGTGGACTGAATGTAAGTATTATCAAAAGTGGAATTATAGGAAGAAGTGCATAGAATTTAGGGACCACTTTTTCACTCTCTTGATTTTCAACTTTTGCATCATCTTTTGATATCCCTAAATTACTATCCATTTTTTTATTTACAAGATAGTGTAAAACTGTAATAACAACTATTGTTATTAGTGCAACAGGTATCTGATAGTTAGCAAAATAAAGAGCTGCATCCATTTCGGCAGTTTTTGAAGCAAGGACAGCATTTCCAGAAGCAGGTCCTAGATCTAAACAAGCAGCAGTCCCTATAACTGCAGTGGCTGATAGTGGAGATACCCCTAATGATACAAGGATAGGATATACAGTTACCATCAATAATACACCTAATCCTGAAGCACTTGGGATAAAGACATTTAATATCTGTCCAACTATGTATGATAGGGCTAAAACTATGTATGGTGAGTTCAATTTTTGTAAAGGCTTAATAGAAACTTTTACTAGAGCATTACTAGCTCCAATATGATCCATATACTTAGCAAAAGCTGATACAATCATTATAGCTAAACCAAGGCTACCAGAAGTTTTTATAAAGTTTTTACTCAATTGAGCAAAAATATCTAAATATAGGGATCCAGTAGCACTTTTAGCCATCACAGGGGTATCATTCAAGATTATACCCCCAAGAAGTAGAGCTGCTCCACCTAAGATTAAAACTCCTTGAGCATGGTATTTTTTAACAATTAAATATCCTACAATTAAAATAATTAAAATTGCCACAATAAAATTCATTCTATTCCCCCTTAGATAATATAGTTATAGTTAATTTAAAAATTTATGGTATTAAAATTATTTATCTGCTCCGTGTCTATAACGAGGTAGTAAAAGTGGAGAAACTCTGTCAGTTTCGATACCATTTTTTATTAACTCTCTGTGATAGTCAGCCACATGTCCAAGAGTTAAATCTTTTATTACCACACTCTTACTTCTTTTTCCAGCATTTTTACCAGCTCTACGACCAAATACTATTATATCTAATAGAGAGTTACCCATTAATCTATTTCTACCATGTATACCACCAGCACACTCTCCAGCAACATACAGATTTTCTATTTTTGTCTCTCCAAACTCATTGATTAAAAGTCCTCCATTTTGATAGTGAAGAGTTGGATAGATTAAGATAGGCTCTTTAGTCATATCTATACCAAACTTTTTGAACATTCTATACATTGCAGGAAGTCTTTTTTCCAATGTTCCCTCTCCATGTATTATATCAATCAATGGAGTATCAAGCCAGACTCCAACTTCACCAGTAGGAGTATTGATTCCTTTTTTATTTACTTTACATTCATTTATTATAGCTGAAGCTTCAATATCTCTTGTTTCAAGATGATATACAAACTGTTCTCCATCAATATTTAGTGGAGTAGCTCCTAGACCTCTTACTTTTTCAGTAACAAGAGCTCCAAATATTTGTGAAGGGAAGGCAACACCTGTAGGGTGATATTGTATTGTGTCAGCAAAAGCAAGTTCAGCTCCAACTCTATATCCTAATACAAGACCATCTGCAGTAGCTCCATAGTGATTTGATGTAGGAAAACCTTGATAATGCAATCTTCCAGCTCCACCTGTTGTAAGTATAACAGTTTTAGCTTTTACTACTGAGTACTCCTCTGTTTCTAAATTGAATAAAATAGCACCTGCTACCTTTCCATCTAAATCCTTAATAAGCTCAACTACTGGAGAAAATTCAACAACTTCTACTCCTAAGTTTCTAACTTCATCTCTAAGGACACGCATTATTTCAGCTCCACTATAGTCAGCAGCTGCATGCATTCTCTTTCTTGAAGTACCACCACCATGGTTAGTAAGCATAGTTCCATCTTCCTCTTTATCAAACATCACTCCAAAATCATTTAACCATTTAATTGCTTCAGGTGCATCTTGAACAAGTGCCTTAACTAGTTCTGGAACATTTGTAAAGTGTCCTCCACCCATTACATCAAGGTAATGTTTTGCTGGAGAGTCATCTGCTTTATCAGCAGCTTGTATTCCACCTTCTGCCATCATTGTATTGGCATCACCAAAACGAAGTTTAGTAGCTATCATTACTTTTGCCCCTGTTTTAACTGCTTCTATTGCAGCAGAAGCACCAGCTCCACCAGCTCCAACAATCAGGACATCAACATCATGATCAATTTTTTCAAGGTTGATCTTGTCCATCTCAATTCTACTTTTAGCTTCTATTAAATTTGCCAATTCCAAAGGGACTTTTTCACCTTTATTCACTCCTAAATTTATTGTTCTAAAGCCACTTTCAATATAGTCTGGATGATTTTTCTTTAATATTTCTAGTTTTGCTTCAGGAGATAATCTAGGAAAATCATGTCCAAGTCTTTTTGAACGAGTTGCTTCAACTTTCTTTATAAGTTCTCTCATTTCTGCTGTATACATCAACAAACCTCCAATTTATACATTTTATTTAGCTAGATCTCTATGATTATATAAGTCTTTAAGTTCATCAATACTTTTACTCATTAACTCATCAAGTTCTGCAGCCATTCTTCCCTCTTCAATCTCTTGAACTCTTACATCTAAATGTTCACTTTTGGGAGCGATATATTTTCCTGTAATACGACGAGCTAATAGACCTACATTAAAATGAGTAATTCCAGCAGGGCATCTTGTAGCACAGATACCACAACCTACACAATCAAAAGATTCTTCAGCACATTTTTCAAACTCTCCTCTTTGGGCATAAGCAATATACTGCATTACATTTAATCCTTGTGAACACCCTTTAGTACACGAGTTACAACCTATACACTTATATAGTTCTGGATACATCTCTCCCATTGTCTCAGCTGTAGGTTCAATTTTTTCCATATCATACACTGCTTTCTTTCCAGGGAAAAATGGTATTTGAGTAAGATACATTCCATCTTCAACTTTACTTTGACAAGCAAGGACTACTTTTAATTCATTATCTCCCTTTGTTCTATATACAGTAGCACAAGCTCCACAGAAACCTGATCTACATCCACAACCTCTTATAAGTTGGTATCCAGCATATTCCATTGCATCCATTATTGTAAGTGTTGAAGGAACAGAATATTTTTTTCCTAATATAAATACATCAACCATTTGTTTTTCAGTCATTTCTCTCTCCTTACTATTTTAATTAATATTCGTTTGGAAGCTCTTGAATCTCATCACATCTAAATACTGGTCCATCTTTACAAACATATTTATCACCAATATTACAACGTCCGCACTTCCCTACTCCACACTTCATTTTTAATTCAAGTGTTGTGAATACCTGCTCCTTTTTAAAACCAATCTCCTCTAAACCTTGTAATACAAATTTGATCATAATAGGAGGACCACATACTAAAGCCACTTTATTATTATCCAATCCCAGCTCTTTCACATAGTTTGGAACAAACCCAACATGTCCATTCCAACCTTCAAACTCTCTATCTACAGTGAGATGAACCTTTGTATCTTTTTGAGCTGGCCATACATTGAAGATATCATTTTGATGTACTAAATCATCAGGAGTACGAGAACCATATACTATATCAACTTTCCCATAGTTTTCACGATTATCCATCACATAATTAATCACAGAACGAAGTGGAGCAAGTCCTATACCTCCAGCTATAAAAAGAAGATCCTTTCCCTTTAAAGCAGACTCTTCCACGGGGAAATTATTTCCATAAGGACCTCTTATACCTATCTCTGATCCCTCTTCAAGTTGGTGAATATAATCAGTTACTATTCCACATTTTTTTATACTGCACTCTATATACTCTTTTACTGTAGGAGAGGAAGTTATAGAAAATATAGCTTCACCAATAGGTGGAACTGAGATCATAGCACACTGTCCAGGCATAAAATCAAAGGGTTTTCCTCCTTCTAGACTCTCTATTCTGAATGTTGTAACATCAGGAGTATCTTTTCTAATATTAGTTATAACTGCCACTTTGGGCATTAAAGGATCATTATCATGATCATGGCAACCACAATTACAGCTCATCTTATTCCTCCCCCAATCTCTTAATTACTCTTACTATGTTTAATCCTACAGGACATTTTTCTATACATCTTCCACACCCTACACAAGAGTATAATCCATCATGATTTTTAGGATAATACACTAGTTTATGCATAAATCTTTGTCTTACTCTTTGAAGTTGAGAAGTTCTTGGATTTCCATGAGCCATACGTGTGAAATCTGAAATCATACAAGAGTCCCAACATCTATATCTCTCACCACTATTTCCACCATCATAATCTTTTACATCATAACAGTGACAAGTAGGACAGACAAAAGTACATGATCCACAAGCTAAACATTTTTTACTTAATTCTTCCCAAAAATCTTCCATTTCAAAAATATCTTGTTGTGTCTTTGTTATTTTTTTAGGATCTAACTTTCTTAGTGAAAGATTTTCCAATTTGATTTTTATCTCTCTTTTTAACTCTTCAATTTCTGAACTCTCCCCATCTTCTAAAAGGGTAACTACAGAGTTTAATAGTTTTTCTCCTTTTTCACTTTTAGCATCTAAATAGAGGTAATCCCCTTTCTCCCAAGTAGCAATATCCGCAAGTGGAGAGGCTTCAGATGCATCTATTCCAAAAGCTGAACAAAAGCAAGTCTCTTCAGGATTGTTACAAGCCAAAGTAACTATTATTCCTCTATCCCTGTGAGCTTTATAGTAAGTGTCTACTGGTTGTCTTAAAAAGATATTGTCCATAACTTTAAAACTTGCTGCATCGCAATTTCTTACTCCAAATAAGACATACTCTCTATCTTCTACAGCTACTGGTGTGAGTTCAAGCTTTTTCTTATTAAGTTTAAATTTTAGATAAGTTTCAGTTTGTGGAAAGACAAACTCTTTAATAGACGAATTTGTTTTTAAAATATCTAACCTTATATTTTTATCTGTTTCATACGCTCCAAAATTAATTAAAGTTCCTTGTTCCATTGGAAGAAATAAATCAAAGTTGTTACTGATACTTTCCCATAGCTCTGGTAAATTGCTCTTTAAAATTCTTTTCATTATTTCCCTCCTTTTTTTATTGCAAAATTATCTTTATCCTCTAAAGTATAAGATACTAGTGGTGAAGGTGTAGTTGAATCCATTCCTGCTTCCCATTCACCATAAGTTTCATTTAGATCTTTTATTATCTTTCTATTGAGAAGATCTAGCCTTATATGAGCTGGACACACTCTTGCACATTCACCACAATCTACACAGTTTCCTGCAACGTGATAAGCTCTTGTTAAATGGAAAAATCCATTTTCAGTTTCTAAGTTAGCTTTTCCCAATACATTTATATCATCATTATCAAATACACACTTTACACAGCTACATGCTGGACAGATATTACGACAAGCATTACATCTTATACATCTTGAAAATTCATTTGACCAAAACTCATATCTCTCATCAGCACTCATATTTTCAAGGATTTTAACCTCTCTAAATCTCTCCGCTGGATCACCAGAAGAGACTATTTCATCTCCTATTAGTTCATCATAAACTACGGGATTAGGATGAAGACAATTCTCACATTTACTATATTTCTTATTTTTAGAATCTAACATTCCAGAGCAAGGTAGACCCCAAACATATATTTTATCTCTCTCAATTCTGTTGTCTCTTAATAGTTGATTAAATCCTAAAGAGTCACACCCTTTTAAGAAAATTCCAATCTTTTCATATTTTTTACTCTCTTCAATTAAGTATTTACTTAAATTATTTACACAGTAGTTATCGAACACAAGGGAATCTGTTTTATCAGCTTCAGTTATAAAAACAGGAGTAGATTCAAAAGAAAAGTCACCTTTTTCCCATCCAATAACCATCTGAACTTTATTATTTAAAAGAGCTTCTTTGGCTATTTCTCTAATTTTTTCAGTCATTATTTCCATCTACCATCCTTCAACTTTTTATTTGGTCCAAGTCTATGAACATTTTCTAAAACCTCATTCATAACTGTAGCAAACTTATTTGCTTCAGCTGCTGATATCCAGTCAATTTTGAATCTCTCTTTTTCAATCCCTAGATACTCAAGAAGATTTATAAAGATTGAGAAACGACGTCTTGTGTAGTAGTTTCCTGTTGAATAGTGACAATCTCCAGGATGACAACCAGCTATGACTACTCCATCAGCTCCTTTTTGAAAAGCTCTTATTATAAAATTGGTATTAACTCTACAAGAGCAAGGAACTCTTATAATCTTTACATTTGCAGGATAATTCAATCTGCTAGTTCCTGCAAGATCAGCTCCTGCATAACTACACCAGTTACAGCAGAATGCAACTATTAAAGGTTTAAACTCCTCTTTCTCTATTTTTTCTACAGACGACATATTGCATCTACCTCCGCCATAATTTGTTTATTTGAAAATCCTTTTAGATCAAGTGCTCCTGGACGACAAGATACTGTACAACCTCCACAACCTTGACACAGAGCTTCATTTACAGTAGCTACAAGTTTTCTAACAATTTTTCCATGATCATTTAGATCTGTCATTTTTAATGTAATAGCATCATATGGACACATTTCAGCACACTGACCACAACCACTACAAAGATCAGTATTAACTGATGAAACGCAAGGATTTGTAACTAGTTTATCCTTACTCAAAAGGATAATAGCTTTAGCAGCAGCAGCACTTGCTTGAGCTACTGTCTCTGGTATATCTTTAGGGCCTTGACAAGCTCCTGCTAAATATATTCCCGCTGAAGCTGTTTCTACTGGTTTTAATTTAGGGTGAGCTTCAGTAAAGAAATTATTTGTATCTCCACTTATATTTAATTTTCTTTTTAAAGCAACAGCATCATCTTTAGCTTTAGTTGCAGCTGCTAATACAACCATATCAGCATCTATTATCACAGTTTGACCTGTGAGAGCATCTACACCATTTACCATGAGTTTATCCCCTTGAGGAAATACTTTTCCTACCATACCTTTGATATATTGTACTCCATACTCCTCAACTGCTCTTCTTTGAAATTCATCAAAGTTTTTACCAGGTGTTCTTACATCTATATAGAAAACATATGCCTCTATATCAGGATATTTATCTCTTAATAACATTGCATGTTTAGCAGTATACATACAACATATTTTAGAGCAGTATGATTTTCCTCTTTCACTAGTATCTCTTGAACCAACGCATTGTACAAAGACAACTTTTTTAGGCTTAGTGTGATCTGAAAGCTTTAGAAGTTTACCATGAGTAGGTCCAGCTGCATTTGTTAATCTCTCAAACTCCAATGAAGTAATTACATTTGGATGACTGTAGTTATACTCTCCAAACTTAGAAAGATCTATTAGATCATAACCAGTTGCCACAACTATAGCCCCGTATTTTTGCTCTATTATCTCATCTTTTTGAGTAAAATCTATAGCTTTAGCTGTACAAAGTTTTTCACAGATACCACATTTACCAGTTTTCATCTTTATACATTGAGTTGTATCAATAACTGGAACATTTGGTACTGCTTGAGCAAAAGCTTTATAGATTGCTCCTCTATTAGTAAGATTTTCTTCAAATTCATTTGTAGCTTTTCTAGAAGGGCATTTCTCTACACAGATACCACAACCTGTACACTTATCCATATCTACATATCTAGCTTTCTTTTTAATAGAAACTGTAAAATTTCCTACATATCCATTTACAGCTTCAATTTCACTATATGTGTGTAGAGTGATATTTGGATGCATTGAAGCATCAACCATTTTTGGTGTTAATATACAAGCAGAGCAGTCTAATGTAGGGAAAGTTTTATCTAATTGAGCCATCTTTCCACCGATACTTGGTTGTTTTTCAACAATATCAACTTTATAACCTGCATCAGCAATATCTAAAGCTGTCTGTATTCCAGCAATACCTCCACCAATTACTAAGGCTCTTTTCTCTACTTGACTCTCTCCAGCTGTAAGCGGTGCATTTAATAGTGCCTTAGCAACTGCAGCCTTAACAAGAGATATAGCTTTTTCTGTACCCTCTTCTTTATTTTTGTGAACCCATGAACAGTGTTCTCTAATATTTGCTATCTCTACAAGATATGGATTTAATCCAGCTTTTTCAGCTGCATTACGAAATGTTGTTTCATGCATTCTTGGTGAACATGAAGCAACTACTACTCTAGTTAAATTGTGTTCTTTGATAGCATCTTTTAACATTGTTTGACCAATCTCAGAGCACATATATTGATAATTCATTGAATATACAACGCCTGGTATATCTTTAGCAACTTCTGCAACTTTTTCAACATCTACTGTTCCTGCTATGTTATTACCACACCAGCATACAAAAACTCCAACTCTTTGCAATATTTTTCCTCCTCATATAAAGTAATTAATTTACTAATTTAAACAACTTTATTTACTATATTTACGAAATGCACTCATAAAAGCTTGTTGAGGTATTTTCTTATCTGTCATCAATTTTGGTATATCCTCAACTTTTAATCTATTCTCATCTTTTTTTCTTATAATAGTTAACCTCACTGCTTCCATTAATTTGCATAGATCAACATTTCTTGGACAACGAGAAGCACAGTTAAAACATGAAGCACAAGTCCAAATAGTTTTACTCTCCTTTACTGACTCTAAATCTCCCATTTGAAGATACCTAATGATTTGGTGTGGAAGAATATCCATTCCATCAGTAGCTGGACAGCCAGCACTACATTTTCCACACTGCATACAATTAGCTATTTTTTCCCTGCTGATCTCCTCAATTAAAAGGATCTCTTTTTTATTTTTATTGAAAACCTTTTTCTCTCTTTCCACTCTTCCTCCCTAAATTAACCAATAATCTCTTCTATTCCAAGAGCTTCTGCTAAGATCTCAGTAAAATATTTTATTGGTAACTCATTTTTAAGTTCAAGATTATATTTGCATAATGGACAAGCTGTGACAAGTTCCATAGCATTATTTTCAATAGCTGATGCTATGATATTATTGCTCATCTTTTCAGTAAGCTCTTTATTATTGACAGCAAGATAAGCACCACAACACTCATTTCTATATGGATAAACTACTGGTGTTCCACCAAGAGCTTCTATGAATTCCTCAATAATAGTTGGATTTTCAGGGTCATCTACCTGCATCTGTTTATGAGGTTTTAATAACATACAACCATAGTATGCTCCTATTTTACGATTTAATGGATTAACAACTTTTTCTTTAAGTTTATCAAATCCAAACTCATTTTTTAACATCTCTAAATAGTGAATAACTTCTCCCTCTCCACTATATGTATTTTTTAGTTCAAGGTAATTGTTGGCCTTTTTTCTAAAATTTTCATCTATTTTAAGATCTTCATTTGTTCTTTTTAATACATGATGACAAGCAGTACAAATTGTTACTAACTTTCTTTTTTCAGTATGAGCATCTACCAAACTTCTAACTGCAGAAAGTCTTGTAGCGATCTCATTACTTGCTAATGGATAGACAGCTCCACAACATTGCCACTCTTTCTGTTCAATTAAATCAATTCCTAAAACCTTTGCTGAATCTAGTCCATATTTTTCAAGCTTTTGAGCTTTGGTTTTTAATGTACAACCAGGATAATAGCTAAACTTCATTATTCACTCTCCTTAAATTGATGATGATTTTATCTGTTTGATTTATTTTTGACTTTAAAGTTTAAAATACGAACCTAATATATTAATATATCAATATAATATATTAATATGTGTTTTATGTCAATGATTTTTTCCTTTATAATTTGTTAAAGTTATAAAATTAATATATTTTAGTTCAACTTTTAAACTAAATTATTAACATAAAGTCGATAAATTAAATATTGAATAAAAAAATGTATCGTGAATTTAAACACGATACATTTAAGTGATAAATATTAATATTTTGTTAAATTATTGTTTAAAATACTCAGGGTATTCCTCAATAAGTAGAGGGAGCTTTTTTTTCAATCTAATGAAGTGTTGATCTAAGGCTTCTTGAGCCAGTTCAGGTCTTCTATTTTTTATTATTTCATATATTTGTTCATGACTTTTCAAAATATAATCATCTTTAATTTTGTTAGAAGAGTTTAGTTTTCTAACTCTAAGATAGTCATAAAACTCTTTAGAAGTTATTTTATAAAGCTCAGTAAAACCCACTCCTGTAAATATAATTCTATGAAAATCAATATCTAATCTGTGATATTCTTCAGCATTTTTAGTTGTGTGATAAATAAACTTTTGCTTTTCTATATTTTCCTTTAATTTATCTAAATACTCTTGCGGAAAGTTACTACAAGCTAATTGTATCATTTTAACTTCAACACAAATTCTTAAAATTTGTCCAATTTCAAATTTATCTTTATCTATCTTCTTTACAAAAGTACCACTCTGAGGGAGTGTTTTTATTAGACCATCATGCTTTAATAGAAGAAGAGCCTCCCTTATAGGAGTACGACTAACATTAAAGATTGCTGAAAGTTCTTGCTCTTTAATCTCCGCACCTGGTAATAAGTTTAATTCTAAAATATTCCTTTTTAAATTCTTATAAACAAAGTCAGCATTTGTTTTTCCTACTATATTTTCATATATTTTCATATTTTTTCCTTCCTATAGTTCTTATGTTAATAAAATCTATGCACCCTAATATGATTATAACATAAAAAAAATTTTTTTAAATAAAAATTTAAAAAATATTTTTCAGTATAATGTTTGTTTTTTTTATTTCTTGTCTATATATTGACATCAGAGTTATAAAAATATATAATCAAGTTGTATATAAAATAAATATTTAACAAATTTTAGTAATTTAAAAGGAGAGATTTTATGGAAAAATTTTTTTATGAAACTAGATCAAAATTACATCAAATGCCTGAAATAGCTTTGAGTGAGTACAACACGGCTACATTTATAAGAGAGTTTTTAAAAGATTTAAAAATAGATTATGAAGAGATAGGAACAAGTACTCTTGCTATTTTTAGAGGAGAAGAGGATATTTGGTTAGGATTTAGAGCTGATATTGATGCACTTCCTTTACAAGAGGAGGGAGAAAAGGAGTATAAATCGAAAATTGATGGAATGATGCATGCTTGTGGACATGATGGACATACTACTAATCTTCTATATTTTGCTAAATGGATAAAGGAACAGATTGATAATGGGATTAAATTAAAAAAATCAATTATGCTCATATTCCAAGCTGGAGAAGAGGGAAGAGGAGGAGCTAGATTTATTGCTCAATCTGATAATTTTAGGAGTAGAAAATTTGAAGGTATTTTCGGTATGCATGTAATGCCACAACTTGAAGAAGGAAAAATAGCAATAGCTAGAGGTGCTTTAAGTTTTCAGAATATAAATTTAGATATTGAAATAGTGGGAAAAGGTTGCCATGGTGCTCAACCTCATCAAGGGATTGATTCTATATTAGTTGGAGCCAAGCTTGTAGAGGCTTATCAATCAATTGTTTCAAGAAATATTGATCCAAATAAAACTGTAGTTGTCACAATTGGTAGCTTTAAAGCTGGTGAGGTTAGAAATATAATTCCTGATAAAGTTAATATTTTAGGAACTATAAGACTTATTGATACATCTCTTATTGAATTTTTAAGAGAGAGAGTAACAAGTATAAATGAAGGATTGGAAAGAGCTTTTGGAGTTAAGATAAATATGAATTTTATGCCATTTTATCCACCAGTTATTAACTCTGATGAGCTTTATGATATTGTTGAAAAAGTACTTCCTGAAGAACAAATAGTAAGAGATGTTAGATTGACTGGTTCTGAAGATTTTTCATTTTATTTACAAGAGGGGAATAGGGGATTTATGTTCCTGTTAGGAATTAGAAATGAGGAGAGAGGATTTATATATCCACTACACAGTCCTAAATTTGATTTTGATCCAAAAGTATTAAAATATAGTTTTGAAGCTTTTAAGGGAATATTGAAAGAGATGAAAGTTATATAGTAGAAAAATTATTAGTTTAATTTTTATGTATGAAAGGTAGCTAATATGGATATTAAAGAAAAAATGACAGATGAGTATACAAAAGATCTATTAATTAGAATGGTACATCATTCTACAGCTATAGAAGGTAATCCACTTAATTTGTCTGAAGTGATGTCAATTTTAATTAATAATTATATTCCTAGAGAAATGTTAATAAAATATTATGATGAAATCAAAAATTATAGAATGGTTTTTCCAATTTTATTAAATTCTAATGGGCAGAAACTTACTATAGAATTAATAAAAGAATATAATAAAATAATAATGACAAATTTAACAAGTGATGCAGGCCAATATAAAAAAATAGAAAATACAATAATTGGAGCTGAATTTGAACCTATAAAACCATGTCAAGTATCTTATGCAATGCAAGATTGGTGTGATAATGGTAATTTGAGATTAAAAAACGCTAAAGCAGATGAGGAAAAAGTAGAAATTATTTTAGATCAACATATAATATTTGAAAGGATACATCCTTTTGGAGATGGAAATGGAAGAACAGGAAGATTATTAATAGTAGATTCTTGTTTAAGAGAGGGATTAGTTCCTATTATTATTCCAAAATCTGAAAAAAGTAAATATATAAATTTTTTAGCAAAGGAAGATGTAAAGAATTTTACTAAATGGGCTTTAGAAATTCAGAAAAAAGAAATAGAGAGAATGAAACTCTTTCAAAATAATAAAATATTATCTATAAAAAATACTTGAAAAGTTTAGAGGTGATATTGTGAAATTCCAAAAAAGTAAAAAACAGTATATTTTAAAAAATAAAGATACTTCTATTCTTACTTTTGATTATGAAAAAATAGTAAAAATTCTATCTGATGTTGAAATTCCAAGTTATAGAATAAGACATATTAAAATTTTAGAACCTACTTTATTGCCAGCTGGTTATCCGAATACTATAGACTCGAATAAATTAAAAAAATGGATAGAGCATAGAGGTATTCCTAAAAATAGAAGATATAGAGAGCATATTTTAAAATTGAATCCAATACTTCCTGAAGAACAATTTAATAATAATTTTATGAGCTATATAGATATTTCTTACGGATTATCTTTAAATGATTCCTATTGGATTATTCCTGATGATGGGAATGAATATAAATGGGAAAATTATAATCTATATAAAAATAAATTCAGTGAAGTTAGATCTCTTATTGCTTTAGGAATCTTAGATTCAGTAGATTTAGATAAAATTAGACTTTCTCCTGAATATACAACTCATGGAATGTTAGCTAAATGTTGGACTCTTATTAACAATGAAATAGTTTTATTAAAAAGATCATCTAATCATTATGATAGAGAAGCCTTTGCTGAATATTATATGACTCAAATAGCAGAAATTATGGGGTTTGATCATGTAAAATATGATGTTATAAATTACCATAAAAATATAGTCTCTCTTTGTCCTATATTTACAACAGAAGATGTTGGATTTATTCCTATTCATTATTGTATGGATCCAAAAGACACTATTAAAGAAGAAGCAAAATTATTAGAAAGTATTGTAAAAATATATGGAAAAGAAAAGTTAGAAGATTTAATGATTTTTGATTCGTTAATTTATAATACAGATAGACACTTAGGAAATTTTGGAATGTTAGTAGATAACAATACAAGAGAACTATTGGGTCCAGCACCTATATTTGATAATGGAAATTCTATTCTGTCTTTTTTAGATGATGAAACTTCATTAGAAGGTATTTCTAGTTATCATATCTCTAGATTTAACTTAAGTTTTGATTTATTAACAGCATCTTTTGTACAGGAAAGACATAGAGAAGGGTTAGAAAAATTAAAAAATTTTAAATTTAAAAGACATAAAGAATACAATCTTTCAGAAAATTTATTGGAAAAGGGAGAAAAATTTATATCTGAAAGAGCCAAAATAGCTTTAAATAAATTAGAAAAAAAGCTTTAAAAATATATAGAGAAAAATTATAAAAAAACAGAAAAATTCTAGAAGATTAAGAAAGTCTTGATTTATCAAGGATAAAATGATATAATTAGGCTGAGAAAAGGGTAGATGGAGAAAGCCACTGAGTATTAGGTGATACCTACACCTGAACGCTGAATGAAGCACAAACACTGGAAATTGTCCATTTCAAGACTTATATACGCAACATAATAGTTGGGGGGATATGAGGGGCTTGGAAAAGGCTGAAAGGAAGAAAATAAGCCGTACAATAATACTTCTTCAAAGGGAAACAAGCTGTACCAGCAGATTAATAGGTGAAATAAAAAGGGGCTGTTGCAAACTTAATAGCTATATGTTTTAAAATTAGCTAAAGAGATTTTTTAATCTCTTTGGCTTTTTTATTTTTAAAATAAAAAAAGGTATAAAGTACTCGAAATTTTTTCAAATTTCTAATACAATA